>NZ_JADEXP010000007.1 GCF_015207065.1 Leptolyngbya cf. ectocarpi LEGE 11479 | reverse complement strand
GGTATGATGCTAGCTCAACAGTCATTGCCTGTGTACCATCAACTTTCTGAGCAAGAGGTACTTGAATACTTTGCGAGTGATGTCACAATCGGCCTATCGGCAGAAGAAGTGGCCAGACGCTATGAAAAATATGGTTGGAATGAGCTGCAGTTTAAGCCAGGAAAACCAGCTTGGTTAAGATTTTTGTTGCAGTTTCATCAGCCATTACTCTACATTTTGTTGCTGGCTGGAGCTGTTAAGGCATTCCTCGGTTCGTGGACAAATGCATTTGTGATCTGGGGAGTGACTGTTATCAATGCAGTCATTGGTTATGTTCAAGAAGCGAAGGCCGAGGGGGCAATCGCCTCACTGGCTAAAGCGGTTACGACCGAGGCATTGGTAGTACGGGAAGGACAAAACCTGCGGATTCCTTCGCGAGATTTAGTGCCAGGGGATATCGTTTTGTTGGCATCGGGAGATAAAGTCCCCGCAGACTTACGGTTGCTGCAGGCCCGTAATTTACAAGTCGATGAATCTGCCCTGACGGGAGAAGCCGTTCCAATCGAGAAGTCGCTCCAATGTTTACCGTCCGATACCGGCCTTGCCGACCGGATAAATATGGCCTATGCCGGGAGTTTTATTACCTTTGGGCAGGGTAAGGGGCTGGTGGTATCGACAGCCAATGCCACCGAAGTGGGGCAAATTTCGCAATCGATGGAACGTCAGATTAGCCTCTCAACACCGCTGACCCGCAAGTTTGAAAAATTTAGCCGTACGCTGCTCTACGCAATCTTGACCCTGGCAACCCTCACCTTTGCTATCGGCGTGGGACAGGGAGAATCCTGGATTTATATGTTTGAAGCCACGGTTTCCCTTGCGGTGAGCGCCATTCCAGAAGGACTGCCAGCAGTAGTCACCATTACCCTGGCAATTGGGGTTAACCGCATGGCAAGTCGTCATGCCATTATTCGTAAGCTGCCAGCGGTGGAAGCATTGGGAAGTGCCACTGTGATTTGTTCTGACAAAACTGGAACGCTGACTGAAAATCAAATGACGGTACAGACAATGTATGTTGGAGGGCAACATTATGGAGTGAGTGGAGGTGGCTATAGCCCCAAAGGTGAAATTAGCCTGAGCACCAGTGGTAGCAGTCCATTTGAGGATGGACTGTCACGGACTCTGCAGGATTGTCTGGTGGCTGGATTGCTGTGTAATGACTCTCAGTTAAAACAAACGGGAGAAGATTGGTCGGTGGTTGGCGATCCTACGGAAGGGGCGCTGATTGCATCAGCAGCGAAAGCAGGGCTGAGTCAATCAGGTTTGGTGGCTGCCAGACCAAGGTTGGATGCGATTCCTTTTGAGTCACAGTATCAATATATGGCCACCCTCCATGATGGTGAGTCTCGCACGATCTACGTGAAGGGCTCGGTGGAGGCATTGATATCTCGTTGTTCTCAGATGATGGATGGGCAGGGACAGATGATCGTCCTTGACTCTGCCCAGATTGAACAAGCGGTCGACATGATGGCAGAAGACGGGCTCCGGGTTCTCGCCTTTGCAAAAAAAGCAGTGGAGTCCCATCAGCATTCTATCGATCATGAAGATATTGAAACAGGTTTGATATTTCTAGGCTTACAAGGCATGATCGACCCACCCCGGCCAGAGGCGATCGCCGCAATTCATTCCTGTCAGACGGCGGGGATTCGGGTCAAGATGATTACCGGCGATCATATTGCTACGGCACGGGCGATCGCGCAGCGCATGGGCATTCAAACTGCCGACAGCGTTATCGCCTTTGATGGCAAACAATTGGCGAAAATGGACGATCACCAAATTGTTGCCGCGATTGAAGAGGGAGCAGTCTTTGCCAGGGTTGCCCCAGCCCAGAAGCTACAGCTGGTCGAAGCACTCCAGTCCAAAGGGGACGTCGTGGCCATGACAGGGGATGGTGTGAATGATGCACCCGCTCTGAAACAAGCCGATATTGGCATTGCCATGGGGAAAGGAGGAACCGAAGTTGCCCGTGAAGCGGCAGATATGCTCCTGACTGATGATAACTTTGCCTCCATCGAAGCGGCGATTGAAGAAGGACGGACCGTTTATCAAAACTTGCGCAAAGCGATCGCATTTCTTTTGCCTGTTAATGGTGGGGAATCCATGACCATTCTCATCAGTGCTTTGTTAGCACGGGATTTACCCATCCTTTCGCTACAGGTGCTTTGGCTGAACATGATCAACTCCATCACCATGACCGTACCCCTTGCATTTGAAGCCAAATCTCCTGGGATTATGCAGGCATCCCCTCGTAATCCCAACGAGCCTTTAATCACTAAAAAACTACTACACCGAATCTTGGTGGTTTCATTATTTAACTGGGTGCTCATTTTTGGCATTTTTGAGTGGGCGGAATTCACAATGGGAGATATTACCGTTGCTCGTACAATGGCGATTCAATCACTTGTGGCGGCACGAGTGATCTATCTGCTCAGTATTGGACAACTAGGGAAGAGCTTAGTGGCCTATTTACAAGGTAAGTCACGCTCCATCGTCAATTCACCAATTTTGCTCGTGGGTATTGCGGTGGCCATTGCTTTACAAGTTTTGTTTAGCCAGTGGGGAGTGATGAATATCCTATTTGCAACGGCACCCTTGACGTGGAATCAATGGCTCATCTGTTGCTTACCGATGTTACCGATGTTGCCTATAGCAATGTTGGCAAACCGTATCGATCCATCATGAAAATTGAATTTGTACCATTAATTCAACTTCAGCGCGAGCTCTACAACATCCCACAGGGACAGGAGCGCTTTCGCGTTTATCTCGAAACAATGCTCAATGCCGATGCATCGGATGTTGACCTGTTGCCCATGGTAGTGATGAATCCAATGGGGCAGTCACATGTACCCACAATGCTGGATACGCTGCTGGCGATGAATGCAGATGGGATCGCAAAAGATGCGATCGCAAAAACTCTTAACCAGTGGGACGATATTGCCAGCGCATTCAAACTAGGGTTGGTCATCGCTGACGATCGCATGGGCGCATGGACCAATCGTTACACCAGTGAATTTAGTATCCGCTTTGAAATGCAAAACCATCTCAAGCGCGGATGGTTGAGCGTGCTCCTATGGACAAGCGAAGAGCCCTCCGTACAAAAAGTGCAAGAAGAGACATTAATCACGGTGTATCGTGCTGCGTACATTCAACAACATGGATTGGCACACACGCTGCAAGAGATGCTGAATCAAGAAGGATACGCCATGGCCATGGCAGGGTGCCAACACCCCACCCTTGAGAAAGATGATATGGCCTACACCCACAAGATCATCTCCCCCTATCTGCTGACTCAAGATTATGCAACAATTATGACCTGCTTGTTTGGCGATCAAGTTGCCCATGCGCTAGGTTATAAACCTCAAGGGTTGAGCCAGCATGCAGGTTTAGCATGGGCCTTACATCAAGCTCAGCATAACAATCCGATCCACAGCCAATGGTAATCGATATTCACCACCTCACCCCGAATGATATCCCGCCGATGAAGGCGCTGATGATGACCTTTGGCGAGGCGTTCGACGACGTGGAAACGTATACTGCCAACTGCCCGAGTGCAGACTATTTGCGTCGATTGCTTGGCAGTGATACGTTTATTGCGCTGGCTGCCGTGAAGAACGGCGAAGTGGTGGGTGGTATCGCGGCCTATGAGCTGAGAAAGTTTGAGCAGGAGCGTAGTGAAATCTATATTTACGATCTTGCCGTCGCATTGCCGCATCGGCGCGAAGGTATTGCAACAGCTCTCATTGAAAAGCTAAAAGAAATCGCTGCTGAACGTGGTGTTTATGTGATATTTGTCCAGGCCGATACTGGCGTCGAAGACGAGCCCGCTATTGCGCTATACACCAAACTGGGCAAGCGTGAGGACGTCTTACACTTTGATATTGCTATTGGTGGTGAACACAGCAAATAGCCCTATTGGAATAGCCTGAACAGTGTATCGTAGAAACCTCGTAGGCGATCAGTAAAACGTCAGGCTGTATTATCTGTTTGGTTAGACTATAGTTGAAAGTTATCGGTAAGATGCTCAAATCATGAGGAAAGTAGAAGTCGTCCCGCACGATCCTAGCTGGCGAAAGATCTTTGACATTGAATTGAAACAAATCACTGATACCCTGGGTGAAAATGTTGTTGCCATACACCACATTGGGAGCACGGCTATTCCCAGCATCTATGCCAAGCCCATTATCGATTTGTTAGTTGAGGTCAATAATATTGTTCAACTGGATCAGCAGAACTCTTTAATGGAATCCCTGGGCTATGAAGTGATGGGTGAATTTGGCATTCCGGGGCGTCGATACTTCCGAAAAAATAATCAAGCCGGAGATAGAACCCATCATGTTCATACTTTCGAGGTGGGTTCAGATCAAGTAGAGCGGCATTTGGCATTTCGAGATTATATGATTGCCCATCCTGACGATGCGCAGAGATATAGCGAATTAAAGCGCAAGCTAGCAAGAGAATATCCTACAGATATTGATGGATATATGGATGGCAAAGATGGATTTATTAGAGAAATGGATAAAAATGCAGCTCAATGGCGAATCCTACAAAGGGAGCAGCGGCCAGCTGTTTCATGACTATCCAAAGAGAGTTCTAGTTGTTACTGTTGCTGATTCGGACGATGAATCGAACTGATCAAAGTGCTCTGATAGACTGTAATAGTTTCGCTTCAAAATGTTCCCTAGACTTGAAAAAAATATGTGACTATAAAGTTTAAGGCCTGACTCAATAGATTTACCGGATCAACAGTAACTACCGATGCGGATACAGGTGGTCTATCTATGAATCATTATAAATGAAAATTAACTTATCCCAGCTTCTGATTGTAAGCTTGCTAGCAGGATGCAGTCATAGCGAAACCCCACAATCCGTTACAGCAAACTATTTGTCTCTTATGCAGCAAGGAGATGATAGCTATATCGAATATGCATGCATGAGGGAAAAATCAGACCCTGAAATTGAGAGTTTAATCACCCAAATGTCATCGTTCCAGGTTCAAGGTATAACTTCTGAGAGGGAAGGGGCTTTTGTCGCGCAGGTTAAAGGAATCCAGGGCAGTGATGAATTTTCATTTCAGCTACCCGTTCGTCAAACAGAAACTATCTATCAAAAAGCACAGGATTTAGTAGCCAGCTTAAATACCGACGCTCTCCAAACACAAGAGATACTGAAAACGAGTAATGCAATCGGTCAAGGCTTAGATGAACTAGGTGGTCTTCAACCCCTTAAAACACCAGAACGTTTAGATTACTCACTCAAAAAATTCTGTGTAATGGGGACTGTATTGAAATGAGGGCGATCGCCGGTAGGTGTTGAGCATACTGGCGGTCTCTGGCAACCTCTCCACTTTGACAACAACACAATGACAATTTTGCAATAGTTGAAGTCAAACAACAGTTATTGAACCATTTTATTTTTTGTACCCACTCAATCCCTGGTGCTAGCAGAAAGATTTATAAAAAAAACTAATCAGAAGGTTTGTACTCTAAAGCACTTTTTCAAAATAGTCACGGGTTACCGTAATTCTTACAGTACTGGGGGTGTCACCCTCTGCGCTTCAGGTCATAGCGCAATTATGAGAGCCCTAAATATTCATGAAAATCTCTTCAGTAAAGGGCTTTGCAAAATTCAAGTCAATCTAAATCACCCTCAAATACGGAGTTTATGAGAAAAAAGGTTGCCCTACTCAGCATAATCCGTTGAAAGAAATTTTATAGCTCCAGAAAATTAGCGAGCCCCTTGTGTAGCAAGACAATTCAAAGAAAAAGCACTCTCATATTTCTAGAAATATCATGCTTTCTTTAAACAAATGTTGCAGCTATTGTTTCTAATTGCTAAGGTGTGACCCATGAATTGTTTGTGATGCAGTTTGAAATGATCACCCATGCATTACGGTTACTATCCGATTCATCTGTTCTGTCGCTGATTTGGAGATTAATTGTGTCAGTTGTTACTACAACTCATTAATAGACCGCAGATTGATTCATACCAAAACTCAGCAGCGATAGCTAGAGGATTTTGGCATAGATAATAAGCCCTCTAGGTTCCCGCCCCCAAGAATATTTTGACATCCGCACAGTCTTGATTCCATCTGTCTTTTTGATAAGACCTGGTTTCAGATACCTTTGGAGATTTTTACCCTATGGATATGAAAGGAAAAACGGCTCTGGTCACCGGAGCCTCACGTGGTATTGGCCGTGCCATTGCCATCGAACTTGCCAAGCAAGGGGCTAGCCACATACTACTGGTTGCTCGTAATCGCCAACGATTGCAGGAAGTGGCGACAGAAATTCGTCAGTATGGCACTCAAGGTATTCCGTTCTCTGTTGATCTGACTGAACCAACTGCTGTCAATATTGTTGTTGCCCAGGCTTGGAAAGACTACGGGCCGTTTCATTTGTTAGTCAACTGCGCGGGTATTGCCTACCAGGCTAATTTTCTGCAAAGTAATCTAGGTCAGGCCCACTCGGAAATGTCTACGAATCTAATGGGGCTATATACGGTCACCTGGTTGGTGGGACGTCGCATGGCCTCGCGCCGTCAGGGCACCATTGTCAATGTCTCTAGCCTGATGGGTAAAGTGGCGGCTCCTACCATGGCCACCTATTCGGCTACCAAGTTTGCCATCGTCGGGTTTACCCAAGCCCTGCGTCATGAGCTAGCTCCCCACGGTGTTCGGGTAGTGAGCCTATTGCCCTCCCTGACAGATACCGACATGGTGCAAGAGCTTAATGTATTCCATGGGGTGATGCCCCTCAGTGCCCACCATGTGGCCAAACGTCTGATCACCGGTCTTAAATCCCGTCATACAGAAATTACGGTTGGATGGCAAAGTCATGCGGCTCTCTGGCTCCAGCGATTTTTACCTCAGCTGATGGATGCGGTTATTAGTCTATCTAAGCCAGGTCAGTCCACCCCAGCCTATTCCAGACCAAAAGGAATATAGCTGAGCGCGCCCCAGCGGGCAGCGATTCTCTAAATAGCGCACTTTTCAGGCAGCTTGCGTGCTAAATCAGCAAGCTGTCTGAGATTATTTTTACGTACAATGGGCACAAACCAGGTTTAGCTAGCTATTAGGCACTGTGTCTTTTGTAGTTCTAATAGAGTAAAAGATGACTCACTTACTGTTAATCATTGTCTGTCATCATCAGAATGCTAAATAGACCAATTAAGCCGATAAGAAAAGCAATATCGCCCATGGTCAATTGATGACAAAATTTTTTCCTAATTATTAGCAGTAGATTAGTTAAATGCCTTCTTTTCTCCATATACTGCTGTTTGCATCGGTCTATTGACATCCAATATATACTTATATAAACAAATAATGCGCTTCTAAAAGAAGTGGATCTTCATATTTAATTCGATTGCCGGTAGCGCTATCGATTGGCTAGGGGAATAACGTGTTTATTCCATTGTTTTTTGTGTAGATAGATACACCAGCTTTTGCCTACTTTGCTGCCCAATTTGGCAGTGGGGTAGTTATACTAAGTAGGGTGTAACACCCCTCGTATAAGGCTTCGTAGTTACGAGCGCCACCGGATAACTTGAGAGTTTTGGCCGATAGTTGTCCTGATTTGCGAATACCGATCCGGAAATATCGAGCTGTGATTTGGATCTATTCCTGCGTAATTAAGGCGTACTTGTGGTTACCAAATCCGTGCCTTTTTATGCCTGGAGCGTTTCTTTAAGTGTCACTTTTATGTGTGTCACCCCATGGGCTGTCGTAGCTGGAATCAGTTTCAATAGCGCATACCTAGGTCCAATGACCTGATTGAGCAGGCTTAACTAAGCCAGGATTGTTGTTAAGTAGGTGACGAATGCCATGGTTGATGTGAAAACACCTCCCCCGCGGGATTACATTAACGTCATGGAACTTTTGGTAGCAGAAGAGGTTGAGCAGCAGCTGCGCCAGCTACCAACTCGTGTTCTCAAATATGTTAAGCCGATTGAGGTTGAAACCCATGCTTTAAATCGGTTGCCGTCATTGTATGCGGTGAGTGAAAAAGGTTGGCAAGCTCAGTACCAAAGGGCCAAACACGAACTGCATAAAGAAGTGAGTAATGCTGTCAGACGGGCGATTGCGGCGGTTCAGGTAGACCCTCTACGAGCGTCTCGTCCGTTGGTGCGTCCCTCGTCTGCAGTAGTTGCTAATGCGGCTCTGTTAGAAAAGTTTCGAGCCGCGTTAGGTCAGCCTAACCTCACTTGGGAATCTCTATTACGTAAGTGTCAGCGAGCTGGAGCTGCCAGACGCGGAACGGTTCCAGTTGATGAGAGTAGTATTCATCATATGTCTCCGACTCCGACTGCGCCCTATGTTGGGGCCGCTGCTCATACAGCAGATGAGTATGCAGCGGCGGCCTATGCAACGGGACATCACACGAAACCCCATCATCCAGATCACCATCATGGTTCGGTGTGGCGACCGGGTACCTATGGCGAGACGACCTGGCATCCCAAGCGAGATCATGGATATCGCGGGTCGGCACCGCCATCGTCACCTTCAGGCTACGACTGGAATGATTCTCGGTATCGGTAAAGAAACCTATAGGCTAGTCGGCCTCAATTATTTCTAGAGCCTTTGTTAGGGCCTGTCTGACTTGGTCAAAGCCGGTACCGCCTAGGCTATTGCGGGCAGCGACGACCTGTTTCGGTGCGATCGCATCATAGATATCATTTTCAAACGCCGGATGAATGGCCTGCCATTCATCCAAGGTCAGATCTTTCAGCAGTTTTCCAGCGGCCAGGGACGTTTTTACCACCGTACCCACCAGGTTATAGGCATCCCGAAAGGGCACTCCCTTAGCTGCCAAATAGTCAGCTACATCAGTGGCGTTAGAGAAATCGCTAGCGACAGCTTCGGCCAGCCGCTGGGGACGAAACTCTAAACCCTGGTGCAGCAAAATCGTCATGGCTTGGAGACAGGTTTGCACCGTATTCACGGTGTCAAACAAGGCTTCCTTATCTTCTTGTAAATCCTTGTTATAGGCCAGGGGCAGTCCCTTCATCACGGTCAGCAAACCCTGTAAATGGCCAAAGACTCGCCCGGTTTTACCCCGCACCAGTTCAGGCACGTCGGGATTTTTCTTTTGGGGCATAATACTTGAGCCAGTGGAGCAGCTGTCAGTCAGTGTCACAAACCGAAATTCCTCTGAAGCCCAAAAAATGATCTCCTCAGCGAGGCGAGAGAGATGGACCATGATCAGACTGGCGGCACTGGCAAACTCGATGGCAAAATCTCGGTCACTGACGGCGTCTAGACTATTGGTATAGATGCGCTCAAAGCCTAGCTGCTCGGCTGTGTACTGACGGTCGATGGGGAAGGGGGTACCGGCTAAGGCCCCGGCCCCCAAGGGAGAGGTGTTGACCCGTTTGACAACATCTCCCAGACGTTCATAGTCGCGCTGGGCCATATCCACATAGGCCAGTAGATGATGGGCCAAACTCAGGGGCTGGGCTCGCTGCAGGTGAGTATATCCGGGAATCAGAGTGTCTACATGCTCTGTGGCGTGGGTCAGTAGCGCTTTTTGAAACTCTCGGAGCAGGGTGCGTAGGATGTGGATGTGCGATCGCAAATACAACCGAATATCCGTACCCACCTGATCGTTGCGCGAACGTCCCGTATGCAGTTTTTTCCCCAGGGCACCTAAGCGCTCAGTAAGACGGCGCTCCACCGCAAAATGGATATCCTCTTCATCCACACCAGGGGTAAACGTCCCCTGGCGATATTCCTGCCGAATGGCTTCCAGACCATCCACCAGCTGCTGACCTTCTGCCTCTGAGATAATCCCCACCTTAGCCAGCATCTTGGCATGGGCTTGAGATCCCGTCAGATCATATTCAACCAGGGCAATATCAAAACCAATACTGGCATTAAACTCAGCAACAATCGGATGCAGTCCCGTTTCAAATCGCTGACTCCAAGGGGTGGATGGCGTGCTCATGAAAACTCCTGAAAATAGCCAAGGTATCGAATCATCGACACACGTTGACTGAGATTACCCCATGACGATGCCAGCTAGTAAGTGGTAACACCTCGAATTACATAGCCGACCACAATGCCAATCAACAACGCCCACAGCTGACCAGACTCCACAAAGTTGCCTAAAATATCCCCCGAATGATCAAAAAAGTTGTCCTCGAACTGTTGGGCAATAACAGGGGTGGTGGCTGCAGGAACTGCCTGACCTAGCACGGGTGCAGTTGGATCTGCAAAATCGCTCAGGAAACCAGAATATGTATCGATTTTCATGGGGGCTAGCAAAAAAACGGTAGATAAAAAGTTGGCAACCCGATCATTGCACCCCACCTCAATAACATCAAGCCATTTACCAAACCGTAGAGTCGTTGTTCTATGGAACGACTCTACGATTCAATCGCAGATAGCTGACGAAATTCCGCTGGTTGAGTCACCTTCATCACCACCAGCGTAGTATCGTCATCCTTTGAACGATCAGGACCAATAAAGTGACGCAATAGATTAAACAGATACTCTAGAATCTCTTGGGAGCTCTCCAGATTTCGGCAAGCCCAGCAGACAGCCTTGATCAAGTTATCTTCATCAAACCGTTCACCCCGAATATTGGCAGCATCGGTAAAGCCATCGGTATAAAAAATCACCACGTCTCCCGGATAGAGCTGCATTTGGCCCTCATGGTAGCGGGTGTCAATATCTAGACCCAACAGCATGCCATCAGCATCTAGACGGCCAATGGTATTAGTGGCAGCCTGCCACAGCAGGGGGGGGTTATGGGCCGCATTGCCATAGGCAAATAACTGTGTTCTAGGATCGTACTCTGCATAAAACAACGTCACAAACCGATTAGAACTTTCTAAATCGTTGTGCATGACGCAGTTGAGATTCTGCAAAATTTGGCCAGGGGAGTGATCGTTGAGTACTTCGGCCCGCAACATCCCCCGCAACATGGTCATAATTAAAGCCGCAGGCACACCTTTTCCCATCACATCACCGATGGCAATGCTCCAGGGCTGGGCAGATGATTGCTGTGTGCTCGGGCTGCGCAGCTGATCATAGGTGGTGGGAATAAAATCGTAATAGTCTCCCCCAACCTTTTGGGCTGTCAGACAGCGAGCTGCTAAATCCACCCCTTCAATGATCGGGCATTGGCGAGGCAGCAATTTTTCTTGGATTTCGGCTCCTAGCTCTAATTCACGATCCAAACGTTCTTTTTTGCGCAGAGCTAGGGTCAGCTCGTCATTTTCAATAGCTACGGCTGTTTGATCAGCCACCAAACGGACTAGCTTCTGCCGAGTTTCAGTCCAGGCATAGTCTCTATCATCACTAAAAACATAGAGACGTCCGCGCTCCACGTTTTGGACAATAATCGATGTGCCAAACAGCTTTAGATCAGGGGATAGAAAATGGTTTAGCTGCTGGTCAAGGGTAACCATGGCACTGCGAGCTGCCTGATGGGTGAGAGCAACCGTCTCACCATCTTTCTCCTTTGTCCCTAGGGAAGCCGCCAAGGACGAAGTAATCTGGCGTGTAGCCGACTCTAGGGCATAGCGCACCGTTTGACCGGTATCATTGGTCGGACAGTAAAGACGCTCTAAACGTAGCTGACCATTGGGGCGAAATAAGACCAACGCACCACCCGTCGCGTCTGTAACCCGGCTGGCAATCATAGGAATCAGTTCTAAAAACTGACTAATATTATTCAGACTTCTCAGGGCAAATCCCAAAGAGCTGAGCAAATCCTGAATCTTGTATTGCTCTCGCTGCAGTCGTGCCACCAGTTCTTTGAGCGCAAAGACAGGTGTACCGCCGGGAAGAGTGCTGCCCTCGGGAAGGGAATTGAAGGGTAGCGAAGGGCTAGGCGACATAATCACAAGCGACGGTATGGCCGGTATCTAAGATCAATAGAGCGGTTGAGAATTACGAGTGAATGGAAGGCAATATAGCGGTCAAGGTCACACTTGGCAACTGCGAGATATTTAACGTTAACTATACGTCTTCAAACAAAATTGCTGCCGCAAAAATTTAGACACCAACATAGCACTTCAGCCGTAACCGTCAAGGGCGGTTTTCCGCAAATAATCGTCGGGATGCTCAGCCATTCTTCTTTACGATGCCCATCTCTCGATTAATTCCATTGCACTCGATACAACTGGAAAACCTCACCTGCCGATTGTTTACTGACTTTAGCTCCCATCGCTTTGATCAAAGCTCGCCATTGTTTTAAGTCCACCAGTTCAACGTCAGCCCCTAGGTAGGTTTCTAAAATTGCCCAATTTTCCGCCAGCTCTTGCTCAGGATTGATGACATCAAAGACAAAGTTGCCTCCTGGCTTTAGGCAAGGCTTCACAGCTGTCATTACCTGCTCCCAATAGTGCAGTGGGTAATAACAACTCACCCCGGTGGCGATGACCAGGTCAAACGTCGCTGGTTCGTAGTCCAGCTTATGGGCAGGTGCTAGCTGTACCCCCTTAAAGAGCTTTGAATCCAGCTGAGGGCCACGTTGATTTAACGCTGCTTGGGCAACTTGGCTGATATCTTGGCCGACAAATGTGGCTTTCCACTCTTTCCAGGGATAAATCAAAAAACTGAGACCGCAGCCTAGGTCTAGACAGCGCTGACCTTTTTTCGGCTTGGCCAGCTCCCAAAACTTACTGGTAATGCGCGGTGTCAAGCTGCCAGCAACCCATTCTCTAAACACAGCCATCTCTTCGACCTCGTCCGGTAGCTCAAATGATTCGCCTCGATACTCCTGGTCAAATCTTTGCGCAACCGCCTGCAACTGGCCTACTACCATTTCAAATGTCCTATTTCTTGTAGATTCACGATGGCTAGCGTGATGGCTAGCGTGGAGCTAACGTCCTTTTAGGGCTTTGGTAAAGTTCTGACGATAGGAAGCGCTAATAATAAACACAGGCCACAGCAGCGTTAGATAAAGCTTGCCGCTACTGAAATTAGTGCGGTTAAATCCAGTCCAAAATTTCCAAGCTCCATAGCTATATCCAACTACTAATAAAAGTCCTAATAGGGTTGTCATCGGTTTGTGTGTCCTTTTAGTGATTCTGTTGATCGAGATTTAGTCGAGATTTATCCTATGGCCCCACCAATATGACTAGCCGATGTGACTAGCCGAAACCTACAGCTGCGGTTGGTGGACGGTGCCATCGCGTTCATATCAAAGTGTGATACCAGACTAGTGATTTAAAGAGTGTCTTAATGAATATGAAGGTGAGCTTAATAAAACAAGTACAATTAACAATGAATACAATTAACTAAGACGGGAAAAAAACATCACTCGTGGCAAACACTGTACGGGTGCAGTTCACAGGGTAGCGTCGTTAGCCATTGACGACGAATATCCAATAACAATTGTTTGAATTTCCACGAAATCATAGGAGGATTTATGCGCGCAGTACTCATGGCTGGTGGTTCCGGCACCCGGCTTCGACCTCTGACTTGTGACCTGCCTAAGCCCATGGTTCCTGTGCTCAACCGGCCTATCGCAGAGCATATTGTCAATTTGCTAAAGCGGCATGACATTAAGGAAGTGATTGCTACTCTGTATTACCTACCCGATGTCATGCGGGACTACTTTCAGGACGGGCATGACTTTGGGGTACAAATGACCTATGCCGTTGAGGAAGATCAGCCGTTAGGGACGGCAGGCTGTGTAAAAAATATTGCGGAGCTGCTAGATGATACGTTTCTGGTGATTAGCGGTGATAGTATTACCGATTTTGATCTAAAAGAAGCCGTTCGTTTTCATAAGGAAAAGGGGTCTAAAGCAACGCTTGTCTTGACTCGGGTGCCTAACCCGATTGAGTTTGGGGTGGTAATCACCGATGAAGAGAACCGCATCAAACGGTTTTTAGAAAAACCTTCTACCAGTGAAATTTTTTCAGATACGGTTAATACGGGTACTTATATTCTGGAGCCTGAGGTCTTAGACTATCTACCTGCCAACCAGGAGCAGGACTTTTCGAAAGATCTTTTTCCCTTGCTGCTTGAAAAGGGTGAGCCCATGTATGGCTATGTGGCTGATGGCTACTGGTGCGATGTAGGCCATCTCGAAGCCTATCGTGAAGCTCAGTACGATGCTCTAGAAGGCAAAGTGCTGGTGGATTTTGCCTACCCTGAAGTTTCAGCCGGATTATATGTGGGACAGAATACCCATATTGATCCAACAGCGACGATCAAGCCTCCTGTTTTGATTGGCCGTAACTGCCGGATTGGCGCTCGGGTCACCTTAGAGCCAGGTACGGTCATCGGTGATAATGTGACGGTTGGCAGTGATGCAGATCTCAAACGGCCCATTATTTGGAACGGGGCGATCATTGGTGATGAAACCCATCTGCGGGCTTGTGTGATTGCTCGTGGTACCCGTGCTGATCGACGGGCACATGTTCTGGAAGGGGCTGTTGTAGGGGCACTCTCTACAGTGGGGGAAGAGGCGCAAATTAGTCCAGGGGTGAGGGTTTGGCCCAGTAAACGGATCGAGTCTGGGGCAACTCTAAATATCAATCTGATTTGGGGTAATACAGCTCAACGCAATCTGTTTGGTCAACGTGGAGTCACAGGCCTTGCCAACATTGATATTACTCCTGAGTTTGCGGTCAAGCTGGGGGCGGCCTACGGGTCTATTTTGAAACCGGGTTCCTATGTTACGGTCTCACGGGACCAGCGTAGTATTTCGCGGATGGTGTCGCGATCGCTAATTGCCGGACTCATGTCCGTTGGCATCAATATCCAAAACCTAGAAGCCACAGCCATACCGGTTGCCCGTACTATTATTCCCACACTGGATGTGGCTGGAGGCATTCATGTGCGGCTCCATCCTGACCGAGCCGATCAGATCCTGATTGAGTTTTTTGATAAAAAAGGCATCGATATTCCCAAGGGCAAAGAAAAGAAAATCGAAGGTTCTTACTTTAAAGAAAATCTGCGACGGTCTCAAATCCATGAAATTGGTGAAGTCTCCTACCCAACCAACCTGGTAGACACTTATACGACCGAGTTTGAAAAACGCCTGAGCGTCGGCTCTATCCGCCATAGCAAGTCTAAGGTTGTGATCGATTACGCCTATGCAGTTTCCGGTGCGGTCCTGCCCCGATTACTTGGGAAATTTGGCTGTGATGCGGTTGTGCTCAACGCTAGTCTGAGCCAGACAGCGCCTTCTCTGTCTGAACGGGAGGGTATGCTAGGTCAGCTAGGTCAGGTGGTACAAGCCTTACAAGCCACCTTTGGGGTACAAGTCTCTGCCAATGGCGAGCAGTTAGTTCTGATGGACGAGGTGGGATCACCGATCCGTGGGGAGATGCTAACGGCGCTCATGACCCACATGATTTTGACCGCTCACCCTCAGGGAACTGTGGTCGTTCCCGTTCATACCTCAGGGGCGATTGAGCAAATTGCTCGTCGCCACGGGGGGAGCGTGGTTCGCACCAAGGCTAACCCCACAGCTCTGATGGAAGCCTGTCAAGCTAGCAGTAATGTGGTGTTAGGTGGCAGTGGTGACATGGGCTTTATCTTTCCCCAGCTCCACCCTGGCTTTGATGCCATGTTTTGCATCGCTAAATTGATTGAAATGTTAACGATTCAAGAGCAGTCTCTCGGACGCATCTGGGGCGATTTGCCACGGATTTCCCATCGAGTTCAAACACTGCGTTGCCCATGGACCATCAAAGGTGCGCTCATGCGCTATCTTGTGGAAAGTCATCCTGCTGATACGCTTGAACTGGTAGATGGTGTCAAAGTGATTGACCGCACCAGCGATAGCTGGGTGCTAATTCTTCCGGATGCGGGCGATCCGCTGGTACATATCTTTGCCAATGGTGAAGACCGTGACTGGGTAGATACCAATCTGCAGGATTATCGTCATCGGGTTCAAAGTTTTATCGAAAAAGAGCAGGGTATTCGAGAGGAACAAGTTGTATGAACCATTGCATCCTCATGGCAGAGATTGTCGAGGTACCGCAGCTGCGCTATACCTCCGATAATCAAACTCCCATTGCCGAATTTAAGGTCAAAATAGCGGGGCTAAGGCCAGATGATAGCCCGTCTCAGTTTAAGGCCGTCGGTTGGGGAAATTTAGCCCAAACCATCCAGGACTCCAGCTATGGTGCAGGCGATCGGGTTGTAATTGAAGGTCGACTCACGATGAAAAGTGTGGATCGGCCCGAAGGGTTTCGAGAAAAGCAGGCAGAGATTACCGTCCAGCGCTTGCATCGCATTGCTGAGCTGCAGTCCATGATGATGGCTGAGGCCCCGCCCATCTCTGAAGGCAGCAGTGCTAGCAACAGCCGCCCTGCCGCTGCTGCGCCACCTGTGGCTACTAGCCCGCCTGCTGCAACCCCGGATTACGACGAAATCCCATTTTAGTCATCTAACAACACAAACCAGCTCGTCTGTGTCTGCTCAGGGCACAGACGGGCCAGTTTAGCCTTGGCTGGAATTTGACTGGAATTTTATAGGTATCCGCTCAAAAAATTGAAAGGATCATCGTCCCAACAGGGTTCCGGATGGAGCTGTTTTAACCGGGTACAGATGTCGGCAATAATGTCTTCAACCTGTGTATCCTCAAAGACGTCCTCTAATGCCTGCTCATCGCGCTGACGCAGGGGAGCCAGCGGTTCTGCATGAAACGTCAGGGGGCTCAGTCGCGCGTTACTTTCAGACGAATACTCATATCCTCCGTTCTGCCAGGAATAATGCTGAGGCTCCTGGGTAGAGTCAATAAAGGATGAAAACCTGGATTTGTTCTCGACTCCAATCAGGGTTGGAATAGCTGAATGAAATCCATTAGAGGCTGCGAATTCAGGGAAACTAGGATCGGGCATAAGCTAAATGTCCGCTATCCAACCATTGTATGGGTCCGTCAGACGGTTCGCTATCCCGGAGTGATTTTGTCCCTGACTAGTCCTCCGTGGGGGTAGTCCATATCGGTTAGGTTAAAAACTTCGGCAAAGCATCTGACTAAAACAGGTTTAATTTCAGTCGGGGTAAGCCCCGGTATAAATTGAGCCATAGCACCGACAGGACGCTCGGCAATACCACAGGGAGTAATGTGCTTAAACCCTGATAAGTCAGGACATACATTTAAAGCAAAGCCATGCATCGTGATCCATCGGCTTACCTTAATGCCAATGGCGGCCAGCTTATATCCCTCAACCCATACGCCTGTCAGTCCTTTGATGCGCTGTCCAGGAAGATGGAAATGGGCCAGGGTATGGATAATGACCTCTTCTAACTGGCGCAAATACCAATGCAAATCCTTGTGATGATAATGCAAATTTAAAATCGGGTATCCCACCAGTTGACCAGGACAGTGATAAGTCACTTCTCCACCGCGCTCTATGCGGTGAACTTCATAGTTTGGATCTGCCAGGTCAAAGTGCACGAACTTCGCTTGGGACGCGGTTCCAAGGGTGTATACCGGTAAATGTTCGGCCAGGATGAGAACATCGTCGAGATCAGGGGTCCGTTTTCGCTCGGACACGAGTTCCTGTTGATGTTGCCAAGCCAATTTGTAGGTGATTAATCCAATATCTTGAATAATAAGTTTTTTATCTTTAACCACTAGAAGAATATTGATTCTGTGCGGGTTGATACGTAATTTACCTGACCGTAGATTTATTAGACTTTTGATACGCTAAGACGCAAATAAATCTTGAATAGCTATTAGTTTGAAGTTTAACAATAGTGACAGTTACAGGATTGGGGGATAAGCAATAACACCCTTGTGATGTGGGCTAATCATTACAATGCAAAATAATAAGTCAGCCACATGGGATCACTAGTATACAAGAAATTCCGCTTTAGGGTGAGAGCAGTAGCACTCGAGTGATCCCATGTTGAGTCTAAAGAATTGTCAACGGATAAAAAAGTTTCTAAACAGAAAAACTCTCTTGGAATTAAAGTGCTAGGGTGAAATTAATCGCTTATCTTCTTATCACTTGAGTTAGCTCTATGAAGCTTGTTATCCAAGGTAAAAATATTGAAATTACAGAGGCTATTCGTCAGCATGTTTCTCAGAAGATTGAGAAGTCAGTTAGCCATTTTCAACGAATGATCAACAAGGTTGATGTTTGCTTGTCTGTGGCTGGTGGTACAAACATGCCCAAGCGCCAGTGTGCTGAAGTTACTGTTTATGTAAACCGGGCCGTTGTACGAGCTGAAGAGAGCAGTGACAGCCTTTATGCCAGTATTGATTTAGTAGCTGATAAAATCTGCCGACAGCTGCGTAAATACAAAGAAAAGCGTCGCAGTTCTGAGCATGTGTCGGTACGTTCTATGGAGGTTGATGTTAGCTCTAAGGATGCTGACCTACAGGTGACAGAGCTGTTGGAGCAGCGTCAGCCTCAACTGCCGGAAGAGGTGGTTAGAACTAAGTACTTTGCCATGGCTCCGATGTCGGTGCAGGAAGCCCTAGAAAATCTGCAGCTTGTGGATCACGACTTTTATGTGTTTTACAACTCAGAAACCGGTGAGATTAATGTGATGTATGAAAGGAATCACGGTGGTTATGGGTTGATTCAGCCACGTCCGGCGGGTTCTACTAATGGTCATAAGAATGGCCATAAGAACGATCATGGCGCTGCTGCGAACAATCATAGTCACGGTTCTGAAAAAAAGCCTCTACAGTCTGCGCCTCTGCGTAAGTAGCATCAGTTAGTCAGTTTCAGAATATTTTTTGAGCTCTGGGGTAATATGTGTGGATAAAATTCCTGATATCACCCCAGAGCTTTTTTATGTGAGGCTAGCGATAATATGCGATTCTGATGATCTGATTTAGTGGGGCTCTGAGTCAGAGGTGACATCATAGGTTTGACCCGCAAAGGTAACCCGATCCCCAGCATATAATTTACGACCGCGTCGTAGTTCTACTGCATCGTTGACTAAAACATAGCCATCCTGAATCAGGTGTTTGGCTTCGCCGCCGGACTGCACTAAGTCGTTGAGTTTGAGAAACTGACTGAGCTTTATGAAATGTTCAGGCATGGGTTTAGTAGCGTGAGGCAATGGGGATTGCCCACATTACGATAGTTTGAGTGCGCTAATGGGGACATCATCCCAGGAGTCTACAGTGCGTAACCGGGCGATCCAGCCTGCTTCTTTTTGTTCATCTGTCAGGGCAGCTTGAAATGTTGTGTGGCATTCTTCGGCGGCTGTGCGATCGCAGCAAGCAATCGCCGAATACACAATACCTGAAGGATCGATGTGCTCGTTGACCCAAATCATAAAAACCGATCTCATTGGGAATATAGCAGAACCTACGCGGCAGCAGGCTCATTGGACAGGCTTTGGATAGTTTGTTGCATATCAGCGATAGCCTGGAGCTGATAATCATTGACCTCCTGGAATCGTTCTAAGGTGCCAAAGACAGTATCCAGAGTTTGCTGAGTGGTCTCCATTTTTTCGGTGGCAGGGCCTAGATACTCATGGCGAGTTGCGATCGCGCGTTCTAATCCGGCCCACTCCTTAACCGCTTGCTCTAACGTGTCACGCTCTTTCTCAAGGTTTGTCAGCTGAGTTGCCAGCGCCGTTTCCTTTGCATCCACCTGCTGTTGTAGCTCATCACAGCGAGTTTGCAGCTGTATAATCAGCTCTTCCAATGCCGTTGCCTGGTCTGCCAAATCCTGCCGTACCTGATCAATATGGTCTAGCACTGGCTCCAAATCAGCAGAATCCGCGATTGGGCTCTCAACAGTAGCTTGACCCTGACGCCTGAGCAAAACCGCCCGATGCTGACTTAGAACCTCTTCGCGTTCCAGCAAATTCCGTCGCTGTCCCACCAGTGTCTTATTGAGCATATCGTAGCGATCCTGCTCATCACTGATCTCGGCCCCAATTTGCAGCCGATCATATTCACTGGCTGCCTCTGCCTTTTGTTTTAACTCATCAATTGCCTGTTGCTGATAAGTCAGTTCCTCCTCTTGATCGCTAACAAATCGAGACATCTTCTCCAAATCTGTCTCCATGTTGGCCAATAAAGCCTCAAGATCCTCGACCGACATCTCTTCGAGCTTGCTGAGGTCAATCTTTTTCCCTAGCCGGACCTGATCACCCGTATTCAGAAGCTCATAGACCTTCTGATACACACCACTCTGCTGGTTAATCTGCTCTGATACCAGCTGATTTTGCTGCTTTTTCTGAGCAAGCTCCACCTTTGCCTGCTGAAGTTCTATACATAGCTGAGTAAGAGCACTCCGTTCAGCATCTGTCGCTTGGTAAAGCTGCTGAAGAGACTGCTTAAACCTATCTACATCTCCTGCCTTTGATTGCAGCTGCTCTTGCTGCTCACTGACCGTTTGCTGCCAGTCCTGTAGAAGTCCTTGATGTTCGCCCACAAACGTCCTAGCACTATTCAGCTGCTGCCGCATATCCTCCATCGGGGCGACATTGGCCACTAGCTGCTCCACCGCATTCCGCAGTTTTTGCGTTTGGCCAGCATCTAGCCCCGTTTGGGCCGATACAGCTTCACGATGCTCTTCTAACTTCTGCTTTTCCCCATTCAAATGGGCCCAGGCACCTTCCAATTCCGAATTCTTCCGCTCATAGTCCTGACGCTGTTCGTCCAAGTCTGCGCGAAACGTCTCTAATTCGTCCTTCTGAGACTCCAGCTCGGCCAGGTCAGCTTCTGCTTGCTTAACCTCATCCGCACGAGACTCCAACTCCAGCTCACGCTGATTAAGGGCCTGACTTTGATACGTCAAAGACTCTTTCCACTGCTCGATCTCATCTTCCTGGGCTTTAAACTTTTTGTTGAGACTCGAAAAGTTTTGCAGAATACTAACTAGCTGACGTCCTGCCTCGTAGTGACGTTGTACCTGACGACCATTGGAAAGTTCAATTAAAATCAGAGTCCCTGCACCGTAACCGGCATCATCTGGAGCTGGGATCAATTCATCCCCGGACACCGCACTCCAATTTTGTTCTGAGCGTTCACATGCCAGAAGCTTAAACTCAGCCCGGCTGCCGCCCATAAATCCACTTTTTTTCTGAACTTCGGCCAAATAACGCACGCTGGCATCCCCTTCGTCTAACCAATAGCTATCAGTAACAGCTATTTACCTACACAACATCTACGTATCGTTCAGTTAGTAATATAGAAGCCCAAGGCAATGTATTTATATATTTCAGCAAGATCAATAGCTATACCTGAGAAATATCTTATCTACAGTTAACGATAGTTTCTAAAAAATCGAGCAGCTCACCCAGTGTATCTGCCTTAAGCGGAAAACTCTATCTATAAAAACAATTCCCTAATCGCTCGGACTTAGACACTACCCTAATGTGCTGATGCCTTAATGTGTTGATACCTTTCTCCTTAATATGTACATTCCTGAGCAGGCATGTGGGTAGTAAACGTTTACCAGTACATGCCATTCACATAGAACTATGCCACTACTTTATAAAAAATAGCTAAATCACCTGAACCAGAGAGTTACCCCATCCGACAACAGTATAGCTACTGTTAAATGCTAATAATTGTAGCTAATGCCGTGTATCAATGTAGCCAACCTAGTTACCAAGTGCCAAATCCTTAGGACAAAATCTATGCAGGGCCAGTTAAGCGAGCTGGATATTCGCAGTATTTTCCAACTGATTGACATTGGTCAGCAAACTGGAGAACTTTACATCGAATCTTTTGATGAGCATGCCACCGTAGAAGGACAGACCAATTCATGGCTCGTATTTTTTGCCAATGGAGGCATTCTCTATGCCGGACGCACAAATGAGCAACTCGATCGCCTACGGGATATATTGCATCCCCTCCATCTTTCGATCAATTGGGCTGCTGTTAATCTATCTAATCTAGCTCCACTGCGACCGCCAGAGTATGGCACTCTTTGGTGGTTACTAGAGAATAGCCACCTCACCACCCAACAGGCACGGTCAACCTTATATCGTCTGATCGAGGAAACCCTGTTTGAGGTGATCAGCTTGCACCAGGGTCGATTTTCCTTTCGTTTCAGAGCATCTCTGAGCCCCCAGCTGACTGACTTTAGCATTAGTCCTATCGTTAAACGAGTCATTCGGCAACTCCAGGGATGGCTGCAGCTACAGCCTCACTTCAGCTCGTTTGATGATTGTCCACTGCTCTTAGAGTCCTATCGCTCAGCTCTCGCGTCGAACCTGTCCCCACTTTTAGCAATGGCTAATGGCAAAACGTCCATTATTCAGATTTCACGTCACCTCAATCGCAATATTTTTAGCATTGCCCATGAGTTATATCCCTATATGCAACAAGGCAAGCTTCAACTACTGCATCATCCACAGTTAGCCTCTAGCCACCACACCAAAGACTCCATTATCAACGTTGTTCCTCGTATTGTTTGCATTGATGACACCCTATCTGTGCGTCAGGCCATAGAAATGATGCTAGATGCCAATGGCTATGAAGTTACCTCCATTGGCAGCCCAGTCAAAGCGTTGAGTTTACTCTTTAGTCTGAAACCAGATCTCATCCTCTGTGATGTGGCGATGCCTGACCTAGAAGGACATCAGCTGTGCGCCATGCTTCGACAGGCTCCCTGCTTTCAAGCAGTACCCATTATTATGCTGACCGGTAAGGACAGCTTTGTGGATCGCGTTAAGGCCAATATGGTCGGAGCCACAGACTACTTAACCAAACCCTTTAATGAGCCTGAACTCTTAGCGTTAGTAGAAAAATATGTCGGCTGCGGCAATCCCAAGCGTCTTCACCCTGAAACCTTGCTGGAGCAAGAAATATCGGCCACATTAAATCCTGAAAGCTGGAGTAGTCCTTAATCAACCCGTTCAGTGATCAACGCTGTTTACTGGCTGAATTACTGCCCCGGTTACGTGTCGAACATCACATAAACAAAAGAATTTTGATGAAAGTTTAATAAATTAGATATGGACGGGTATTTTATTAGGCACAAGCGGTAGGGTGTGCATTACTGGTCTCATGGCTTAGCTAACCAATCGCTGATTGACTAATTTGATTGCCTAAATGGTCATAATCAACTGGGCATACTACTCAACTAGCTATTTCCCCCTAGAAGGGCATAATGGGTTGAATCGAAATATGAACCGGTCTAAAACGGCGAAATTCAGGTTATGAGTACGGTTTTAGTAGTGGAAGACAGTGTTGCCCAACGAGAAATGATTATTGACCTATTGAAGGGTAATGGTCTTAAAGTTACCGTTGCTAGTGATGGCGTTGAAGCGTTGGCTCATATCCAGGGTGATTTGCCTGATTTAGTCGTTTTAGATATCGTTATGCCTCGCATGAATGGCTACGAAGTCTGCAGGCGCATCAAGTCTGACCCTGCAACTCAGAATTTGCCAGTTGTACTGTGTTCTTCTAAAGGAGAGGAGTTTGACCGCTATTGGGGTATGAAGCAAGGGGCCGATGCTTACATCGCCAAACCATTTCAGCCAACTGAACTAGTGGGTACAGTCAAGCAGCTGCTACGTGATTAGATGCCAATGATTCATGAGGGAATAGGGGCCGATGGTAGGTAATCCAGACTTTCAAACCGGAACAGGGCAGGATCAAGATCCTGAGCTACAAAAAATTGAAACGCCCGATGGTGAACTTCATCTGCGATTTTATGTGGGTTCCAACGATGAGTTTGCCTTACCTGCTATTGGTATTCGTCGGATTATTGAAAATCCTCCCGATCGGATTACCCCCGTCCCCAATGTTTCACCGCTTTTACTTGGTACCTTAAACGAACAGGGACGAGTTATTTGGGTCGCTGATCTGGGTCAGTTTCTGGGTTATCCCCAGCCGATGAATACTGACAGGGCAGAAATTCCAGTGATTGCTGTTGAACATCAGGGGACTATGTTAGGCTTAGCCGTTAATCAGATAGTTGGCACAGATTGGCTAGACGCAGAGCAAATGAAAATGTCTCGTGACTATTCCGATACAATGGCACCTTTCCTGCGGGGGGAATGGGTGTTAGGCGCCAATGCGGACCGCTCATTACGCTTATTAGACCACGTTGCCATTTTGCGTTCAGCGCGCTGGGCAGCTTAGCTTAAACGGGTTTGACAAGATGGAGATGTTTAGACTGGCAGGAGATTACAGATGGCATCGGGTATAGATTACGCTCAGACATATCAAGCGGCAGAGCGCGCATACATGCAGGGCAGTTATGAGCAAGCTGCTGACCTCATTGAGCAACTAGCGGAAAACTACCCGAGCGATCCGAATGTGCTCCTGCTCAAGGGGCATATCTATTGCTACGGTCTTAGTGCATACGATGTGGCCCGTACTCAGTACAAATCTGTCCTGAATTTAACCTCTGATCCTGAGTTCGTAAACTATGCCAACAATGGTCTGACCTATGCCGAGCAGATGGATGTGGGGCAGATCCAGGTTGATGGTAATGGCGGCGGTATGGACGAGATTACTGCAGATGGCCTATTCGACTCCATAGAACTCTACGGGGACATGGGGGACGATGCTGATGATTTGAGTGCTGGATTAGACCTGTCCTTTGAAGAGGCAGACGGTGCCAGTATTCAACCTAGCTCAGCGGTGGCAGAACCGCCGCCTGATTTGAGTGTTGACGAGCCTGATGTCTTAGTTGGTGACGATGGTTATGATCTAGCCACTGCAGCAATGGCCGATCCCTTTAATGCTACCGCTGATTATGAAAGCACGTCTGGTGAGCAAGATGTGGACATAGCCGGTGATGACGACCCATTTTCCATCGGTGACATTGGCGATTTGTCAGTAGGGGGCGATTTAGGCAATGCTGAATTATTGGATCCGTTTGCTGACAGTAGTTTGGAAGATTTGATCGAGTCTTCTGAGGAAGACGAGATTACCCTCGATAGTGTTGTCCGCGATGAACCTTCGCCCGTTGTCCAAGAGCTATCGCAATTTGATCAAGACGATTTTGACGATGCATTTCCATCGGAGGGCGGTACTGAGGATGGCTTTGCTGATTTCCCTGCCGTGGATGATTTTCTGGAAACTGGCAGTGCGTTAGAGGTTGATAATCCAGATATTGCGCCGGGTCTGTTGGAGGAGGAGCCTGAAGACAAAACCCTCTTTATGATGGAACCTGAGGGGGGTATTCAGGCTGATAGCCCTATAGAAGGTTTAGAGTTTGATGAAGCGTCAACGCTCTCAGGCATTGAGGCTGCTCCTGATGATTTAATGGATGATGAAAACGGCGAGCAGACCTTTCCTGCAGGGGGACAGACGTTTCCAGGTGTTGACACCATGGAGGGGCTGGAAAGTCAGCAAGGCGATATTGATTTTCTTGATGAATTCGATGAGTTTGATGATTTAGGTAGTCTGCCAGATTTTGATCTGTCTGAAGGGTCTACTGAACTGACAGAGCCCTCCGTGGGGTCAGAGGGAATCTTTTCTGACGACCCAGCGAGCCGTGGCGGTTCTGGGTTTAGCTTGGTTGAAGATGACGATCAAGCAATGATCGGAGATGATGACATCTTCAGTATTGAAACGGCTGATCAGCTGCCCTCATTTACCCAAGGAGAGGAGTCACCTGTGGTGGTTCCTGAGGTGGAAGATGATAGCCCGTTGAGCATGCTGACAAACGCTCCTTTGGGAACTAAGCGTAAGCTGATGGCGGGAGCAGCGGGCTTGGCGGCGATGATTGCGGTCGCAGGTGTTAATTTGGCTACCCTAGGTCGATTGCCGGATGATACATCGTCAGAAAGTCGAAATTTAATTGCTCGGGTATATCCTGCTGCGATGGCGGGGGCGGCTGGTATTGCTAGCGTATGCACGGTGCTCGGTTTAGGCTTTCTAATTGATCGTGAGGCTAAGCGCTCGATTGACAACCTGCGACAGCAGTTTGATCTAGTGTCACAAGGTGACCTCAATGCTCGAGCAACCGCTTACTCGAGCGACGATCTGGGTCAGCTGGCTACAGGGTTTAACCAAATGGCTCGGGTGATTTTGACCACCACCAGTGAAGCTCAGCGCAAAGCTCAAGAGCAAGAGCAGGCCAAAGAAGATCTACAGCGCCAGGTAATTCGGTTGCTAGATGATGTAGAAGGTGCAGCTCGGGGTGATTTAACCGTACAGGCGGAAGTGACCGCTGACGTTTTGGGCGCGGTTGCTGACTCATTTAATTTGACAATTCAGAATCTACGGGAAATTGTGCAGCAGGTTAGCGCTGCGGCTCTACAGGTGACCAAGAGTTCGTCTGATAATGAAATGTTTGCCCGTAGCTTGTCGGCGGACGCGCTGCGTCAGGCTGAGGAATTGGCAGTGACCCTGAATTCTGTGCAGGTGATGACTGAGTCAATTCAGCGGGTGGCCGATAGTGCTCGAGAGGCGGAAGAGGTGGCGCGCTCGGCATCAGCCACGGCATTGCGAGGGGGAGAAGCGGTAGAACGAACAGTGGCCGGTATTTTAGAGATTCGAGAGACAGTTGCTGAAACGACCCGCAAGGTGAAGCGTCTGGCGGAGTCATCTCAAGAAATTTCTAAAATCGTTGCCTTGATTTCGCAGATTGCATCTCGGACTAACTTGTTAGCACTCAATGCCAGTATTGAGGCTGCCCGTGCTGGTGAGGCTGGGCGAGGTTTTGCCATTGTAGCTGACGAGGTGCGTCAGCTGGCGGATCGCGCTGCCAAGGCGTCGAAAGAGATTGAGCAAATTGTTTTGCAAATTCAAGGTGAGACCAGTGGTGTAATGACAGCGATGGAAGAGGGTACCCAGCAGGTGATTGAGGGAACACGGCTGGCAGAACAGGCAAAACGTTCTCTGGAGGATATTATCCAGGTATCGAATCGAATTGATGTATTGGTGCGTTCCATTACAGCTGATACGGTTGAACAGACGGAAACCTCGCGAGCCGTGGCTCAGGTAATGCAATCGGTTGAGTTAACAGCCCAAGAGACTTCTCAAGAGTCGCAGCGGGTATCGGCCTCTTTGCAGAATCTGGTGGGTGTGGCTCGCGATCTGCTGACATCAGTTGAGCGGTTTAAGGTGGAGAGTGAAAAAAAGTAGTCTATTCAGGGCTGATTACTTGTCGGAGTATTAAAGACAATTTTCATCTAGGGAGACGAGGGTGATGCTGCCTGAACAACAACAGCGTATATTAGGCTACTTCATTGAAGAAGCCAAGGATCATCTCAATACGATTGAGCAGGGTCTGCTGAATCTTCAGGCAACCATCGGCAATCCAGAGATGGCCAATGAGGTGTTTCGAGCGGCTCACTCTGTTAAGGGAGGGGCGGCAATGCTGGGTATTGAGAGTATGCAGCGCACCGCCCACCGACTGGAAGATTATTTTAAGTTGCTCAAAGAGGCTCCAATTCAGATTGATCGGTCTTTGGAGTCTATGTTTTTGCGGGTGTTTGACGCTTTGCAGGAGCTCTTAGAGCAGCTTCAAGGGCCTTTTGGTCTCACAGAGGATAAAGAGCGCAGCATTATGGCTGGTGTTGAGCCAGTGTTTCAGCAATTGCAGGGCCATTTAGACCAGCTCGTAGCAACGGCAGATACCAACGATTTTCTAGAGGAGAAGGCTGTGCCGGTTACCGCCTCAAATCCGGTGCCTCAGCCGATTGAGGAAAGTGCGTTAAAACTTGTCTTTAGTAGTGATGTTTCCGCTGCGCTGAGGGAGATGCTAGCTCGTTTTAAGCAGGCTGATACGGAGGAAAGCCGAGCTGCTTTGGAGGACTGTTGCCAGCGATTGGAGCGGCTAGGTGAGCAGTTTAACCTGCCCACGTGGATGAGTTTGGTCAAGTATTCTCGGTGGGCGGTGTGCGATCGCAATAATGACTACCGCACGCTAGCCCCAGTCTTAATCAAAGAAATCAAAAAAGCACAGGACCTTGTCTTAGCTGGTCGTGAACCTGAAATAACTATTTCAGAAACATTGCACACCCTGGCAGCTCAGGGAGATCCTGCCAATGCCACCGACGATCTAGACGCATTATTTGCCAGCAACGAGTTGGACAGTGCCGACAGTGCTTTGTCAGCTGATATTGATGATTTGCCCATATTAGAGGAGCCAGACTTAACCGTTGACAGCAGCACTGTTGACAGCAGCATAGAAGCGGCTGCCGATGCTGCTGAGGAAGGTATCGCCTTAGATGACCTGCTCAATGATGCTGCCAACTCCCCCTCAGGTCCAGAGGTCGGTGCTGCTGAGTTGACTAGCTTAGCCGACCTGTTTGAAACGGGAGGGGATGCTCTTGACAGTGACTGGGATGAAGAAGATATTCCCATCACTGAAGCGGCAAACCCTGTTGAATCCTTGGATATCGACATTGCTCCTGATTTTGAAGATCTGCTTAGCGATGACTCATCGGCCTTAGGGACTAGCCCCAATGACTTTGAATCGGGTAACGAACTCGCTGATCTATTTGGCGATAGCGATACTCCAGAAAGCGATACTCCAGAAAGCGATACTCCAGAAAGTATTGATAGCTCAGCTAGTTCCGATATCGGGCTAGGAGACCTCACCAACCCGGTAGACAGCGCAGGCCTAGATATCACAGACCTGGATATCACAGACCTGGATATCGCAGACGTAGATATCGCAGACCTAGACAACACAGCGATCGCAGCCGAAAACGCCGAAGCAAGAGAAGATAGCATCTTGCCTGAAAGCCTCGACTCCATTGATGGCTTATTTGAGGATGCAGCCCCTGATGCTGCTTCCAGTGTTGATGATTTATTTAACACATCCCTTCCAGAAGAATCGGCGTCAGGTGTTGATGACTTATTTAATGACTCTCTTCCAGGAGAGGATGCCTCCACCAGTGTTGATGAGCTATTTGGCGACTTAGACGAACTTTCAGAAGAGACTGAGTCAAATGAGGACCTGTTAGCAGGAGCTGTTGAGAGCTTAGATGAACTCCAGGGGCTAGAAGATCCAATAGATAATAGTCCTGCCAGTACCAATGCTGACGATTTGGAGGCGCTTTCGGATATAGAGTTAGGCCTATCCGTTGATGATGCCGAGCACGGCATGGACGCGTTGTTTGGTGGCTCATCCGAGGAGACTGGCGTAGATCAGGCTACAGAT
Source organism: Leptolyngbya cf. ectocarpi LEGE 11479 (assembly GCF_015207065.1). Classification (GTDB taxonomy): domain Bacteria; phylum Cyanobacteriota; class Cyanobacteriia; order Phormidesmidales; family Phormidesmidaceae; genus Leptothoe; species Leptothoe ectocarpi. The sequence continues at coordinate 18,747 of NZ_JADEXP010000007.1, read as the reverse complement.
GCAGTTTCAGACGGTTTCTTTGATATCGATACTGCTATCCCTGGCCCATCAGATAACTCTGAAACAGAGTCCGGTCCAGCTGAATTTGACGATTTCTTTACAGTCGGAGAATCAGCATCTGTCGCTCAAGAGACTGAATCAGATGCTTTAGAAAATGACCTGTGGGAAACCGCAGAAACAGCGGACAGTAGTGCTCCTGCTAGCATTAGTGCGCCTGCAGAAGCTACTGTAGAGGGCTTGCCAGATGATGACCTATCAGAGGATATTTGGGGCGGTGACAATCCTAACAATACGGCTGGGACGATTTTAGAAACAGACATCCCTCTTCAGGAATCTGATTTGGGGACCGGCCTAGAGCAGTCCCTAGAGGATGCATCAGCCTCCTTAGATGACAGTACGGCTGATGACTCAGAGGACCTAGAGTTAGATGATATGTGGGCCTCTGTCGAAGATGTCTCTGGAGAGAACCTGGTTACTGAAGAGCCTTCAGCCTCCTTAGATGACAATACGGCTGATGACTCAGAGGACCTAGAGTTAGATGATATGTGGGCCTCTGTCGAAGATGTCTCTGGAGAGAACCTGGTTGCTGAAACCGATCCGGTTGCTTCTGATATGTTCTCTGACATGGCCTCTCCAGAGACTACTGGGTTGGCCGATGTATTTGGCAATGACGCTACTGAACTGGATGATTTGACTATAGATTTAGGGCATCAGCCTGAGGCTCAGAGTTCTCTAGGTGCAGAGTCTCTAGATGCAGATTTAGACGAACTGTCTAGTGACACTGTTGAATCTGATAGCAGTCTAGATAGTCTGTTTGATGCGGCTGAACTGGCGGCTGAACCCGGTGCAGAATCAGACGTGGCTGCTCTCGGCGATTTGGGTGACCTAACCTTGGATGAACCCGAGGCCAGTCCCTTAGACGCATCAGGGCTGAATATACCAGATCTGAATTTGACATCAGACACTCTCCCTGGAGAAAACAGTCTTGAGGAGAACAGTGACGGTTTAGACGACGCTATTCTCAGCACTCCCCCTGCTAACGATATTGACTTTGACCTGTTGGATTTAGAAGACGGCGGTATCGTTACGGGATTTGTCATGGATGAAGATGACCTTGAGCCTGTGGGGGGTCATGCGGCTGCCGTCGCCGAGAATGATAATGTCGGCAATGGCGGGGACAGTGGTGACCTTGATCTAATAGAGGAGATGGACGAGGCAGCCGAGCCTATTGCTTCATCCCCCCTAGACGAGGCTCAGATCGGTGATGATATCGCCTCTGCTGACAGCAGTAATGATTTCGGTGATCTTGAGGCTTTATTGGAAACACCGGTAGAAGTAAGCAGCCCAGCCCAGCCAACCCCTCCAGCCCAGGATATAGACGATGAATTTGGCGATCTTGAGGCATTGTTACAGGATGCGGATCAAACCCTAGCCCCAACATCTGCTAGCAGTTCTACATCTTATCGTCCACCTGCCAATCGGTTATCGGGACGTCGCATGATCACTGATCAAACCATGCGCGTATCGGTCAATCACTTGGACAACCTGAGTAATTTGGTTGGAGAGCTTGTGGTTAACCGCAATACCCTAGAACAAGACCAAGAACGGCTGCGACAGTTTTTAGACAATTTGTTGTTCCAGGTGCAGCAGCTCAATGATGTCGGTCAGCGTATGCGTGACCTCTATGAACGCTCACTGTTAGAAAGCTCGTTGATCTCTAGCCGTCAGTCTTATCACGTAACAGCTGCCGGGGTGCCAGCGGAAACAAATAGCGAGCTTGGGGATCATGCCACAGGTGAGTCTTTTGATGCTTTGGAAATGGACCGGTTTACTGGTTTCCATACCCTGTCTCAGGAAATGATTGAGCTGATCGTGCGGGTGCGAGAATCAGCCTCTGACATTGCCTATACAGTTGAGTCGTCAGACCAGGTTACTCGACAGTTTAGACAGGTTACCAATCAGCTGCAGGAAGGCTTAAATAAGGCTCGCATGGTGCAGTTTGCCCAAACAGCGGCAAGATTACCCCGGGCCGTACGCGATATCTCTCTCAAGTGTGGGAAAGAGGCTCGCTTGGTCGTAGAAGGCCGCGACATTTTGATTGACAAGATGATTCTAGAGCAGCTCTACGACCCCATGACTCACTTGGTCAATAATGCTATTACCCATGGTGTGGAAACCCCGGAAGAGCGTCGCCAAGCTGGAAAAACTCCAGAAGGGGTGATTACGATCCGAGCGTTTTATCAAGGTAATCAAACTGTGATTTCTGTAGGGGATGATGGTGCTGGTATTAACCCGGATGTTGTCAAGCAGAAGGCCTTACAAAAAGGACTGATTTCTCAGGCAGATGTTCAGACGATGACGGTACTCGATGTGTACGATCTGCTGTTCCATCCTGGGTTTAGTACCCGCGATCAGGCTGATGACTTTGCCGGACGTGGGTTTGGTATGGATGTGGTGCGTACCTCTCTAGCGGACATTCGCGGTAATATCACCATTGATTCTGAACTGGGGCGCGGCACCAACTTTACCATCCGTTTGCCACTCACCTTGAGTATTTCCAAGGCGCTCAGCTGTATTAGTAATCAAGCGCGGATTGCTTTTCCCATGGATGGTGTGGAAGATATGTTTGATGTATCGCGCGAGCGTATCCAGCAAAATGATCAGGAGCAAGATTGTATCTTGTGGCGCGATACGTTACTGCCTTTCCAAAATCTATCTGATCTGTTGTCTTTTAATCGGACCCTCGGTCGTGGTCGGGTGTATGGCGGCAATCAGGATGAGAATATGATCTCTATTGTGGTGCTGCGCAGTACCAATAGCTTTATCGCCTTAGAAGTCGATCAGGTGATGGGGGAGCAGGAAATTGTGATCAAGCAGCTAGAAGGTCCGGTGCCCAAGCCTACGGGTATTGCTGGCGCTACGGTTCTTGGCGATGGTCGAGTGATGCCCATTGCCGATGTTCTAGAACTGATTGATTTGGCAATGGGCCGGGTCCGACGTGAACCGAATGCTGCAGTTTGGACGCAGTCGGATGATGCACCACCAGAAGAAATTAGTAAGGTTAAGTCTGAGCCGACGGTCTTGATTGTGGATGATTCAATTACGGTGCGTGAGCTGCTGTCCATGAGCTTTAACAAAGTGGGCTACCGAGTAGAACAGGCTCGTGATGGCCAGGAGGCATGGGAAAAACTGCGGTCTGGCTTACCGTGTGATCTGGTTTTTTGTGATATTGAAATGCCTCGTATGGATGGCCTAGAGCTGCTGTCGCGTTTACAGAAAGATGATGGATTGCAGCAGATCCCCATTGCGATGCTGACGTCCCGTGGTGCCGATCGTCATCGGCAGATGGCGGTTGAGCTTGGGGCCAGCGGTTACTTTACCAAGCCCTATTTAGAAGAAGCTTTGCTGGATGCGGCTCAGAAGATGCTCCATGGAGATAAGTTGGTCTAAGGAGCTGACTACGTTAGGATCAGGGGTAGACGTTTAGACTTCCCTAGATAGGTGACTGATGAGTTCTAGCGTGGCCTTAACAGATGCATCAAGCCAGCGGGACTGGCAACCTATCGTCCAAGCTTTTGTGGATGTGCTCAGTGATGATCAGGTGGTACGCCGTAAAGAGGAGCTGCTGGTTTATGAGTGTGATGGTTTAACCAGCTATCGTCAGCGGCCTGCCATTGTTGTATTGCCACGAACCACTGCAGAAGTCGCGGCGGCGGTTAAGGTTTGCGATCGCAACCACATCCCCTTTGTCACCCGTGGCGCTGGCACGGGCCTTTCCGGTGGAGCCTTGCCCATCGAAGATAGCGTGCTGATCGTCACCGCCTGCATGCGTCAAATTTTAGACATCGACTACGATAACCAGCGGGTCGTGGTCCAGCCCGGTGTCATCAATAACTGGGTCACCCAGGCTGTCAGCGGTGCTGGTTTTTACTATGCCCCCGATCCGTCGAGCCAGTCTGTATGCTCCATCGGTGGCAACATTGCTGAAAACTCAGGCGGTGTCCACTGTCTTAAATATGGCGTCACCACCAACCATGTATTGGGTCTGAAGCTGGTGCTGCCCAATGGCGATATCGTCGATGTTGGCGATATGCCAGAAACCCCCGGTTATGACCTTACCGGCATTTTTGTCGGATCTGAAGGCACCCTGGGCATCGCCACCGAGATTACCCTGCGCATACTCAAGTCCCCGGAAAGTGCCCACACGCTACTAGCTGACTTTAATACCGTTGAAGCTGCAGGTAAAAGCGTCTCTGAAATTATCAGTGCGGGCATTATCCCAGCCGGGATGGAAATGATGGATAACTTTAGCATCAATGCAGTCGAAGAAGTCGTTGCCCTGGACTGCTACCCGCGCGATGCCACCGCTATTTTGCTAGTGGAGGTAGATGGCTCCCCAGCAGATGTTGCCGCCAGTGCTCAAAAAGTTAGCGAAATTGTCAAGGCCAATGGAGCCCGGCAGGTTGCGATCGCAACCACCCCCGAAGAGCGCCTCCGTCTCTGGAAAGGCCGCAAAGCCGCCTTTGCCGCCATGGGCAAGCTGAGCCCTGACTACTATGTCCAAGACGGCGTTATTCCCAGAGCTAAACTCCCCCACGTGCTCAACGAAATCGAGGCACTAAGCAAAAAATATAGCTACGACGTCGCCAATGTCTTCCACGCTGGTGACGGCAATCTCCACCCCTTAATCTTGTACAACAATGCCGTTCCTGGCCAGCTCGAAACCGTGGAAACCCTCGGGGGTGAAATCCTCAAGCTCTGCGTCGATGCTGGCGGCAGCATTTCCGGTGAGCACGGTATTGGGGCCGACAAACGCTGCTATATGCCCCAGATGTTTACCCCAGCTGACCTAGAAACGATGCAGTGGGTCCGTCAGGCCATTAACACCCAGGGGCTGGCCAATCCCACCAAGCTATTTCCCACGCCCAAAACCTGTGGTGAAGCTGCCATGGCTCAGTCTGCCAAGTTTGACGAGATAGAGCGATTCTAGCCATTGCCCGTTACAAAATAAACCATCTGCGACCTAGGTGTTCTAGTGATTCTACGTAGATGATTTATCCCTATTTGGACAAAATCTGTACATTGGCTGATAGGTCTATCCGTATGGGAGGGTAGGTTAGAAGCGTAGTGCTAACCAAGCCAATCCAAGGCTTTTCAGGTTTTCAACCCGAGTGATAAGAGATCTGATTCCCCTGGGTAGCTTAAAAGCTAGGAGCTAGACGCTACATCCCAAACCTCAAGGAGACACAATACATAATGAAGACAACTCTACGTGCCAAGTTATTGCAGCACCTAGCAAGCAAGAAAAAAGCCAACGCAGGTTTTACCCTCATTGAGCTGCTGGTTGTAATTATCATCATCGGTATTCTGGCTGCGATCGCACTACCTTCATTCCTTAACCAGGCCAACCGCGCCAAGCAGTCTGAAGCAGAGACCTATATTGGTACCACCAACCGCACCCAGCAGGCCTATCGTCTAGAGAACAGACAGTTCTCAGATGACTTTGCTAAGCTAGGCGCTGGCATCAAAACCGAGACAAATAACTATCAGTATGGTGATACCAATGGTGGCGGTGGAGCTGGATCTTCACCTGATAACATAGGTCAGACATCTGGATTGACTGGTAGCGCTGGCCTAGCAGAAGGTGTTGAATACTTTGCTGTTTCTCAGGATCCAGCTGCCCTTAAAGACTACGGCGGTGCTGCTTACATTGTTGCAGAAACTACTACTGGTGATGCCACCGCAACTGCAGTTCTTTGTGAAGAGCGGTCTGTTGCAACTGGTTTATTAGATCAGGCGATTTCTTTTGGCAGCTCTAATGTTGGTACTAGTACTGCAGAAGTAACCGGTACAAACTGTGATATCGAATAATTAGACGATGCTTTGCAGTGAAAATTAAAGGGTGAGTTTAGTTTTAGTGATGCGCTCATCCTGATTTAGCTAAAAGGGATAGCTTTAATGGCTATCCCTTTTAGCTAGGGTTACTTTTCAAAAATGTAAAGCTATCGAAAATAAGAGCTCAATATTCCGAATGACATTGAATTGGTAAGGCAAGGAGCTATCACCATAGCAACCTCTAGAGAATATCAACAACTAATGGTTATTGTTGATAGCAGATCAGATGAGTTGATATAGCATGTCTTTTTCAAAGATTTTTGTGGCAGCATTGTTGTCAATCATTACACTCAGTCTGCAGTATTTTCGACTGATTCAAATAAAACAGGGAAGTCGTCATGTGCTCCCGTTAGAGGAACGTCAGGATGTAGAAGTAATGAGAGTGAAAGCGATTAGTCGCTCTCCGGCCCTGGGTTTTGAGAACCTATTAGCCGATGGTGTGTTTCTAAGCTTTCTACAATACTTTGGTGATTCCGAACAAAGGCAAGAGTTTGGATATGGTCTGGCTCCCATCTATTTTGAAGGCTTAATTGATCGTGACCCAAGGTTTATAGAAGCCTATCTATATCTTTCGAATACAATCTCTTTACGCTTAGGACGACCCGATCAAGCGATTGCCTTAATGGAAAAAGGGCTAGCTTCCCTCACGCCGACCACACCGCCCCGCGCATATTATATTTGGCGATTCAAAGCTATTGATGAGCTATTGTTTTTGGGCGATGGAGAAGCAGCAAAAAAATCGTTTGAAAAAGCAGCTGAGTGGGCCAGACAATCCTCCGATGAAGAGGCTCCTCTTATTGCTGAGATTTCTAGCCAAACCGCCCAATTTTTAGCCGAAAACCCTGTTAGCCGTTCGGCTCAGATCAGCGCCTGGGCTCAGGTCTTGGTCTCTGCCAGGGACGAGGAAACGGAACAGATTGCCACTGAAAAGATTGAAGCACTAGGTGGTACTGTTGTGGTGAATGAAGGGGGCCAGGTTTCGGTGAATTTCAACATATACGATGAGTAGTGCGATTTAATCGGATAATTCCTGGGCAGATATTAGCAAATCCTCTCTCATTGGCTGTAGTTTTCCATCTAACTCAGGAAAGTAGCTCGAGGATGGAAATAGCCCCTCAAAAAAGCGTTTCACCGGTAAGTTGTCGAGCAGAGGTAGGTAATCTTTAGGATTGATACCATCCACATGACGGCTAAGCACACCAAATCCCAGACGTTCATTTCGAGGCTGCACAATAGGAGCCGTCTGTTTGAGCCAGTCATCAAAACTTTCAGCGGCATTCATGCTGGTAACTAACTGCTCAATCTGTGTTTCAGATATTTCTGCATCTACTTGAGATCCGCCGGTTGCTGCCGATATCAGTGCCTGAGTCAGCAAAACTCCTCGTTCCTGAGGCTGCTGCCATGCCTGCATACTCAGCTTAGCGGGCGTAGTAGCAAGCTTAGTAAAGCTGTCTGATAGCGTTTCTCCTCTGGAGATGGCAATCAGAGAGGGGGCAATCTCAACATTAGCCTTTTCCCAATCTGTTGCTGCGGCTGTGAGATCACCCTGCCACCAGTACAGACTGCCTCGCAGACGATAGACATAGGCTTCGAGCCGAGGTGATGCGTTGTTTAACAGCATAGAACATTGTTCTATAGACTGCCGTAAAACAGACTCATAGAGCGGAGAAAACTGTGGAAATTTCCAAATGCCGCTGGATATGATGAGAGGATGGCGCAACACTTCTAATGTGAGAGCCTGACTCGCTAGCTCAGGTTGGCCTAAACGTAGCAGGCTATAGCCTAAGCCCAGAAAGACACCGGGTTTAGCTGGGATCAGTTGAACAGACTGGGCAAACGCATTTTTGGCGGCTTCAGCATCGACTGACATTAACAGCCAGCCCAGGTTAGATTGACCAAATTCTTGATAGGGTGATGCCTGATTACCCTGGGTAAACCAATCAATCGCTGGTGTGCGAAACTCATCAGGAGTTTGAAAACTAAGATCCCCCAGGTGCCAGCCTAGCTGGTAGGGGTAATAGGCTTCCCAAGGAGCCAGCGTATGGGCCTTTTGTAGCTGCGTTGTAAATGTGGTCAAGTCCTCTTTTTGCAGGGCTTGAAATGCATGACTGGAAGCGGCCCAGGCGCGATGGATTGGGCTCAGCCACCAACAAACGGCCAGTATGACTCCAAGGCCAGCGATCGGGATGGTGCGATAGGATTTGTTGCTTGTTGTTGGGGCTTGTTTTGTAGTCAAGCCTGACGGTGAAAAAGCTTTACTGAGAACGGTCAAGTAGAGAATAATCGTACCGCTAATACATAGATTATCTAACTGATAATCGGTCAGACTGATAAGGCCATAGGCGACCAGACCAGCTAAAAGGCTCCATACAAGGGGGCTGGGAAGTGTGCGTGAGAGGGGCGCGGACTGGGCCCATTGCCAAGTAGCCTTAATAATCAGAGCAATTAGAATGAGGCATGCCACTACGCCCCATCCCCCCAGCTCGGCCCAGAGTTGGGCGGGGGTACTATGGAGTTGAAAATGCAGCTCGGCTTCTCTACCGGCCCAGTAAGGGCGATACCGCTGATAGAGCAAGGGGACACTCCCTGGCCCGGCCCCAACTAAGGGGTGGTCTGCCCCAATCTGCCAACCGGTCACATTCGTAATCCAGCGATAGGCAAGTTCTCCGCTAGCGAAATTGCCGTGGAGGATCGCTGCGAGAGAATTACGAGTGCGGGTGTTGGTGAACACTCCCCCGATCAGGATGATGGCGATAACACCACTCATCAAGGCGATCTTGAGCTTTGACAGTTGGCTACGCCACAGGGTGATGCCTCCCCCAACAACAGCTGTGAGTAACAGGGCCAATACCCCACCCCGCGAGCTGGTGGTGTATAGATCGACGATGCCCAGCAGACAGCCGCTTATCCATAGCCAGCGCCAAGGCCCTGAGCTAATCAGAGATAACCCACCCAGGAGGGGCAGGATCAACAACAGATAGCCAGCGACATAGTTTTGATGGCCAATCGGGTGCCAGTTGCGCAGGCTAAGTCGATTGAAGTTAAATGTTTCGGTAATGCCAAATTGTTGTAGCTGTTCTAGACGAGAGAGTTCGGGTAAATAGGTTTGAAACAACCACAGTCCTAAACTAGCTACGATAAAGGTGCAGCCTAGGACAGCCTGATATCGAAGCAGTTTAATGGCTCGTTCTGGTGTGTTTAGCCACCCAGAGATGGCATAGATAGCTGATATCCCACCAAGAGCGGCCCAAGCATACCAGCGGGCCTGGTTAGGAAACTCTGCGAACAGTGTGGAAACGAGCAGGCCTAGGGTCAATAAGGCTATGGCTACATCGAATCCGATTCCTAAACTAAACTGCTGCCAAGGTTTGAACCATAGCTGCCACAGCAGCCAGAGCATGGGCAGCACTAGCGTCACCTGCCAAATAAATGCCCAAGGCCAGGACACCATCATGGAATGGCTACCAGGGAGCAGCGTAAAGAGGCTATATAAGCCCAGCAGGAGCAGCCCTAAAAGCGTGCCATCGGATGAAGATTTAGATGGAGATCTATAACTAAGGGGCTTTGGTGACAACTCTGATGGCGGCATAGGATTATAGGTCGGGAGGGGAGGTGTTTTAACCAAAAATAATGGTTTGGAGTAAAGAGCTGTAGAGAAATTAGTACGCTCCTAACCCGTTAAACACGATGCGTAATGTGGCGACTAAGATTTCCAGATCTAGGTTAAGGGACCAGTTGTCGATATAGTGCAGATCTAACCGGGCGGCATCGTCAAAGGTTTCAATGGTAGACCGGCCTGATACTTGCCACAGACCAGTAATCCCAGGCAGTACCTGATGACGAATATGATGCCAGGTTTCAAACTGAGCGACATCCCTCAGGGGTAAAGGACGCGGGCCGACCAAACTCATTTGCCCTAACAGCACATTAAATAGCTGAGGCAGCTCATCTAGACTGCTGCGTCGTAGAAACTGGCCTACGGTGGTCACCCGTGGATCATGCTGCAGTTTGAACATAATTCCATCTGTGCTCTGGTTTTGTTGTTCTAACTTGGCCTGACGTTGAGGGGCGTCGACGGCCATGGTGCGAAATTTCCACACCTTAAAAACTCTGCCTTTAAGACCTATACGGTCTTGGCGAAAAAAGACGGGGCCAGGGGAGGTGAGTCGGATTGCGATCGCAACCCCCACAAACACCGGACTCAACCCCAATACCGCCAGCATGGCTAACCCATAGTCCAGCCATCGCTTGAGCCGATAGTCCACACTCTGAAAAATAGAGGTTTCGATCATCAGCGTGGGTAACCCGGCCACGATTTCTGGCATGCCTCGCCGGTAGAGCATTTCTCGGCTCGACGGCAGCAGCCGCAGCGGAATGTTGGCACTGCGTAATCGCCAGTACAGTCCTGAGGCCAGCTCCACATTAGGAACGTCTTCGGCGAGAACTTCATCGGGGTGGGCCGCCAAAATCTGCTGAAATGTGGACTCCGCATTGGCTGTGGACACCATGGCCGCACCTACAACCTGGTAATGGGACCGGCGCTCTAGGGTTTTTGATAACCTGTGCATCCGATTTGGGTTCGTAATCAAAAATGCACGCAATGACGGGCGCGCGCCCCGTAAAGAGTTCAAAAATCCGTTGGTAAATAACCGAGTGGCCAATACGAGCACCACACTCGACACCCAGGCACTAAAAAAAAGCGATCGGGGAGCATCTAGCTTGGGATCGTAAAAATAAGCCAGAACCAGCGATATAAAGTAAACCCAGCTGACTAACTGCGCTGCTCGCAAATAGTCCCTGGCGCGCACCGTGGCACCGTAGAGACCGTAATGGGTAAATAGGAGCAGTGTAGCCCCTGCAAACAGCCAAAATAGGCTAGGTAACCCCAACCACACCCACCACACCAGCTGGGCCGGAATCGGTGAATAAAACTGATTTAAGAACCGGGCTAACTGCCAGGCTACCCCTAGGGCCAGGGCATCACTCAGCAATAAGCTCAATACTCGAATGCTATGCCAGCCCCAGCGTTTCCAGGAACTGGCGCCACGAGCTGCCCGAATATCGGTACCGATGGGCCATAGAAAATGTGGCCTGCGGTTTGATTTTAGGGAGGACGGCTCTTTCATGAAACGGTTTGGAAAACAAGCACCCCAAGCGCAAACGTCAACCGGAAGAATGCTCTGAGTATGGCTTTAGGATAGACCGCATTGCTTGATTGATTAACTGCAGTCCAAATAATAGGAGAAAGGCCGAATTGTTCAGCACGTAGCGTCGCCACAATCGACGGGGCTCTTGCCATAGCCGATAGGCCCATTCCAGCCCCCAAGCCATCATCCACCGAGGCGCTTGGGAGACGGTGCCGCTGTGGAAACTAAAGGCAGCACCCACTCCAATCATGACCGCGTTGAGTTTGCCCTGCTGGCGAGCCATCCATTCCTCTTGCTTGGGACAGCCTAACCCAACAAAGACGACAGCGGCTCCGGACTGGCGAATAGCCGCAACGTCAGCGGCTTCTTCGGCTGGCGTCAGCGCTCTGAAGGGGGGCGCATGGCTACCGGCAATAATTAGGCCTGGAAACTGCTGCTGTAAATTTTGTGCGAGGCGCTGCACCATGGTGTCAGTGCCTCCGTAGAGATAGATGGGCCGTTGCTCTTGAGTTGCGCGATCGCACCAGGCCAGCATCAAGTCAGGACCATACACCCTGGGCTGATGGGTCACCCCTAATCGGCGTAAGCCCCAGACTAAAGGCATGCCATCAGGGGTGACCAGGGCTGCATGGTTGAGAATCTGGCGATAGTCTGGGTTCCAGTAGGCGGTCATGACGACATGGACATTGGCCGCGACGATATAGCAGGATTGCTGGGTTGTAGTCCATTGGGAGATGCGATCGCACACATCTCCATAGCTTGTAGCGTCAATAAAAACACCCAATATAGCAATCCGATATTCATCCATAGTATAGGTACCCATTTCCCTGGCAGGGCTATTTCATTCTAAAAACGTCCATCAGTATGTCTAGCGATTGCTCACAGCATCGTTTTGCCTGAGCCATATTGGTCCAACCATACTCGCGATACAGGTTAAGCGCCATATTGCGTGCTTGGACGAAGAGTCCCACGAGCGGAGTCGTGCGAATTCTCGATGCGTCTTCTCCTTGTGTGACATCCCGCACATAGTGGACCTTGTTTTCAACACCCCAATACCCACGAATCCTTTTAGCCAGAGAGGTTGCATCCTCCAACAACGACGTGATGTAATAGCGAGTCTCGTACGTATCAACAATCATATCGTCATAGATTATCGAACGCTTTGAGTCCACCCGAATGAGTGTTTTCAAGCCTGGCCACGCCCGAATATGACTCAGGTCTCGACAGATACTGACGGTGCGTTTTTCAATGCGACCGTGTCCTTTATCCAGATTCGTTACCGTTTGTTCAGCTTTAAAATTCGCTTTGACATCCGCGAGCAAGCCTCGCTGATTGCCTTAGGACTTACGCATTGACAGAACAGCCAAGTTGTAGGCGAAGCAGCATAGGATAAGTAGAGTTCCCTAGGGCGTTATCATGCGTCAGCCATCCAAACCGTCTACAGCCCAATGTATTAGCAGCCTGTACACTTTATTTCTGCTCTCTGAACCGAAATACGTCAGTTGCGTGCGGCTCTCAGAAATTCTGGAGCCCCTGAGCCATGACAGCGTCAATCGGTTTTTGCTGCGCGAACGCTACACGCCCCGTGACCTGTTTGATGAAGTCAAGGGCAACCTCGATTGGACGGCAGGCACGTTGAGCGTTGACGACAGTGTGGAAGACAAACCGTACCGTGACCCGAGTAAAAGTGCGTTTGTCGATTACTTCTGGTCAGGTAAACATAAGCGCAGTGTCAAAGGCATTAACTTAATCACGCTTTACTACACCGATACGGCGGGCAATTCCTATCCAGTCAACTTTAGAATTTACGATAAACAGGAGGGTAAGACTAAGAACGAGTATTTCCGCGAGATGGTGCTCGAAGTCATCGAGTGGGGACTCAAGCCAGCTTGGGTGACAGGCGATAGTTGGTACGCCAGCCTGGAGAATCTGAAGTTTCTCAGAAACGAGAAAGTGGGTTTTCTATTTGGTGTGGCGAGCAATCGTCAAGTTTCAATAGAACGCGGCAAGACGCGACCTGTCAAGGATATAGACATCCCTGAAGATGGTCTAATGGTATATCTGAAAGCATTTGGTTGGGTGAGCGTGTTCTGTCAGCCGTTCAAGAACGAACCGCGATACTACATTCTCTACAAACCAGATTTGGCAGCGCTTGAACAACTCACTCACGCTGACTTCAAGGCCATCCATGATGACCATTGGAAGATAGAGTGCTTTCACCGCATCATTAAGCAGGTCTGCAATATTGAGCGATTTTATGTGCGCGAGGAACAGGCGATTCGCAATCACGTTTTTTGTGCTTTACGAGCTTTTTGCAAGCTGCAAACGATGTGCATTCGAGGATTGCTCAACAACTGCTACGAGATATCGAGACAGTTATTCGTGCCCGTAATTCGTCAGTTCATTTTGGCAAACCTGGACGACCCCATGTTCGCCTGATAGCATGACGACATTTATGTCAATGCGTAACTCCTATGCCTTTGAGTGCCCCAAGATAGTCATTCTCACTGTCAACGATTAACTGGACCGTTTTTTTGAGTATTGATGGCGTCAAATGCAAAGACAACTCCTTTGAGGGCCAAGCGTTCAATCATCTCAGGTAATGCCTTGATTTCATTGGTCTTACGCTCGACTTCATAGGGGGGTAAAATCAAGCCTCGCTCTACCACATAGGCCGTGACCATCATAATCGCGGGATGAGCTTGTGTCTGAGGATTGTCCGTTTCTGTCATAAACGAGTGTTTGAGAACCTTGCCATCGGTTGCAACGGTCTCGCCTGGCTGAGGAACCACCTCAAAAAAAAGGCTGAGGCATTGAGCATAGGCCTCTTCATCGACCTTCAGTAACACACGTCGAATCGTACTGTAAGACGGCAAGCGATTTTTATCCGGCTTAAACAACGCTAGTAGCGGAGTGCGATACGACTTGAGCCAATCACCCATGGCAAGAAACCCTTGATTGCCAGCCGCAATGGCCAGGGTAAACAAGGCTAAACATAAGGTGTGCTGATGTCGGGTCCCTTGGCTGCGTCGAGCATCTGGTAGATCGGCGAAAGCATCCATGATGGCGAGTGAAGCCATATCAACTCTTCAATAACGGCCAGTCCATTATCGCTCCCTTTAGAATGAAATAGCCCTGTTTCCCTGGAGCCAACAATGTATCTTCATCATGATGACGTTGTCAGATTTTCTGCACATTAGGATCTTCTTTCTCTACATTTATTATTGAATATGAAAGCCTGGCTCTTTCGTCAGAAAAAATAATTCTATTTCTCAGCACTCAAAACAGCGATACAACCTTCTGCCTGCCACGGGAAAAAAGTAGTGATTACTCTTTCAATAGCAGCACTTAAATATACAATAGGTCGCTTATCTCTTACTTCAAACTGGTACCAAGCTAACTCTTCAATCTTTAATTTGAAGTTTAGAGCAAATGCCTCTAAGGTACCAGATGAGTAATAGGCTAAATGGTCAGGATGAACTTGCTCATACTTAAAAAATGATTTTAGAAATCGAATAATTCCTAACGCATTAGGAACTGTAATAATAATTGAACCTTTCCCATTTAAAGCTTTGATTGACTCATGAATAACTTTCCCAGGATTAGCAATATGCTCAATAACGTCAGCTAGCAATATTACATCAAATTCCTCTAACTCCAGATAGCCAAACATGTTCTCTGCATCAATCAATCTGACATCATAACCATGAGATTTCATCGCATCGATATCATTTTGAGCTATATCAATACCAACTACATGCTGAGCTACCTTGGTTACTTTATCATGTAGCAAATAGCCATGTCTTAAGGCATCTTCAAAAAATGGGTAATCAGTGCATCCTACGTGTAAAACTCTCTTGCTTTGACATCTTTCTAAAATAAATGAATCTCGTGAGAAACAACCACTGCCAACAATATTTTTACCAATACCCACTATTTTTACCTTGGTTTACTTCTGATTCCACCTCAGTTTGTGTGAGGAGATATAGGTAACGGTCTCCTACCATTGAGCGACGAGGCAATTAACAAGTTACGCATCCAATCGTCATGATATCGGAAGCCATTGAGTTGCTCGAACGGACATAAACAGCCGCCCTTTTGCTGCTGAGTTTTACGGCAAAAGGGATGAAAGTTCCACAGCATGGCCATAGAGCGAACAGAGCGTTCAGCCGATTCCCAAGAGCCGTGAAAATCTTGCATGGCATAGAGTGCTCGGTCGAGATAGTTCATGGGACGATCCACTTGATTACTGGTGCGATAGGCCTCAGAGGATGTATGAAAAGGGTTCCAAGGGGTAAAAAAGCTCACACAGTGTAGGCTGAAGTTTACATAAATCTCTAGCCCTGCGTGAGCCATGCCTAAAGCCTACACTAGCAGTCTCAGTCGTGCCCAATTTGAATTAATCGAACCCTTGCTACCCAAAGCCAAATCAGGTGGTCGGCCCCGTAGCGTCGACCTCTTTATTGTCTTGAATGCCATTTTGTATGTAGTGGTTCAAGGCTGTAAGTGGCGGGATATCCCCGGTGATCTATTGCCCTGGTCTACTTACTCACGGTAGACGTCTCGGTCCTCGACCAATTGCTCATAATCAATCCCCTCGGCTATCGGTAGGCAGATCGTTTTATCCCCGGCGATTCCTCGTCGCTTGCGTTTGGTCATCTGCTTTGACCTCCAAACTCTATGCCCTCATTTTAGCCAAACAAACTGAGGTGGAACTAGGTTTACTTCAACTCAATTAACATAAAAATCAACTATTGCGGAGCACTAATTGCTTGACTATAAATCTCAATTAATCTGTGATAGCTACTTTCTGCGTTGTAGTTTACTTCAAATTGTTGGCGAGCAAGTAAGCGCATTTCTTGCCACTGGCTTGGGTGCTCAAGCATCCAACGTGTCTGTTTAACTAGCTCTTCTGCGTTACCTACGCAGAAATGTAAACCTGTTTTTTGATGCATCACCATCGTTGTCATAGCACCCAGCTCGGAGCTGATCACTGGAGTCCCTTTAGCAAAGGCTTCTATAATGACTCGTGGCATACCTTCGTACCATAAAGATGGAAAGATCAATGCCTTGGCTTGCCCCATAATCTCTTGAACCTCTTGAATAGGACGAGGCCCCAGGTACTCTATGCCCAGGTGTGTTGAAGTGGCGTTACGAACCTCAGGTTCCAAAGGTCCACTGCCAATAATGCGTAAAGGAATATGCTCTCCTAGCTGTTTCCATGCCCTCAATAGAGTAGATATTCCTTTCTCTGGTGAGAGTCGGCCAACAAAAAGAACAAAATTATCATTCCCTGGTCCTATTTTTGGATCAGGATCAACAAAATTAGACTTTAATACGATCTTATGTTTTGGGATGCCATTCTCAGCATATTTTTGCTTAGCAAACTCTGTCAGGGCAATAAATAGATCAACTTTTCTAACATATGTTTTAAGAAGTCGGTGTAAAGCAATTGAACTACTAACAACGATTGAACCTGCTCTACTATCTCTATAACATTTATGTTGTATTCCTGACAAAGGAATTGCCTGTCCTAGACAATCTTCACAAACCTGTCCTTGCCTAAACAAATAGGCATTTAAGCAAAATAGTCTATAATTTCGAAGTGTTTGAATAATTGGGATTTTTTCTGTTCTTGCAGCGTAATAGATTGCAGGAGAAATTAATGGAAAATGATTTTGAACATGCAATAAATTAGGTTTCTCGCGTTGAATCAGAACTCGTATACTTTTATAGTCCTCAACGCTCCAAAGAGTCCTGACAGAGACGTTAAAGATTAAATCTTCTGAAATACTGTCATTATGTTTAACATAGCGGATAACCCTGTGCCCATAACGCTCCAACAAACTACTTTCGCTATCAAAGGATTCATCTTCGCCTCCCCGATTTTGATATCGGTTATGGGCCATTAAAATTTTCATTTAGGGTATTATGGCTATCTAAGTGATAAGGGTTTTAAGGCTTTAATCTCCGGCGACCTAACCATTTTACTCGAAGAGCCTGTCGAAGACGTTTAGGTATTAGCCACATACCTAAAAATAGCCCGTATTGAATAGGTAAAGGTTGTCCTGATTTAGTTGCTTCCTTTAAAATTAAGCTGAAGGCTGACCAGTCATTTTCCTGCGCAGCAAACGATCCCACAGCTGTTAGTAAAAAGGCAGAGTATGCCTTAGGTGTCAGCAGTTTTTGACAAGCTTGTACCCACTCAAAAGAATATTTCCATCCCCCAGCTTCACTCACTCGTGGCCTGCCCTCATCAATATGTAAAATGCCCAGTGGCGCATCAACAAATTGAAGATTCACCTGTTCATAGTTGCTGACACGAAGTAACCAGTCAGCTTCTTGATGGCGCTTTAGGCCTGCTTGAAAAGGATATTTTAGCAATAGTATCTTTGTTGTCAAAAGCATGGAGGTAGCTATACTTCCCTCTCCCCGAAAAAGACTCCTGCGGACAAAAAGGTAATCTCCGACCGGTTCTGAGTCTTGAGGTAGGCGCCGTGGCAAAATATAAGAGCCGCCTGGAGTTTCGACCTTTAATCGGCAAGCGATGATGGGATACCCCTGAGCCACCTGTTTAGCAGTCTCTAACTGCGCTTCTAGCTTCGTGGAGTACCATTCATCGTCGTCATCAAGAAAGGCAATCCAATGACCACGAGCCTCCATCACACCTCGATTACGAGCACCAGGTGCTCCTTGATTCTTCGATAATTCCACACAACGCAACCGATGATCTCTAAGGGTGGCAACCGTTCTGCTCGTGATAGGATCCTGCCCATCAATAACAATAATCAGTTCTATGTTAATAAAAGTTTGATTTAGTACTGACTTAGCCGCACGCAGTAGCAACTGCGGACGCCTAAAGGTTGGTATGACAACACTTATTATTGGTAATGTCATTACATTAAAAACCTAAGCAGATAGTGAATCGTAATATTGCATAGAAATCTTTGACATATATAGGATATGTCATGAATCCTTCTTGATATCGCTTAAGATTCTTTTTGCTTTTTCTATCGAAGATTCTTTGCCTTTATACAGCGATGTTGTACTTTTTTTTCGTTTTAAGGACTGTTGTGAAATTGCCTCTATCAGTTCTTTCGGATTAGTGGCCAAAAGAGCCATACTTGACTCTATTTGCTTAGGAAATAGCTGTACAGCTCTGTCATCAGTTATGACCGATGGCACATTGAAAAATTCAGCTTCTAAAACGACGCTTGAAAGCTGGGTAACATGTACGTCCATATGAGCCAATAGCGCTGGCAAAGGCAGTTCCGTTGCACTCTGAAGATTTACATCGTCTATAGCATTTTGATGTAAGATTTTATCTATAGATTCACTCTGTGACAGCATCGCTGGATGTAATCTCATCCACCATTTCCAATGCTTAGGTGATGCCTGAATTGATTCTATGAGCCAAACTGGTAAAGGGTCATTTATTGGTTGTAGCGTGAATAGAATGTTGATAGTTGGTTCAACTAGATTCTTATCTGCTTGAAATAAACTTGAAATCTTACTATTAACGTCTTTAAATACTTTTGAATGTTCGTTTTTCCATATCTCTAGAGTCAGATTGCCAATGGCAATGGGGTGATGATTTTGAGTTTTCCCATATCTCCATTTATTAATAAGCTTGACTTCAAAATCACTCCAGCATAAAAAATGAGAAGGTAGTAATTCATAGCCATTTGTAGGTACCGCATTCCAT
>NZ_JADEXP010000421.1 GCF_015207065.1 Leptolyngbya cf. ectocarpi LEGE 11479 | reverse complement strand
GTGGCCGACAGACCAGCACCCACCAGTAGTGCCGTCGCCAGCGATGCCCCCGCCACGTTGGACAGGCCCCAAAACAGCCCGCCAACACAGATCACCACGCCAATAATGGCGTAGAGCACGATGGGGACCCAGTCTCGCTTGAGGTTTTCCCACTTGATATTCCAAGCCGCCTCAAACAGCAGGGGTGGCAAGAAAATAAACAGAATTAGCTCTGGCGATAGATTGACCAGTCGAACATCCAGTACAGCCAGCCCCAGCCCCACCAGCAATAGCAATAGTGTGTAGGGGATATTGCGCAGCCAGCTCACCACCCGTGACAGGGTGGCCACTCCGAGGGACACCGACAGCACTAGTAAAAACTGACGCAGATTTTCTTCGATAGCTTCATTCTCAACTACCAGGTCTGCGGCGGCGGTGGCGGTGGCGAAAACACCTTGAAAATCAGGCAAAGGGCTATCTAGGAACATGACGGATGAATACCGATGGTCAGGCTACATCATAAGGGCTTTACCTCTCTATTTAGTCAGTAATTTAGTCGGTATCTTCCCTAGGGAAGATTGTTGATACCCATCGCAAGACAGTGTGTCGAAAAATGGCAAACAACCTATAGGGCCAGACATAAAACCCAATGTTCCCAATGGTATGGATCTTGTAAAGACACGTAAATCTGCGGTGTTGTTTTTGTTGCCTCTGTCTCAGGATACGGATGTTTTGAGCCGTTGTTGGACATGTTGATAGGAAAAAATCAGTCTTTTTTGTCCTCTGAGTCTGCCGGACGGGCCTGTAGTTTTCTTACCGATATCAGTTTATAAATACGCCTCTATGACTTTTCCTATCGTTACTACTAAGTCTGATTGTCAACAACCGGTCCCAGGGCAGCAGACCCATCTCAATGCAGCAGCCCTCGTTATATTTGACAGCCGTGTAGATGATTTACCCCAGCTGCTAGCTGGGCTACGTCCCGGTGTCAGCGCCCATGTGCTTGACCCAGACCGCGATGGCATTGAGCAAATTAGTCAGCTGATGCACCAGCAACCTACGGCATCACTGACGCTGGTTGCCCACGGCTTTCCCGGCGGGCTACAGCTGGGTTCAGGCATATTAGAGCTAAACAATCTGAATCGATATTCTGGCCAGCTGCGCGACTGGTTTAGAACGGTTGCTAGACCGCAGCTTACCCTGTTGGCCTGTCACGTGGCTGCAGGTGATGCGGGGAGCGAGTTTGTGGAGACGCTGGCGGTCCTAACAGAAGCTACAGTTACTGCCGCAGCTAGGGAAATCGGAAAAGGCCACTGGCCACCGGTAGCCGCACACACATTTCGCCAGACCGTGCTTGAGCAGTATGCCGCTACGCTGGTGCTGACGTTTAAAGAAGATATTAAAGACGGCACCCTTGACAACGGTAGCGAAGCCGCCAATCGGTTATTTGGTACATCCGGGGTGACGGTGAGCCCCGATGGCACTCAGGTATTTGTCACCAGTGCTGTTGATGCCGCGCTCCTAGTATTTGACCGCGATGCATTTGGCAATTTGACCTTTAGCCAGTCGATTCGAGATAGCTTTGAGGTGGAGGAGCTGTTTGGGGCATTTGGGGTGACGGTGAGCCCCGATGGCACCCAGGTGTTTGTCGCCAGTGTCGGCGATCATTCTCTAACGGTTTTTCGCCGCGAGAACGGCACCCTAACACGACAGCAGCTGCTAAAAGACGGCCGGGATGATATTGAGCGGCTAGAAGGGGCGATTGATGTTGCGATCGCACCCGACGGCCAGCAGGTTTATGTGGTCAGCCTAGTGGATTCATCCCTGACGGTGCTCGACCGGGACACCTCGGGCAATTTGACCTTTAGACGGACATTTACAGACGGTGTGCTTGGCGGGGGGGACGAACTGGCCGGCGCCTCAGGGGTGGCTGTCAGTCCGGACGGCACTCAGGTATTGGTCACGAGCCACACCGATGGAGCAATTACAGTCTTTGACCGGGATGCCTCGGGCAACTTAACCCTTCGACAAACCATCAAAGATGGTACGGGCGATGTGCAGTCGCTGTTTGGGGCCTCAGGGGTGGCCATCAGCCCTGACGGTCAGCAGGTCTATGTAGCCAGCGCCACAGATGCCGCTCTCACGGTCTTTGACCGCAGGGCCGATGGCACCTTGAGCTTTGCCCAGGTGATTCAAGATGGCGACGACGGGGCTGAGCTGTTTGGGGGAAACAGCGATCTGTTTGCAAGCAAGAATGTTACCGGTATCCCAACGATCAATGGTTTTAGCAGCGTTACGGTCAGTCCGGACGGCCAGCAGGTCTTTGTAGTCAGTTTTGCAGATAATGCCCTAACAGTTTTCGACCGGGATACCACCGGGAGATTAACCTTGAATCAGGTCATTCAAGACCAGGATGGTCGCAATGGTGCCGATGAGCTGGCAGGTGTAGTGGGTGTGGCGCTCAGCCCCGACAACCAGCAGGTGTTTGTCGCTAGCATTAACGACGACGCGCTGACGGTCTTTGACCGCGACTTGGCCCCTAGCCTGCTGAGCATTACCCGACAAACGCCGATTACCGCCAATACCGATGCAGACAGTTTGGTGTTTCGGGCCACCTTTGACGAGAGTATTCTCAACATTGACCCAGCTGACTTTAGCGTCACCGGAGGGAGTACGGCCATCGTCACCGCCATCACTTCCATCAGTGCGACTGTTTATGACATCACAGTGACCGGAGGCGATCTAGCCGACTTTAATGGCATCGTCGGTTTAGATTTAGCAGCTAGTCAAGACATTCAAGATCCCATCGGCAATCGTCTCCCCACCCAAGAGCCCGCCGTTGATGACACATATACCCTCACTAACACCCCCACGCCGACCACCGCCAAACTCACGCCCCTATCGGGTCTAGAAGTCACCGGTCTGGGGGATGCGAATACGGTGCGTCTGCAGGTAGACCAGGTTAATATTTCTGACGTAGGCGAGATTCTTATCTTTAGCGTTGATACTACTGGCCGTACCCAGATTGCCAGTTTCTCGCTGCTGGAGGGTGGCCAGCTGGCTGATGCCTATGCCCCCAGCTTTAGCATTGATAACAGCCAGGTGAGCACAGGACAGTTTTTAGAGTTTGAGTTGGTGGTGAATGGGTTAACCCGTCTGGCTACACCGACGGCCATTAGTGATGCTCAGATCTCCCTAGACTTCGGTGATGGTACCCAGTTGATAGCAGAGACATTCACCCAAACGACGACGACTAATCTGTTGGTGGGTGATGCTACGGCCATTGACCTTAGCGGGCAAACGGGTCTAGTTAATGTGGAGTTTACGGTGTACCGGTCTGCTGCTAGGGCCAATACCGTTGGGTTTTACACCACTGACTTTGCCGATGGGGGGATCCGTGATGTGCTCACTAACAGTACGCTACGGCCTGGCGATGCGGGCTATAGAGAAGCGGCTCTAGCCAACCAGCTAGATGTGCAGCTCTCAGGAGAGAACGGCCAGGTGCGGACGATCTCGGACACCCTGACAGGGGGGGATTTCTTAGGGATTTTCCTGGTGGCAGGCGGTGGCGACCCAGCCACAGGTGAGGTGTTCTTTAGCCACGCTGGTGCCAATGCCAACGGCAATGATCATGCCAAACTCTTGGGCGATAATACCTTTGGCTTTGAAGACCTTAGCGGTCTTGGCGACGGAGACTTTAACGATGTGGTGGTGGAATTTGCGGTTGGTTAGGTATCTAGTTAGACGTTTCTAACGGTTGGGCAAAGAAACCCAGGTGATTGGCGACCGGACGCTCTTGACCCGGCACTTTGACATGGGCTGGGACATTTAGTAGATGTGAACCCGCAGCGGTGGGGGTAGTTTGACCTGCAGCTTCATCGGTTAGGGGAGATGAGATCGCAAGTGTCGCCGACCCCCCACCGTCTAACTGCAACGCCCTATCCGCCCCTATGGCCTGCATCAAATCTGTCATTTCCTGTAGCGTACTCCCCTCCGCGTAAAGCGGCTGTTTGCCATCAGCCAGCACGAGCCACAGCCGAGTTCCACTGGTGTCCACTGCAGCGATCGTAAACGGGTACGGCCTGCCGTTCCCCTGGGCAATTTTCTCCTTAACCTCAGCGGTCGGCTGTCCTTTATCCACTAGCAACAGCTTACCGGCAACTGCCTGGGTGCCATTGGGGCAATCCCCATCTGGGCGGATGGCTGCCTGTTGCGGCCTCAAACAAAGCGACGGATGATTCGACTCCCCGATCGATACTAGCTCCCCGTCGGACAGTCCTATGCCAACAATATTGACCCGCTGGCCAGCGCGGGGGCCATAGTTCCAGGGCGTACTCTCTCGAAACGGATAGAAAAAATTCGCATTGATTGCCAGCTGCAGCCCGTGGGTTTGCACAAAATCCGAGGTGCGCTGAGCCAGCGATTCTTGGGGAATCCCTCCACCTTGGTTAGGGACTGCGTCTGCAGGTCCAGGAGTCACAAAGGGTCTCAGACCGGGAGCTGTAAGATCAATTTCTATACTGTGAATAACCTGAGGTCGCGGCTGCGCTTTGACCTGTCGGCTATAGACAATGCCCTGAAACAGCGGTTGGCGAGTAATTGTTTGATGGCGAGGCCGACGCATACTACTGGCACTATGTAACGCCAGGGGCATCAGCAATCCCAACCAAATCACACCTACTTTCACCAAACGCCATCGGGACATATTTATAGTCTAAACAATGGGTATCTTCATTAGATCACAATCCCTTAAATATTGCTATGAGTTCCGTCACAAAACGGCTGTTTACCTGTTTTCTTACACAAACAAAGCGCTACAGTTTTCTTCTCTTCAATTGTAAATTTGACTGGGGTGAAGTCTGTGCCTTTGTGGGCACCGTCACAAAACGGTTGGTTGGCAGAATTGCCACAGCTGCACCACCAGTAATCCCCCGCCTCCAGTTCCATAACGGCTGGCTTAGTATCAGCTACAGTAGGTTCACTCATCAAAAAATCTCCTCTCGAATATAGATACGCCTATATTGTGAACAACCACACACACAAAGACAATAGCTATATTGTTTTACATATTGTCCTTCAAAAGAGGACAATGATAGAAAGTAGCGTTTGAAACCCTTATGCATTTGGGTTAGGTTGGAGCTAGTCAAAATAACTGTCACGAAATTGTCTCCATGGACCTCCCTAAGGACCGTAACCACCTTCGGCGTCATTCCAGGAGACCGAAAGGATCGCAAACAGTGGGTCTAGCTGCGATCGCACTGTTCACATTCCATGCTGTCAGTAGCTTAGTCTTTAGTGTTATAGATCTTGCCCCCAGCAGCCCCCTCTGGGGATTAACCCTAACCCTAGCAGGCTTTTTGGCCGTTGCCGGGGCCGCAGTGGGTTTGCAGTCGCTCAAAATATTACCCCAGTGGCTGACGGGTTTGGGCAGCGGGGCGGCGTCTGGAGCCCTGCTATGTTTTTACAGTTTTGG
>NZ_JADEXP010000420.1 GCF_015207065.1 Leptolyngbya cf. ectocarpi LEGE 11479 | reverse complement strand
TGATGAACTTGGAGAAACGGCTACGCCGGTTTATTTTTTGGCTTATGCGCTTCTGGATACACTTGGAACACTCGGCTATCCAGTCCTGGTGACACGAGACACATCACACCTGGAAGTACATCGCTAAGGCGTTAATCAAATGCGACAACTTGCGTTTGGCAGATTGAGGCCACGGATTCTATCCTGATTGATTTTTTCAGCAAACCCCAATTAACGGATTGGGCCAGACAGATGCTGCGTCAAGTACGTCGATGGCTGCCAACCCGAGTCCTCATTGTGGTCGCTGATAGTAGCTTTGCGGCCTTGGAACTGTGCTACGCGGCTTAATGGATAAAGTCGAGTTAAGAAGTAAGCCAAACAACAATCCTTAGCCTTGATAATACTCTGGCCCCTTGTTGACAAAATCAAGGGTAAACGCCTGGGTGTAGTCAGTATCAGGGTCAAAAACTCCAGCCGTAGCCATGTCTGTAAAAAATGCTTTCCAGCGCTCATCGGTCATGGCTCCGATCCCTTTAGATTCTGCATCCCCTGAGATAGCCAGACCATATTCCTGCATCTTCTCAAAACCATAGGCCAGCTGCTCATCGGTCATCTCGGGATTATCTTGCTTAATCAGCTCATTGCCCGGATTAGGATCATCAAAGTAGCTGTACCACCCTTTAATAGAAGCATCCACAAAACGCTGCACCAGATCAGGATCGCCATCGACAATCTCTCGACGGGTTTCAATGGTGGTTGAATAGGCAGTATAGCCATAGTCCGCCAGGAGAAAAACAATCGGTTCAAAACCGCCTTCCTTGGCAATGGACAACGGTTCAGAACTCAGGTATCCCTGTTGAGCGGCTGTCTTATCCGCCAAAAAGGGACCAGGGTTAAAGTTATAGTTGCGCTTCATATCGTCAGTAAACCCATACTTCGCCGCTAAAAAAGGCCAGTAGGTAACATTAGCCGCCTTTGAAATAAAGATCGGTCTACCCTTAAGGTCCGCTATATCCTTAATGCCCTGCCCAGGATGCGCGATCAGAATTTGCGGATCTTTTTGAAACATGGCTGCCACAGTGACTTTGGGAATCCCTTCTTCAATCGCCTTAATCGCATCCGAGGTGTAGCCCATAAAAAAGTCTACGGCCTTACCCATCAGCAGCTGAGTGCCATTGACCTGGGGACCCCCCATCTTAATCGTGACATCCAAACCATGCTCTTGATAGATACCAGCGGCTACCGCCTGATAAAAGCCACCATGCTCGGCCTGGGCATACCAGTTAGTGCCAAAACTAATCGACTGCAGTTCTGCCGCTGGCTCCACACTGGCATCAGGGGTTGTGTCAGCCCCACAGGCCGCCATCAGCCCCGTTCCAGCCGCTAATGAACCGTACTGAATAAAGCGACGACGATTGAATCGAGTCATGGCAGATACCTCATGGGATGAGCAGGAAAACAGGAGCTTGCGGATATTTTCTAAGGGGTCAGCCAGTTGATGACCTGGTGTCCCAGTTTTACCGTATTCAGCCGGTCAATTTCACGCATGCCGGTGGGGCTCGTGACGTTCACCTCAGTCAGGTAGCCCCCAATGATATCAATACCGACAAACACCAGACCATCCCGCTGCAGGGTGGGAGCCAGCTGTGTACAGATTTCCAACTCCCGCTGGGTAATATCCACCTTGGCACTGCGCCCCCCCACGGCCATGTTGCCGCGAAATTCTTTGCCTGTGGGAATACGATTGACGGCTCCGATGGGCTCACCATCCAGCAAAATAATCCGCTTATCACCGTCTTTAGCTGCAGGCAAATAGGTTTGCACCATAACCGGCTCTTGTCCCTGTTTAGTGCTGATTTCGATCATGGAGTTAAAGTTGGGGTCCTCATTAGTCAGGAACAAGATTCCTTCGCCCCCTTTACCGCCTAGGGGTTTAAGCACGGCCTTACCACCGCAGCGTTCCACCATCTCACGGATTACGGCTTTATCCTGGCTGACAATGGTTTCAGGAATCGCTTCAGTAAACTGGAGGGCATACATTTTCTCATTGGCCGCTCGAATACCCTGGGGAGAATTAATCACCTTGGTTTTAGCCGGGTTGATGTAATCAAGGATATATGTGGCGTAGAGATAGGGCACAGTAACCGGCGGGTCCGTGCGCATAAAGACAGCATCCATCGTTTCCAGGGGCTGCCATTGGGTCTCGCCCAGGGTGTACCAGTCGGGGACAGAATTCCAGTGGTTGTCACCTAGGGTAACGGGTGTGAGGGTAACGGGAGTCAGGTGGGCCATCGCTTGACCAGCGACAACACCCATTTGCTGAGCTTGGGTGATGTACACATGGTGGCCCAGCTCTTGGGCAGCTTCCATCAGGGCAACGCTGCTATCGTGGCCGGGGTCCAGCTTGGCAATGGGGTCAATGATAAATGCAAATTTCACAGTGTGGGCAAATAGGTGGGTCGGTTTGATTTTGCCATGGTTGGTGGGATTTGAGATGGTTTATACGTTAGCTATGACCCGTTTTTAGATCGAAGCAGATCAGCAATTTTCTGAATATGAGCAGGGGTCGTCTCACAGCAGCCACCCACTACGGTCGCGCCAGCATCAATCCAGCGTTGTACATGCACAGCATAGCTATCGGGATCTAAATCATGACGTTGACCTAAAGCAGAAATGCCATCACTAATGCTCCACTGCTTTGGAATTTGTTGAAACCCGTTAGCATAGCCACCGACCTTATCAGTAAAGCTGGACAACTCTGGCATAGCTGCAGTAATACTTTCTGGCGAACAACAGTTTACTAATAAGGTTTCTATCGGCAAATCGCTCAATATCTGCCAAGCGTCACTGAGTGATTCACCACCGCGCAATCGATTGGAACCAATGTCTTCCAGTGTCCATGAGACCCACACTGGTTTGTTTGTCTTGCTCGCAGCTCGGACTGCGGCCAGTCCCTCTTCTGCTTTTGAGAGAGTCTCACAGAGAAACAGATCGACATAGGGCTCAAGGATCTCCATCTGTTCTTGGTAAAGAGGTTCAAGTTCTTTAACTGAGCGGACCTGATCGGGGCGATAACTGCCAAACAGAGGCGGTAATGAACCCGCGATTAAAACAGGTACTCCTGTTGATTCTCTTGCCTGTACAGCTAGCTCACCGGCCAGCTGATTGAGCTCTTTAAATTTATCTCCCAGGCCAGCATCTCTTTGCAAGCGGTGTCGAACGGTAATGTAGGTATTAGTTGTAATCACCTTTGAACCGGCACGAATATAGTCTTCATGCAGATCTTGCACTAATTTAGGCTGATCAAGTAAAACTTGGGCAGACCATAACGACGTAGCTGGCCCTTGACTACGGCGAATGAGTTCTTGTCCCATGCCACCATCTAGCAGCAGGACGCCATTGAGGTAATAATCTTCCAAACGATATGACAACTATTTTTCTCCTTCACCAGCTCTATGAATATATAACTAATGTGAACACATTACCCCCTGAATGCTTCTGGGCCTAAAAACTAGGTCGATAGTCTACTAGAAAGTACAAACCATTTTCCTGTAATGAGATGCCGGTATCATCGGCATCTACCAGAGGAATCCCATAATCTAGCCGCACTGATAGGTCTGGACTCACGGCCCAACGTGCCCCCAAGCCAATACTTGCCAAAAAAGATGGGTCCGGGTCTGGAATTTGATTGTTCCAGCCCAGACCAGCTTCTAAAAAGGGGGTGAGTTGAAGCTTGTTGGGATCTTTTGTCACAGGAATACGGAACTCGACCGAACCGGTGATGGCATTGTCAGCCACTAGCTGATTTTGGCTGTAGCCGCGTACGGTGCCAACACCTCCCAGACTAAAGCGTTCGATGGGCAGCAAAGCATCTGGAGTGAGCTGAGCACCGACTCGGGTGAGTAATAGAAACTTTGGAGAGACTTGTTCTATCCACTGAAACTGCCCTAGCCAGCTGACAAAGCGACCGTCAATGCCAGAGTCATTGGTGGTCGCGTCTAGGATGTCTAGGCCGACACTAAATTGCGATCGCGCTGCCAATACCCGCGACTGGCTGCGCTTAACCCAGTCCTGATAAAAACGGACGGCACTAACCTGGGAGCGCCCCTCCTCAGGACCGAGGGAAAAAGAAAAGGGAATATCATCCAGAATAAAGCTACGGCTCCGTTTCCATTCAAAATCTAGACCTAAAGCAAATTCTTCGGCTGGTTTGCGCACGAGGGGCTGGCGAAATCCGGCGGAGAGTGTGGTGGTTTCGCTGCGGATACCCACATCACGAAAAGCATCTTGGACAATTTCGCTATCGCTGTTGCTAGCTCTAAAACGCAGGGTTCCATTGTTGGCATTGACGGGGACTGAGTAGGTCGCATCGTATAGATTTAACCCGTCTGTAATGCCATAGCTGGCAGTTAGGCTATCGCCAATACCCAAGGGATGGCTGATATTGAGTCCGAGGTTGACACCTGCAGACCCGATACTGGGAGAACGATAGTTATCCGTAGAAAAAGAAAGGTGAAATGTTTCGGCTTCTTGTAAATCTAAAATCAGTAAGCTTTTGCCAGGGCCATTTCCTGCTGTTAATTCTGCATTAACCCGAGCTAATACGGGGTCGATTTGCAGTAGCTGTAAGCCTCTTTCTAAGTCTTTTTGGTTAAACGGTGTAGCCATGGCTCGTTCCAGACGCTCGCGCACATAGCTCTGACGTAGGCGGGTTAATCCATTAATCTGCAGTTCTTCAATTTCTCCTTCAATTACCTGAATTTGAACACGGCCGCTGGTGAGATCTTGGTTATTGGGAACAAAGGCCCCAGATGTAATGTAGCCTGCATCAAGATAGAGCTTGGTAATACGCGATCGCAAATTAAACAGATCCGATAGTTGAATCTCCTGACCCAGGTAGCAGGCCACTTGCTCTGCAATTTGGGTCTGTAGTACCGTATTACCTACTACATCAATGTCAGTGGCCAGGAATGATACATCAGATGTGTCGGCTAGCGGCGGACAGACTTCAAGATCTAGCACATCTGTAATCTCCCCCGTCACGTCGTCTGGGGGCAACTGCTCAATTTGCAATGGAGTTTCATCCGGTAGAGCCGGTTCGCGCTCTGGGAGCACCTCTTGAGAGGGCAGTGATTCTTCCTCAGGGGAGGGCACATCTGGCAAGTTTGGTAGAGCCGGAATTTGGGCTTTGGCTGGGGCACCATAGCTGACAATGGCCAGACAGCTCAGAAGAGCAATGACAAGGCGGGGACTATGCACGAGCATCCACGTTCTGTAAGATGAACCGTTGCTTATAGCGGTTCCTAGTTGTTTAGAATACAATATGAGGCTTACCTACAGACTCTAGGAATCTCCCTTAGATGAAGCCTCTTTCCACTGATTTACGTCAGCGCATCATTGCTGTTTATGCCGATGGCTCGATCTCCCAACGCCAATTAGCCGAACGCTTTCAAGTCAGCTTGAGTACGGTTCA
>NZ_JADEXP010000419.1 GCF_015207065.1 Leptolyngbya cf. ectocarpi LEGE 11479 | reverse complement strand
TTATTAAACAGATGTTTAGGCTCTATCAGTGGAAACTTAGTGCTATCTGAAGTGAACCCTCACCTTTCAGTACTAGCAGTTGAGAAGCAAGCCATAGATTGGTTAGGTTTAATTTCTAAAGAAGAGTATGCTTCCTTTACAAGGAAAAGTTACGTAGAAAAGATTGAACACTTAAGCCAACTTGCACGAGCCACTGATAAAAAATTAATAATTAGAGACTGGATATCAGTTAATTATCTGCCTAATGTTGCAGTTGGGGCTTTTCCTAGTGAGACAAGGGAACAAGAATTATACTTAAATAAGTATGGATTACAGTCTTCTGGGATAGTTTTTTCTCGAAGAGCTGAAACTGTTTTATCATCTATCAAACGGACTTTTACTCACTTCTCTGGACTTTCAACGGATGATTTTGCTTCTGCATATCTTTCCTATGCAGAAGCAGTTTCTGACTTACCAATATTTCATTATGAGGATTTCTGTGAGAATCCCAGTAGTGTCTTGCAAAAAATATGCTCGACATTGAACATATTCTATGACTCTTCTTTTATTGAGAAATTCTACACTTTTCATCAGTGCACTGGTGATAATAATCCAGGACAAGAGTCAAAGAGATATCACTTAAATATGATTTCATCCTCAATAAAAATAGATGCTGAATTTATAGAATATAGTCAAAATAAAAAAATTCAAAAAGCCAATTCATTGCTGGGATATGAGTAACTCTTTTGATAGACAGGAAGATATAGAGAAAAAACTGTGGAGAATAATTCATAGCCGTGACCAAAGTATCGAAGAATTGCGTTGTTTACACGGTGATCTGCAAGCTCAGCTATCTCAAAAAACAAACCAATTAAATGACTTGCTCGCAAAGCTACACCAATCCCAGCAGGAGCTACATCAATCCCAGCAAGAGCTACATCAATCCCAGCAGGAGCTACATCAATCCCAGCAGGAGCTACATCAATCCCAGCAAGAGCTACATCAATCCCAGCAAGAGTTAAAAACCTACGAGCAGTCACTTAAAAAAATAAAGACGAGCGTGTTTGGCAAGCTCTATGACTTTTTCTATAAAGAGTCATAGAGCAGATATAAATATTATCTGATAGATAAAGAACAAGGCCTGCGAATCAGGGTTGAAGCGATATCGCAATGAGCAGCCTGTTTTGCATCTCAAACTGATGCAAAACAGGCTGCCGAAAGATATGGAGCGGGACGCTTCCTCTTTGGCTTAAAATAAGTTCTTCAAATTTTGCAATATAGATTTGCAGGCGCAAAAGTAATTGGAAATACTGACTTCTCAAATTTATCTTCCTTAAACCAAGTTGAAGTAGTGAGAAACTCTTCATCCAGTCCATCAAAGACAATTACTGCCATAATTTCTTGCTTTTGCTGGAAGGCACTGATTGTCTTCCCATCATACTGTTGAGACACATATTGAGGATCGATAAATGACCAAATAGCCTCGGCATCTCGATACTTTTCAGAATAGAAATCCGTTCCCTCTAGCCCATAAGTGGCCAAAATTAAGTTCTGACGATCATGTACGTAATTAAGAATTTTACGCGTGGCTAGAGATGCCTCATACCGCACTCTTGGATTGCTCACAACTAAGATTGGATCTTGATTTGTAGTACAGTTCTGAGTCTGCTGTAAGAGAGAATTGATGTTGCGATTGTCATATGCCGTGAAAGTATAACTTTTCCAGACTGCTGAAAAATTTGTAGAGATTAGAACTATTGACAAACTAACTAACAAATACGCTGCAAGCTTGGAATGGGAGCTTAAAAGATGGATACAGTATGTAATCAATAGTGCTGATCCAATCGTTGCAGGAATCAAATAGTATCCTCGAATATCAGACTTTGTATAAAGTAAAATTTGTGGAGAAATAATTAGAAAGGCAATGGAAACAGCAGGTAGTAGATGATTGAGGAATGCTGAGATCGACTCTCTTCTCCGAACTAGAAGAATAAGAGACATAAGAAAGGAAATGCCAAATATCTGGAGATAGCTGTTGGAGAGAAACGTGTGTATAGTTCTAAGGAATTTAGAAACTTGAAATGTCTCTTCTTGAATTCCAGCATAGCCCATACCATCCACTCCGATTACTAGGGAAATATACAGGAGTTCAACTATCACTATTCCGAGTAAAATGGCATTCGTCTTTAATGTTCTTTGAGCAGCGTTGTATAGTGACGTTTTTCTAGTCTGGGCGTATGCCCAAATCCGAATTGCCATTAAGGCAGGAATAAAAATGATATATGACTCTTTTGAAAGAGATGTTAGAAGAACAAACAGAACAAATAAAATATTGAATAGGAGGTTCTGCCTCGGATCATCTACTTTTGTGGGAATGACTGCTAGAAGCATGGCGATCGCCAGCAAAAAGGTGCCGATAACCTGAGGATAGCTAGGCTGGGCCCACATGATTGCTTGAGGCCCAACCAGGACAAAAGCAGGAAAAATACAAGCTGTCAGTAAAGACATGCCTATATTACGAGCAACGGCAAATAAAGCAAAAGTTGTAAGACTTGCCAGAACACATGTGTGAGCAAACCAAAGATTTGCATTAACCCCAAATATCTGGGTTAACAAGATATCCTGGAAGTAGTAGAACGGCTGAAATCTACCATGGTTATAGTCATTGATTAACCACCTTTCGACAGTCGCCCATAGTCCAATTTGCTGGACCTCATGGTGCATCGTGATCATTAGATGATCGTTGAGAAATAAATTGAAGCCAGAGAACAAAAGTCCTGTCTGGAAAAAGACAAAGAAACAAAGTGAGAAAATAGTGACTAATGCTAGGATGTTGACTAATAATGAATTACGCTTTTTACGTATATTAGTGACTGAATGTTCGCTATCCATAACACTTTTTTAGTAGATAAAATTTGCTTCTGCCAAAATCGAAGTACGCTACTTACGCAGTTAATTCATTTGTATTCCCTTATCTTATATACAGGCTGTATTTTTTGTAAATTATTTTCTCTTAAAAAACACTTATGGGCACTGGTTCAAACTGATTCATACAGCTAACTCATATTAACTACACTGAACCAGCGTGCCATTCTGAACTTCACCCCAAACAATGGATACTTGATACGTTTTAGTCTGTTTATGGGCGCTGTTCCGCGAAGGGGTGAAATACTCAAATCCTTTGCATAAGAGGAGTTCAGCAATTGTTAAGGGAAGTTTGATGAATCCCATCGCCGAGGTGGCCATCATTCTGCCGCCGAAACGGCACTGTTAAAGGCTTCCACATGATTGCACAAACATCACTCGATGCACTGGTAGCTGTAAACGGTTGCTTCTACTTAACCCAAGCGACTCTAGGCTTGTCTTAAGCCCCCTCGATCTGCATCGCCAATCCCTCACGCCACACTTTTCGGTAGAGATAGGTGCTAGTTGTCTCATGCTGGGGTAGATAGGCATTTGCAATTTTCCATAACTCATGGCCGTATCATCTCTTGCCATCAGTGAGCTAGTGTATCCACTCACTCAGTTCGGCTCATGCCCGGGCACTTTTGACATCGGCTTCAAACAACTGGGCATCCTTCAGTCCGGCAGTCGCTTCTATCCAATAGCGGCGCACTCTCTCGATAAAACTGATAGTCCACCCTGCAGAGCTACTGCGCTCATTAAAACGGCGACCACAATCTTTGCATAGGTATCGTTTCAACACTTGTTTTTTTAGGTTTTAGTACCGTTCTTGACAACTTGCTCACTGTCACAATAGACGCACATCATCTCGCTAGAAGATAAACTGAATTTATTTTCTAGCAATCATCCTTTTGAAAGACAGTGCCGCCCTCCCCTTCCCGACAATTTTGTCCCACCTAAAGTTGATAGTCTAGTGCAGCATCAAAGCTAAGAATTGGGCTCGCCGATCTCCGAAAGGCTTTCTCTGTAAACCTTACAGAAATTGTTCATCCCAAAATTTAGTCTTGACGGACCACTAGTCTTTAATTGATATTATTCTGATCAACCATGTAAACTGACTGCCATCGTCCTGTTCGCAGCGGACTAAAAGAAAATTCGGGATAGAACTGTTCATCGCCTTGTTCAAACGGTGGACCCTTAAGAATCAAACAGCTACTCTTCCCAATGTCCTGAAGATTAAGTCCACTAACATCAAAGGATTCAAATTTTTTTGACCAGATATTATAAAAATATTCATTTGGATATAGATCGCTTAGTAAACTTGCAAACTTACGGTCAGAAAAAGAGCTGCCGAATTCCAAGGCATATGTAATGGAGGAACTTCCATAGTATCCAACCTGGACACAATCACTGTGCTGAGTTTGGACAAACTCAGCCATATCTAGAGATTCATCACGGTATGGCTGTGTGATATTCATTAGTGATTGTGAGTGCACAGAAAAACTCTTTAATCCAATAATTACCACAAGAGATAAAGTGGCGTATGGTATCGAAGATCGAAGATTGAGCAGATGCCCATTGCTTCTATTCCTATTGTCTATAAAGTGAATGAGCAGATATCCTTCAAGAAATAAAATCAGGCTTATCAGTCCCATAGAGGGTATAAGGTAACGAATTCCTGGATGCTTGACTGTAGTGACTATTTGAACCATGAGGATCAAAATCATACAGCTTAAAGCTCGATAACAGTCTCTAACAGAGGCACTGAGCCTAAACATTCTCTCTTCACGCATTGCTCTTTTATCTTTGCGCAAAGCCAGGGTAACAATTATCAAACTAATAACAATGTAAAGACCTATCAAGAAAATAGTGCTATTAAAGAAAATAGAGTCACTAACATATAAAAATCTAAAATCTTTCTGTATGCTGGAAAAGTTGATGAACCCCTCATCACCTGAGCCATATTTACCAGTATGAGTGGCGAGTGAAAATAACCAGTCGAACATCCTGCCATACGAGGAGATGATAGGTGAAGTTGTAATCAGGAAAGTAATCCCAGCTGTAACTGCAGCTACGCAAATACTACTTAGCCGAGGCCACATCACAAACAGAAGAAAAGTAAGGGGGAAGAATGTAAACTTTGTCGCAATACCAATACCAATTAGGGTACCAAGGAGAACACCTGGATATCGTGACCTTCGAAACTTTGGGGAGAATAAATAAGCAATGGTGAAAGCTACCAACAGCTGAGAAATTGCTATGAGGACCAGTTCAGGAATTACTCGATACGACACGGCAAGGGTTGTAGGCAAGAATAGTGATGCCTGTAACACCAGCGCAGATGGCATGCCAACCTTTAGTGAGTGTGCAGTAACACCAACCAAAAATGTAGCTAGCCCTATACCAATTAGAAGAACAGTATTGGTGAGCGATAAATAAATCTCAGGTGATCGGAGAACTGAAAAAGTAATAGACTCTGTTTCTCCTGCTACTAAAGCTTGATAGAGATGGCGCACCGTAATGGAGAAAGCACCTAAAATCTGGAGAAATGTTCCTGGATGGTCAGTATGT
>NZ_JADEXP010000418.1 GCF_015207065.1 Leptolyngbya cf. ectocarpi LEGE 11479 | reverse complement strand
GCCAACAACCCAAAAACAACTAGCCAGGGCGTAAAGGCAAAAACCTGAGCCCAGCTGCGACCATAAACGCTGCCCGCCAACCACACCAGTGCCTGACTGACATCGTAAATGTTGCCAAAGGTAATCATCAGATTAGTCAGGGCACCCGCCACTAGGCTAAAGCCCACCCCGACTAAAATCAGTCTGACAGGAGAACTTCCCCCATTCCAGGCCAGGAGATAAATTAAAATGGCGATGGTGAGCGCTCCTAGAAAAGCAGCCATGGGCAGTAGGGCCATGGGCACCCCTGGAAACGCGACAATTAGACTCACTGCCGCCAAAGATGCCCCGGCGTTGACGCCAATAATGCCAGGCGCCGCTAACGGGTTGCGGGTGATTCCCTGGGTGAGCGTGCCTGCGATCGCTAACGCCATACCCACACCCCAGGCCACCAGCGTTCTGGGTAAGCGCAGGGTATTGACGATAAAGCCATAGTCGGCGTTATCTGTGGGTAACCCCAGCACAGTACGCACCACATCCAGCGGCGGCACCGGATAGTCTCCCTGGCCGACACTCCAAATCATGGCTGCCAAAGTGACCAGTGCCAGCCCCATCAACACTTTTGGCACCCGCCTGTCGAGGCGCGTAGACAGAAATTCTGTTCGTAAAACTAGCCACTGCCCCGTTTTTTCCATAGGATTAGCGCCTCACCTGAGACCGAGTGAGATAAATAAAGAAGGGCGCGCCCAGCAGCGGCATCACAATACCTACCGGTAGCTCCTGGGGCTGAATAATCAGACGAGCCCCGATATCAGCTAGTAGCAACAAAATTGCCCCACATAGGGCCGAATAGGGCAAAATCCAACGGTAGTCGGCCCCAGTCCAAAAGCGGACAATGTGGGGGACAATTAGTCCGATAAAACCGATGGGACCTGCGATCGCAACCGACCCTCCCGCCAGCAACACAACACTGATGGCCGCCAATACCTTGATCCAAATAGTCTTTTGCCCCAGTCCCTTGGCAACAGAATCACCCAAACTTAACGTCGTTAGCTGTTTCCCTAACGCCAGTCCCAAAACTAACCCAAACACCAAATAGGGCAACACCTGCATAACCAGTTCAATATCTCGCCCCGCAACTGAGCCCGCCAACCAAAACCGAATCTCTTCTAGGGTGCGCTGACTAAGAATCAGCATGCCTGTAGTCAACGATGAGACCAGCGCTGTCAAAGCTGCCCCAGCGATAGTGAGATTTAGCGGCGTCAGTCCACCTCGCCCCAAAGAACCCAGCGCGTAGACTGTCACAGCAGAAATGGCGGATCCCAATAAAGCAAAGCCCGCATAGACGCTCAGCGATGCCGCATTAAATAAAAAGACTGCGGTGACGACAGCTAGTGCGGCTCCGGCATTAATACCCAAAATACCAGGATCCGCCAAAGGATTTCGCGTTAGACCCTGCATAATCGCTCCGGCCACTGCCACCGCCGCACCGACTAACAATGCGGTAATTGAACGCGGCAATCGTACGGTCCGGATGATTAAGTGCTCTGTCGAGCCATCTGGTGAGACTAACGCCTGATACACATCTGCGGGCGCGATGTCAGCGACACCTAAGGCAATGCTGGCCACAAAACAGGCTAACAGCAGCGTAATCCCAACAACATATCCAGCCGTCAGCGCAGTTCGTGGTTGAATGAACAATTTCCTCTCCATAGGTACTAGCTGGCTGGCTCGCTAGCAGGAGGCGGAGTTGCGGGTGCTGGCTGCGGCGCTGGTTGGGGCTGGGGCCTCGGCTGCGGCGCTGGCTGGACCGGCTGCGGTGCTGGCGGCTGCGGCGCTGCAGGGGCACTTGGCTGCGGTTTCGGCTCTGGCGTACTCGGCTGAGGTGTTGCGGGTGCACTCGGCTGCGGTGTACTCGGCTGTTGGGGGCTAGATGGTGCCGCTGGCGCTGTTGCGGGGGGCGATGCTGCCGGAGTCGCTGGTGCTGGACTTGCATCAGCCGGAGTCTCGGGAGTATCTGGAGTCTCGGGTGTTGATACCGCCGGAGCCTCCGCCTCTTGGGTTGCATCCTCAGCACCGTTAGCCGCTGGGCTAGTGGGTGCACTGTCGCCAGCCGCCGTCTCTGGCACACTGGTGGGTGCGTTATTTTCTGAGCCACCCGCAGCCGGTGCTGTGGGCTGGGCGGTAACGGTCGGCTCTTCTGCTGTAGGCGCTGCCTCCTCAACCGTTCGCCGTTCGCCATGTCGCTGGGCGGCACGATTGCGATCAGAGCCCTCAATGGAAAAGTCTACTTCCATCGTACGGGCCCGACCTTGACCGCCTGAGGTGAATCTTGAGCGTCTCACGGCGTCTAATGCCGCTCGATCTAATGCCGCACTACCACTGGACTGAGCCACACGGGCATTGACAACGTTACCGTCTTCATCCACCTCAAATTCAATGGCTGGTTGCCCCTCGACATCTTCGTCTAAGGCTTCATCAGGATAGTCAGGTCTAACACAATTTCGACAGCCAAACTGTCTGCTGCCTCTACCAGAAGAAGATCCTCCGTCTGAGGACTCTTCGCCAGATCCCTGCCGCGCGGCTGTCTGAGTCTCAGAATCTTCTCCAGATCCTGTCTCCCCAGTGCCGTCACCGTCTTCTTCACTAGGCTTACCGGTCGGTACCACGATCCCCGGCCCGGCAGCAGCGGCAACTCTAGTGGGCGTGCGGCCCTCTGTACTAGGACTCTGAGCGACCGGTGCCGAGGTATCTGGGCTGGGTTCGCTAACATCAGAAGAACTCTCAGGGGGTTCATTTACAGGCTCTTCGCTGTCCCCTGTTTGTTTGGGTTCTTCCGGCTCCTCCGGCTCCTCCGAATTTTCAGGCTCTTCGGGTTCCTCGGGTTCTTCCGGCTCCGGCTCCTCCGAATTTTCAGGCTCCTCGGGTTCCTCTGATTCTTCTGGCTCCGGCTCTTCGGGTTTCTCAGGTTCTTCCGGCTCTGTATCTTCCGACTTGGGCGGTGGCGGCGCTTCTTCAGGCTCTAGAGGAGGCTCTTCTAGCTCAGGCTCTACTTCCACCAACGGTTCAGGTTCAGGTGGGGCTGCTACAATCAGCTCGATCCGCTCAAGCTCATCCTCACGCACAATCGGCTGAAGGGCTAACAAAGGAATCAGCGCTGCGTGCAATCCGGCTGCCCCCACCATTCCCAGGCAGACCCACCTGCGGGCAATCGCGTTTTCCTTATTATGCTGTTCTATACATGATGGGGAAAGCGCCATGGGAAAGCTATTGATAGCCTTTATCAATTAAGACTAGGCATGAACTGTATCAGTCTAGCTCTATCGATAAAAAAATGAAATAGGAAAATCAGTGCAATTGCTATTGGCTGGGCCTAATGTCTGATGAGCTCCAGCCACTGAAACGAGAGCCTGACAACGCTTTTCAAGGAAGTATCATTATTGTACATGAATTGCATCGACGTATATTACAATGAGCCTCTATATGACATTCAATGTCATTAATTACTGGCATACCATGCCTATAAACTTGTGCCTTGGCATGGATGGTTGCAAGCTAGTCTGACAGTCAAAATTCTATAGCCTGGTAGGTGTTGTAGGTATGTCTTTTACTGAGATTTTTCAAGCGGGTGGCATTGTCATGTGGCCGCTGGTGCTGTTTTCACTGATTGCGATCGCACTCTCCACTGAACGTTTAATTTTCTGGCTCCGCATTAACCGTAATCAGCGAAAAGTTGTCAAAAAAGTCTTGGCCACCTATCGTCGTGCACCGATGGATGTGTTTGCCCTACTTCGGCAAAGTATTCATCTACCCATTTCCCGTATTTTTCTAGAAGCGCTAGAGCTTGAAAGCCCCTCTCCTAGTCAATTTCGTCTTGCCCTAGAAAGTGCCACCCAGGCGGAATTGCCACTCCTTAAGCGCTTTAACACGATCTTTCAAACCATCATCACAGTCTCACCATTATTAGGGCTACTCGGCACCATTTTAGGTCTGATTCGCTCCTTTGACGCCATCGAGATTGGCGGTATTGGCTCTAATGCAGAAGCCGTCACTGGCGGTATTAGTGAGGCGTTAGTATCCACCGCTGCCGGTATGGTTGTGGCGATTTTCACCTTGTTATTTGCCAACTTGTTTCGTGGCCTCTACAAGCGACAGATAGCTCTTTTACAAGAACACGGCGGTCAGCTTGAACTCCTGTACGAAGATAAATACACCCATAAGATAGGGACTCCTGAATATGCGAATTCTTGATAATGAGCTCGAAGACGAGTTTGAGATCAACATCTTGCCCATGATTGACGTGATTTTTGCAATTCTTGCATTTTTCATTGTCTCTACCCTCTTTCTCACTCGTACAGAAGGCTTACCCGTTAATCTCCCTGAAACCGATACGTCTGAACCGCAGGAACCGGCTGACTTTACGGTCACCATCGAACCTGATGGCAGTCTTTTTCTGGGTGAGCTATCCGTGACAGAAGAGACTTTGCGAACTCGCATTGTTCAGCAGCTGGAACCTGACCAAGAAGCACTGATCACCATCAAAGCGGATGAACAAACCTATCATGGTAAAGTCATCACAGTGATGGATGAACTACGTGCCATTGAAGGAGCAAGTTTAGGAATTGCAACTATTCCTGAAACAGTTTCTTCTGAGGCGAATGCTGATGGGACGCTATGATCGATAATGAGCAGCGTATGGCGATGACGGGAACGTTTACTCAGGGTGTTATGGCCATGTCTCTGGGGGGCTGGAGCAGCGATTTGGCCATCTTAGCCAGGCAGACTTTGCTCAGAAAGTTGCTCAAGCTTGGCTAGGGCAATGGGAGAAGCAGGATTGGGATAATGAGCTGCTGAGAGAAGAGAATTCTTAGCAGTCTCTATCGCGGTTGGTTAATACTCGAGCGATGTATTTGGGGGGTTGGTAGTTGGCAAAATCGGCTGCGTGGGGTCCCGCCGAGTTCCCCACACCCCCATGGCTAGGGCGTTCCGCCGCCCTAGGACCTACGGAAAAATATTAGTGATATCCCAAGTGGCGTTTTTGGGTGATCGGTGGGGTGGTTATGCATCCAAGTACTTATAGGGAATACGTTTCGGGTATCCTATCAAATCTTTTATAACTTTTTGCGTAAAAACTAATCGAATCGTATGAGTTATCAGGAAACAGGCCGATAATCTTGAGAAGGTTTGAATGGATACTCGTACCGTATTGCACCCTACCTATGGAATCGCGTTTTAAGCAACTTATCCTGACTCTCCAGGGGTCGCCATCGGCAGTGGACGATGGTACATTCTCTGAGCTGGTGGATACGATGATGCGATCGCGAAAAGTAGGTCGTCCACCCCGAGGCCAGCCGCTCACGGGAATCTATAAGGAAATTTGCGATCGCATCCGGCAACAGCTGATCCAGCTACTCCAGGACTGCATTGACAAAGGACGGCTAGAAACTGCCCCCACCTGGGGCTATCAGCTGCGCAG
>NZ_JADEXP010000417.1 GCF_015207065.1 Leptolyngbya cf. ectocarpi LEGE 11479 | reverse complement strand
TCGACTCTCAGGGTCGTGTCGTCAGCACTTGGGCTGACGTGATCAACCGTGCCAACCTGGGTATGGAAGTAATGCACGAGCGTAACGCTCACAACTTCCCTCTAGACTTGGCTGCTGGTGAAGCTGCACCTGTTGCTATGGTGGCTCCTTCCATCGCTGCATAGGTTTTAAGCTTCATAACAATCCAATGTAAGAGAAGGCGGCGCTGCCCAATTTGGACAGCGCCGCTTTTAGTTGATTAGGCAGAAAAAAAGGACTGAAGCCCCACACCGCTAGTAAGCCTCGGGCCGATGAACCACCACCCGCACACGCCCACCGCGCTGACCGCCAGACAACCGAATAGACCCCTGAGGTACCACCACCGGCACCGACACCGCAAACCGAGCCGGACCAGCTGACACACAACGCACCCGCACCTGGTAGCCCACCACCGCCGCCCACTTAGCCGCAAACGCACCAGGCAGCTGAGCAAACCACACCTCGGCCACGTAGCCCGTAAATGACCGCTCAGACTCGCGCCAGCAGCACTCGACCGCACCGTACTCAGCCGCTAAACCAGAAACAAACTCAAACGGAACAGAACGCATAACGACAAACCCAAAAACAACCACCCACTAGGGCATAGTTCCCGGAACCGGAGGGAGTCAGGGGCGTAGCGCATGCGGAGAGCGTAGCGTCCCTTGACCCCGTAGGTAGCCTAGAAATGCCTGGTGGTGGGAAGGCAGCTTTGCTGCACAGCTGGAGCAGGCCCCCGAGGGGCCGATTTGCGAGGGGGTAACGATGTGGCGTAGCCTAATGCGTAGCAACGACAAAAGATCTAGGCAATGCCAGCGATAGGAAAGGTTTGAACGTAGTGAGATTTCAAACTGATTTGATGAAACATGCTACAATCACTGCGCTTGTGAGCGCAGCTGCACAGCAAAAGCCCCAGCGGTGGCCAGGGCTTAGGTTAGTACTAATTTACTGATTTTAGCAGCAGAGTAACGCAGGTGGTGATCAGGCTAAGCCAGCTGTATCGTGGTTGGGTTGCGATCTCAACTCTTGTTTTCTGATTGAGCGATTAACCGATTATTTACTTAAGCGCTTAATCATTTCAGCTCAGCAAGCTCAACCCATTGCATATCAACGGCTAAGCTACTACCTCACCAAGGCAACCACTTACGAGTCTGCTTAGCCTGCTCCTGCACAACCGCCTTGATGCGCTCATCAACTTCATCCT
Source organism: Leptolyngbya cf. ectocarpi LEGE 11479 (assembly GCF_015207065.1). Lineage (GTDB taxonomy): Bacteria > Cyanobacteriota > Cyanobacteriia > Phormidesmidales > Phormidesmidaceae > Leptothoe > Leptothoe ectocarpi. Next base: position 4,277 of record NZ_JADEXP010000417.1, on the reverse strand, counting down.
GATCCTCACCGCCAATCGTCCCATGCATGCGCTCTAGCTCATTGGCCGATAACGACTCATTCACCATGTAAGCTTCTTGGGCTGGTTGAGGTAGTGAGGAGCGATCTCGAATCTTACCGCCAGTCTGCTCGTATAGCTCCCGCACATTGCAGTCAAACAGCTCTTGGGTTTCAGCCTGAATCACCTTTTCATAGCTTTCAGGACCACCACCGTTATCCTTAATGGTCTTAGTAAAGCGTCTAAAGACAATCGCGCCGTCAACCCGTTTACGCTGCGGCGACAGCTCCTGGGAGTCTCCGAGGAGATCTAGCTGTGATTCTGACGGTTCCAACGTCTTCTTCTCGTTCTTCCACCAAGGAATAAAACCCATCTGCCTCTTCTCTTTCTTGTGGGCTAAAGTCTTTTGAAAATAGCTGTTCTAGACCTTGCTTAATAATCTCCATCCCGTCTGGATACATCAAAAAGGCATCTAGAATTTCATGCCGGTATTCGTAGTCCCAACGGTCAGGCGTAAAGTTAAAGGTGTGCAAGATCAGCATGTAGGCATCAAGACAGTTTTCATAGGCACTCACTGCCTTGAAGTAAGCCAATGCCTTGACCCATGTTTTCTTATATCGACGGTCGCCAAAGCGTTTAATTTCAGACGTATAGTTCTCGGGCTGGAGCACCTGCCCCTTCCACTCGTTGAGGAATGACCACGCTTTCCATACCTTTTGCTTTAGCTCCGGCAATTTCATATCTACATATGGGGACGCTCTAACCATAGGTTACCTCTTATTTTCAGAATCTCTAAGCGAATAGCCGGTGGCCAACCCAGGGTTTTATCAAGACCGTAATCGTTAACCATGGGGCAGCTGACCACCGGCAATATCCCTCCTTACTGACCACCACCCATACGCCGCTCTCTGAGCATGTTGGTTGTCTGCAGTTCTGCCTGTAGCTCTGCCTGATGCATTACAATCGCCCGCTTTTGACCTCGGGCCGTGGCTGCTCGTAGCTCGGTCTCAGATAGATTGACCTCTGCTGTATTCACCTGGTCGATCATCGCTTCCAGGTTGGCCATCTGTTCAGCAACGGATAGTTCTAATGCGGTGGTCTGGGTTTGCCGTAGAGCGAGAACGCTACCGACTTCCTCGGGCACTAGCTCACCTTCAATAACGCCAGCACTGGCCCATTCGTGGGAGTAACGGGCTTTGGCTTCGGTGACCCAGGATTTGCGATCGCAAAGTTTCACCCCGGCAAAATCCCCAAACAGGGTCCGAGCTAGTTCAGAATATCCCCGGTCATCCTTTAGCAATTCAGCTGGAGCCACCTGACAAATCCAATCAAACCATCGCGTTCGCACAGTGGACTCAGCCACATTGTGCGATTGTGCGATTTCCTGTGCGGTATAGCGTGCGGTGGCGTACGCCTGCATGTCCGCTAGAGTGCGCAAATCTGTGCTATTCATAAGTTGAATCCTATGACTACAAGGGTTTCAGCGTGTGAGCCAACTGCACGCCTACTGTGCTTGTCCGTGCGGGTAGGTGTGCGACTCACGCACAAATAGTACATCAATATTGCTTAATCAATTATCCACTTAACTGATTAAGCGCTTAATCGACAATTAAAACCCTTTATTTTCAATGTTTTTTGGGTTTATTAGATTTAAAAATATTTTTGCTTAATCAGTTAAGCACTTAGGCGAATTGTTGCGATTATGGATTAGTAGCTTGAGTGGGGTGTGCAATCACATGCACGACTTCCATACTCAGACGTGCAACCGCCTGAGCGTCCTGGCCCCGTAATCTATAAACTCTTGCCGCTTAACTGCTTAAGCGGATATTTACATAAAGCCTTTATCACTAATGAGTAGCTGATCAGAAACTGATTTTCTGATTAAGCAGTTAAGCGATTAATCGGCCACCCACTTTTCCAATAGCTCAGTAATCAAGTCGCTGAAGTCGCCATCATGTCTCACCAGCTTAATCTTGACGTCCTCATTCAATGTTCTAGGAATATAGGCCCCCACCTGAATGTAATTAGGGTCTGACCGCTTACCCGTCTTCTTCCGTTTCCGCTGGGCAGGAGGTTCTTTAACTTTTTTCGTTTCTGGCTCCTGGTCCAACGAATCAGCCAGGTTGCTAAACATCTCAGCCGTGTCCTTTTTAGTCTTCGCCATAACCTTCCTCCAGCTCCTTACCGAGTGATTGATATTCACCCCAGGCAATGCGCCCAAATCGATCACCCGACTCGTAGACAGGCACCCCTTGCAGAGCCGCCTTTTCATAGGCCGTTAACCGCCTGATTTGCTGCTTAGCTACCGGCACCTTCAACCGCTCAAGCGTAGCCCTAGCCGCATCTGCCGTAGCCTTTTTACGACTGTCCACCATGGTGAGCAGTACTGCATAATCGCTTAACTGCTTAAGCATTTTAACGGTTCCTAGCAAAGCTTCAAGGGCCAGGGCATCCGGAGTAGTGGGCAATAGCAGCAGGTCACAGCCAGACGCTAGCTCCTCAATCTGGCTATGGTCTGGGTGAGCTTCGGTATCGATAATAATATGTTCCTTTTTACGGGATGCTTTAGCAGCTCCCATCAAATCGCAAACCGCAAACGGTAGATTTCCTCGCTTACTCCAGTTAAGGCTTGAGCGGTTGGGGTCGCCATCAACCAGTAATGTATCTGGCGATAATTGAGCGAAGTAACATGCCAGATGAACGGCAGTGGTGGTTTTTCCCACCCCTCCCTTAAATCCGGCGATAGTTATAATCATCTGCTTATCCGATTAGCTGCTTAAGCGGTTGGTCATTGGCACGATAGCAGACTGTGTTGATATGTGGGTAAGTTTTTGTGGATGCAGCATTGGCGATGGGGTGGAGTTGAGACCTCAGACGTCAGCAATGGAAAAGTGCCGCATCCATCAACTGTCATATTGCGAGAAAAATCAAAAGAATAGGTTATTTTGCTGACAATCACGATTTATCAAGCGAAATCAGCACTTTAAGCCATACATCAGCTTCAACTGATACTGTGTCGATTTACTTATTGCCAAAGTGGTAATGACCCAGATAGTAGATGACCTTAATCTACAGTTGCTGAGGTTTATCCCTTCCTCCAGAGCAGTGATATCTATCCTGTTTCTGAGGTATTTATCATGGTCAAGCCCACAAAAAGATACAAGAAAACCTTGTTACTTTTAGCATACAAGAGTGAGCGTAGTAAGAGCCAAGCTTTCAAAGCTATTGCTTATCAGCTTGGCAAAGAGCTGCATATGGGAAGAGATATTCTGCCTCTTACCCAAGAACTCATCGATCTAGGATTAGTTATACGCACTAATCCTGAGGCTCCTTCAGTGAAGGGGCACATGCATATTACGACAGCTGAGGGTTGTAAGGAAATTGAAGCCTACTTCAATGACTTAGAATCCATTTCCCAACGGAATCCTAAATTCGGCTTCTAAAGATAGTCGATATGCTAAAAGGCTCAACACCGTCCAGAGAATAAGCAATCAATATTCATAACTTATTTACTCTTTGGATTCTTCTGGAAAAATTGGGACTTTAGAACATCGACTGGCTTCATTTTTGGATATGTACCACTGAAATCTCAGCATTTCACTGCTCTGTAGGAATTTAATTAAAGCTCAAATCAGAGCTTGATTAGGGATAGCCCCATCAAACCTAATACAACATACAAAGAACCATCATGTTTATACACAGTGAGCCACCGAGCTCTTATCTCCGATGTAGAGGTAACGGCAAACCATCATCAAGAGGACCAGACATTGACCACATTCCATCTAGAGGACCAAACATCAACCACTTTATCGTCACTATTATTTTGGCAACTCTACCTGCAGCATATAAGGATGAAGCAAAAATGCTTTTTCATGAAAGCTGTGATGCTGGCGAAATAAAGGAGGCTCTCTTGTATTTCGAAGGTGGTATGGTGTATCGGCTTCAGGCCTGTCTCAACTACTTACGTTCCATAGTGCGCAAGTAGAAAAAAGTCCAAACATAATACAACAAAGGAAACATGAACATGAACAACCAGCATATTAAAGGTCTAAAGCCAGGGCATAACCAACGACGTTAACTAGAACATAGCTAACGTTTCGCAGAGGGATCAATGTCTTTGATCCCTCTGTTGCTTTTTTGGATAGCCTAATTACTCACGGTTCGCTAGAAAATATAGGAGAATAGCGAATAGCGTAATAATGCCCAAAATCGTATCCCAGCCAAGCAATGGCCCAGTTGATCAGTAACGAACGCGTCGATGATATCCCACTGCTATTAAG
>NZ_JADEXP010000416.1 GCF_015207065.1 Leptolyngbya cf. ectocarpi LEGE 11479 | reverse complement strand
GGACACCTACCTGAATAATCTGTTATCAGAACAGCAAACAAGCTGTTTCTGAGACACACATTTTCAGGAGCCAAGAGCAATGACTAAAACTTATTACGGTACTAATGGCAACGATGTAAAGACTGCCACTAAATCTGGTTGGGGACTTTGGTGGGAGAACTGGCATATGTATGGCTACGGCGGTAATGATAATCTTACTGGCGGCCATGACGATGACTTTATTAATGGGGGTTCAGGCGCAGATCGCATGGCGGGGCGAAAAGGTCATGATACTTATATTGTTGATAACGTCAATGACACCGTTATTGAAAAGTCTGGTGAAGGATTTGATACGGTAAAATCGTACGTCACATTTACCCTAAGCCAAAATGTAGAAGGCCTGCAGCTACAGGGCAATAACGCCATTAATGGCTATGGCAATAGCCTGGGTAACCTGATGCATGGCAATAACCAACGTAACTACCTCTATGGATACGCTGGCAACGATACGATAGGAGGCTACGGTGGTGACGATCGGATAGACGGCGGCACCGGCGCTGATTCGATGATCGGTGGCATCGGCAACGACACTTATGTGGTTGATAATGCAGGAGACTCAGTTGTCGAAAACTATAACCAAGGCTTCGATACGGTAGAAACACTGCTGAATAACTATCAGCTAGGCAATAACGTAGAAGCCCTAAAACTACGCTCAGTGTCGGGTGTAACGACTGGCCGAGGTAATAGTCTAAATAACTCGATTACCGGTAATGTCAGCAATAATTATCTCTACGGTAACGGAGGGAACGACACTCTCAGAGGGTATTTAGGCAACGATCGCCTGTTCGGTGGTGAAGGTAGCGATAACTTGATTGGTATGCATAGCACCGTTTCCAATGAACATGACTGGCTGACAGGCGGCGGCGGCGCTGACTATTTCCACCTGATGAGTTATGTCGGCTCCAACGTCTATACCTACGACCATTACGGGTATGCCATCCTTGAGGACTTTAGTACCTACGAACAAGACAAGATATTTGTTTTGGGGAATCGGAGTGAATACACCCTGGATACTTCTCAGGGAGATTTCCTCGGGGGCGGTGGCACCGATACGTTGATCATGAAGGGCAGCAACATAGTTGGTGTGGTTGAAAATAACGTGAACGTTAGCCTCGATCGCGACTTTGGATTTGTCTAGGGTGAATCTCTAAAGGTTATTGCTTTAACGGTGAGATGCCTTCAGCTTCTCACCGGGTCCCTGCTTTAGCTATACGCTACCCGTCACCAATCTAACCGCTAGCTAAATTTAAAAATCTCTCATCGTTCCCCCAACCTTAAGGAGCATTAAATTATGCCAAAGACAACTTACCCCGCCGCTGAGTTGGGTCATGTAATCGGCGAATTTGGATGGAACAAAAAGCGAGCCAGATTTCTGTTGACCTTACACGGGTTATTATTGCCAGTAACCTTAATCGCTTGTCTGTTTCTCATTGGAATTCCTGCCTTTTTTCTGAGTCTCTGGCTTGTGATTCGTAGTACGCGTCGCCTGAAAAGTTCTCAAACAATTGTTTCTCTCTATGAAAAAGGACTGATCGATAATCGTAACGACCAGTCTTTGCTACTGCTCTACAGGGACATTAGTAAAATCTACACCTCTATCGTGAGCGGTGGCGGCCAGACTTTCTATGACTATACGGTTCATACCCACAGCGCTAAGCCGAGCAAATTTGGCATCGACATAGCTAACCCAAAGCAGTTTGGTGATGCGATCTGGGAGGGCATGTTGGCCACTCAATTACAGCAGCACCTCACCGATCTAGATAATGGAGCCTCGATTTCATTTGACCGACTAAATCTCAGTGCTAAGGGATTGGCTTTACCTAATCAAACGCTTGACTGGCAGGACTTTGGCCATGCAGAGATCAAAAGAAGCAAAATCGGCAAGCGAGTCACCCACCGGCTTGAGATTTATCAAAAAGATCAAAGCCGTTTGTGGGCAACGTTTGAGCGTAATCAATTTCCTAACCTATTTTTGTTCTTTAATCTGGTTGAGCGGATTCGTCAGCCAGGAACTGCTTGATAAAGGCCGTTGTTTCCTGGGGAGTAAGGGATACTTAAAAATTTATATACGAATAATCCTGCTAACTTGCAATGCGTTAGCAGGATTATTCGCTATTATTCTATGGAACCTTAAGCAATTAAGCCTGTGTGGTCCATGAGAATACTTTTACTTAGTACGCTCGTCCAGCTGATCTAGACGCTCTGCCTGAATATCCTTAACACTCTTGGTCTGGTTATCTAGGTGCTCAAGGCGCTGCTCTTGGATTTTGTTACCACCCGCAACGTCCTGCAGCTGCTCATCAGACAATTGCTCATCAGAAACGCTCTTATTTTGCTCTTCCATGGAAGTTACCTCAGTGTAGAAACAATGAAAGTCTTGCCTAATTGATTTAGCGCAAGCCAATCCTATCATATCGAGCTTAAACAAAAATGGAAGCCATTTTGTTAGTTTCTCATGAACTTCTAATGATGTGTTCGGTTTCGAAGACTTTTCTGAGGTTTTGTTAAGAGATGAAAACCCAATTATTATAGATTTCAGGTTAAATATGGGGGAATGATTAAAATCATCTGAGCATTACTCCCATTCATAGGACTTTCTGCTATAAGAACATTGATAGTGACCTACAGATAATTTTAAGAATTAGAAAACCTTAGTTGAGGATGGAGTAAGGATGGGCGACAGCAGTATCTTTCGTCAAGAAGCTTTAGAGCGGCTATCTTCGCCAGAGCAGCTTGATCAGCTTATGCAAATCGTCTCTCCTCGCAGTTGGCTGCCGTTGCTCACCATTGGTGGTCTGCTAGGGGCCGCAATCTTTTGGGCTTGCGAAGGCCGTATTCCTGTAACTACCAGTAGTCATGCAATTTTGGCATATGCTGAGGGAGGTTCGGGGGAGTTGGTTGGGGTTGCCCATTTTCCCACAGGGGAGTTGGCTCAGATTGAACGCGGTATGGATGTGCTTCTCATTCCTGATGTGGAGGGTAATAAGCAAGCCGCTGGTGGCATAGAGGGTAAAGTGAGTGAGGTATCCTTGCCAACAGTGATGACCTTAGACGGCGTTCGACAGTTAGAAGATCCGGCGGCTCCGACCACTATTGAAGTGCTGATCGAACTTACTCCCGATCCAAATACTAGCAGTGGCTATAAATGGTCGGCCAGTAGTCTCAATATGGTTCCCTTGGGTGGCATGCATGCAACAGCGCGTGTGACCCTCGAGGAAAAAGCGCCCCTGTGGTTTGTTTTGCCATTTTTACATCAGTCATAACTACGCTATCCCACTCTATTGTGGTGCTAGCCAAAGAGCCCTTGTGAAAGCTGTTATGAGGGCTCTTTGGCTAGCGAGTTTTTGTCAATAAGCTTCGCTGCCAGCTTTCTCATAATGTTTGGCAATGGCCCAGACTGCATGAATACTGCCTGGAACGATTCCTAGCAATGTCAGCAAAATATTGATAATGAGAGTGGTGTTAATACCGTAGCTGAGGAATACACCAACGGGAGGCAAGAAAATGCCGAGGGCAAATCGTAGAAGTTTCATTGTCTATTTTTTGTAGTTAAGTCAGTAGTTGTAAATATAAGGTAGATAGCGAAGTACAGCATCTCTCTACAGAAATATTATGTTGATTAGCTATTGTCCGTAAAATTGGCCATAACATGCATGTTATGAATGCTCTCTTACTCAAAATCTATAAAAATCGCAAGATAAAATCTGTCTAAATGGGGAGTCTATTGCAGGTATAGGCTGGCACCATGGGCCATGTAGAATTGAGGAATAGAACAATTAGTATACTTACATCTTTATTGTCCGGATTGGTTACGGCGTTGAGTTTGCTCGTCGTAGACCTGATTGTGCCCGGTGTTGATCTTGACACATTTGCGGCGGCTCTCATTGCCGCTGTCTCAATTGCCGTTGTCAACACGTTAATACGTCCCATCATTGGTTTGTTATCGTTACCGTTGACGTTGATTACGTTTGGTCTATTTTCGTTTGTTGTTAACGGTATTTGTTTCTGGTTGGCTGCCGCATTTGTTCCTGGTTTCGACGTCCACGGTATCTTAGGGACTATTCTCGGACCTGTTGCCTTATCTTTTATCAGTACTTTTCTGGGCAACTATTTTGCCCAGCGTTTCCCGACGGTTCAGCAAGATCAGGCATAAAACAATTGCCCAATTATTTGTTCAGGCCCCTGGTACATTATCCGTACCAGGGGTCTATTAGCTTTAAATTTCCTGATTTCAGGAGGGATGAGCAACAATACCCGGCAATAATGACAGTGCGAAGGAATTACTGTCGGTCTATGGGATAGCTTCGATAGGCAAAGACACCAAAAATAACACAGCTAATCACAAATACAATCAGTCCTGAGAACACGCCAGTCGCAGTTGTTGCAGACTGGCCTTCACCATAGGCTAAGTAAAATAGGTAAGGCATGGGTTATCTCCATGGAAAATGTCTTTAGTTAGAATTAAAACCCTCTAGCACAATGGTGCCATTATAGAGTTGCAAAATGATCAGCATGAAAATTAGTAGCGCGACCAGCAGGGCAGCCATCAGTGGTGCCGTACCCCAGCCAGGAGCAACTCGACCCGCTTCAGAATTTAAATTTCTCAGGGTGTACTGAAGCGGAGCCGTTTTTCTGGAAACATATTTTTGTGACATGGACGACCTCCTATTGAGGTATGGGTAACAAATTAGTGAAACTAGCCAATGAAAAAGAATTCATGCAGGGGGCGTATCCTGCATGAATATATTCACGATTTAATGGGGATACAGCACTTTTAAATCGTGGTCTGTCGGCTGGTGGGATCACCAACTTTCTTGAAATAGCCCCATTCCACCTGTTCGATGTTGAGGGCTGGATCGAGACCTGAGAAAACATCTTGGAAGAGAGCCCTCAGACCGTGCCAAATGTGACCAAAGAACCACACTAAAGCAAAACAGGTATGGAAAAAGGCAAAGAAACCTCGATTGCTGGTTCTAAAGGCACCATCGGAGTTGTAGACGGTGCGGTCAAACTCAAAGGGTTCTCCGAGCTGGGCCTTGCGGGCGTATTTTTTCACATCCTGTGGCTGGGTAAAGGTTTGGCCGTCTAAAGCCCCACCCTGGAAGCTCACCGTTACTCCGGTTTGTTCAAAGTTATACTGGGCCTCTGAACGTCGGAAGGGAATATCGGCACGGACAATACCATCACGATCAGATAGAACAACGGGGAAGTTTTCAAAGAAGTTGGGCATGCGTCGAACGCTCAGTTCTCGACCTTCTCGATCTTTGAAAATGGGATGTCCTAACCAGTTGGTCGGTAGACCATCACCGTCTACCATGCGCCCGACTCGAAACAAGCCGCCCTTGGCTGGACTGTTGCCCACATAGTCATAAAAGGCGAGTTTTGGTGGGATAGCGGACCAGGCTTCTGAAAGACTCTTATCGTTGCCCAATTCGGCATTCACTCGGCGGCTAATTTCC
>NZ_JADEXP010000415.1 GCF_015207065.1 Leptolyngbya cf. ectocarpi LEGE 11479 | reverse complement strand
TTGCTCATAGCGCTCTGTACTCATCGGTGGCTCCCTGGGTAGCGGTGCACTCACTTTAGCGGATGATCAGGCTATGGGCCACAAGTAATGACTATCAAGGGTTTGAACACTTAGTAGGAAAAGTCAGGTAGGCTATCAGGCCCAGATTTTTGAGTCAAGCGGGTGTTGGTTGCAATTCTATTGACAGAGACGCCCCCTGCCTACCTGTATGTAAAAATAGTTTAAAGCACAAAAACCTCTGATATCAGCGGTTTTCATTAATCGGAGCGGCGGGATTTGAACCCACGCCCCCTACTACCCCAAGGATGAAATAAAGGCTTGGATTGCTTTGCCTAATTGAATTTTGTCGATTGGTAGAAATCAACTACCAAATATATACCAGCCAATATAGTGTGGATTGCCATGATCAAGTTTGGTTTTGATGGGTAAATTACATCGGCAGATACTGCACCTGATTAAGACAATCCTCCACGTCACAGACAGCTGCGATCAGTTCAAGGTTACGAATGCAGTCGCCGATGCTGCTGCGTTGTGGATGGGAATAAATTATCCCATAGAAGAATTGGCCCTGCTGCTGTCTTTGATTTGCGATCGCCAGCAGATCATCGTCTCTAGAAAATAGAATTCGTTTTAGCTTGGTGGCCCGATCAAGTACCTCTGGATCAGCTATCCCCGCACGGCTATCTTCTTGAACTGTCAAAACATCGATGCTCCTAAGACGGAGTCCTGTTGTAATTTGACGGGGGACATTTTCATCCATATAGAGCGCTACGCTCATGAAATCATGCCACGCTCTTTCAACTTCTGAGCTATGCGTGACGATGGAGCTGATTGACGCAGTTGCTCAACGTGTTCTAAACGCTGTTGGATATCGGCATCAAGGGCTTCTCGATGGTCCCAGTAGTAGGCCAGGGCAGAATAAATTTTGCCTAGTGCAATGTGCGGGTATTGAAAATGTAATTCTTCAGGGCTCCAGCCGTAGGCCTGGTGCGAGGTGATCAGTTCCACAACCTTCATGGTGGTGCCCTCAATCATCGGCACCTGCTCATTATCCAGTTGGATATGCTTATATTCCGTTGCTACATATGCCACGGGTACGCTTCCTTAAGAGTTTGGCAGGGCGAGGAACTTGCCTGAACGGTTTCCATAGTTCTACCTTAAACGATGTCAGAATAAGACAGCAGGGATTTATGACTGATTCCTTGGCATACCCGGATAATTGGTCCCTGAGGATGATTGGCCTAATAACCTTCTGATTTGGATGGTTGGGTGCGATCGCATTAAGGTTGGGATGTGAGCGATGGTAAAGAATCAGCAGCGTTATCCTTATAGAGGATACGGTTGGCATCCTAGTTTAGGTAGGTTGATATGAGCATTGTGATTTCAGATGAAATTATCAGAGCCTCTGAACTAAGCCAGGCGGAATTTTTGCAGGAAATTGCTTTGCATCTGTTTCAGTCAGGGCGGTTGACCCTAGGTTATGCGGCCCAAATGGCGGAGATGGAGAAGCCTGCTTTTCAGGAGTTTCTCAAATCTCGTCAAGTGCCGCTTTATGTATATGACGTAGAAGATTTTGAGGTAGATCTGAAAAACTTACGGGAGCTAAACCGCCTGTGATCGTTGTCAGTGATAGTTCAGGCGCTCAATGCCGATTGATGAACGTCGGGGCCGTGCAGAGGCTCAGCGGTTAGGAATCCGAATTACTGGATTACTGGGTATTTTGGTGGATGCTAAGACTAATGGGCTGATTGCAGCGGTAAAGCCAGTGATGGATATCCTGATGGCTGATGCCACCTTTCGAGTCTCTCCTGCGCTCTATGCTTTGATTCTTAAAATGGCTCAGGAGAAAGATGTGTGATGTTGATTGAGCATTTGAAGTTTCCATTCCCGTTAGGGGGGTAACAGGTTTTGAATACTCTTAGCTGACATGTACTCTATACGCTGTTGGGTGATGAGTTTTCGTCCCCGTTAGGGGTAACAGGTTTGGAGCCATTCTTCGCTGTTGCCGTTCCTATAGTTGTCTCACTTCTGTTTCCGTCCCCGTTAGGGGTAATGGGTTTGGAACTATATTCAATCGATCCGTCTTTACTTCAAGAGTCTGGTTTCCGTCCCCGTTAGGGGTAATGGGTTTGGAACTCAGGCAGTCTAAATAGCTTTCTGGCCTGAATGTGCTTGGGTTTCCGTCCCCGTTAGGGGTAATGGGTTTGGAACTCACCATCGGTTAGCTCACACAATTTGGCATTGAGTCTGTTTCCGTCCCCGTTAGGGGTAATGGGTTTGGAACGTCAAGCTAACTACTCAGAGCCTCATTCATCTAGTTTAAGTTTCCGTCCCCGTTAGGGGTAATGGGTTTGGAACAATTCGAGAACACTATATCGGGCGATTGTTTTAATGTTTCCGTCCCCGTTAGGGGTAATGGGTTTGGAACTAGGGCAGCATGTAGCTGGGTTAATTGGTTGGATTGAGCGCTACGTTTCCGTCCCCGTTAGGGGTAATGGGTTTGGAACGACAACTCTATGAAAACCCTGAAAGATACCAAATAGTAATACTGTTTCCGTCCCCGTTAGGGGTAATGGGTTTGGAACTTAAAAATAAGTATTTGACTATTTAATATTTGGTTAAGTTTCCGTCCCCGTTAGGGGTGATGGGTTTGGAACCCTTTAGACGAAAACCAGTTTAGAGCTTGACTAGTCGAGTTTCCGTCCCCGTTAGGGGTAATGGGTTTGGAACTTGACCGATGATGACTTGAAAGCTGCATTTAGTGGAGTTGTAGTTTCCGTCCCCGTTAGGGGTAATGGGTTTGGAACAAATTAATAAGAACCCCCACCCGCTAACAACCAAGAGTCAATTTCCGTCCCCGTTAGGGGTAATGGGTTTGGAACAAAAAGCGAGTAGCTCAACGGATATACGACAAAAAGTTTCCGTCCCCGTTAGGGGTAATGGGTTTGGAACCGAGTGGCTGCCTAAGAGCGAATCTGCTAAGTTATCAGTTTCCGTCCCCGTTAGGGGTAATGGGTTTGGAACTGGTACTCGTATCGACTAGAGCAATCAATATTGAAAGCGTTTCCGTCCCCGTTAGGGGTAATGGGTTTGGAACTTCGATGAGATCACAGCCACGTTCAACCGCTGGAGCCGGTTGTTTCCGTCCCCGTTAGGGGTAATGGGTTTGGAACCGAGAACGAGCTTTATGACCTTGTAGAAGAGCGTCCATTGTGTTTCCGTCCCCGTTAGGGGTAATGGGTTTGGAACCTTCACCTAAACCAAAATCATGCTAAATAACATCTTCACTGTTTCCGTCCCCGTTAGGGGTAATGGGTTTGGAACCAAAGATGGTAGCCCAACAGATAAACCATTAAGTTTCCGTCCCCGTTAGGGGTAATGGGTTTGGAACCCTTAGACGGCGACACAGAAGTAGCTGAAATGCTAGCGTTTCCGTCCCCGTTAGGGGTAATGGGTTTGGAACAATCACAGCTGAGCCTGATCCACCTGCTGTAACCGGGTTTCCGTCCCCGTTAGGGGTAATGGGTTTGGAACAATACGGTGAGACGCGCTTAGACGCTGGCCAGTATTCCGGTTTCCGTCCCCGTTAGGGGTAATGGGTTTGGAACTTACCAAGCCTTCAGACCAAATAGTTTAGGAGTGTAGATATAGTTTCCGTCCCCGTTAGGGGTAATGGGTTTGGAACGTGTCAGGAAAAGTCTTAGAAAACATAATTTCAGAAGTTTCCGTCCCCTTTAGGGGTAATAGGTTTGGAACCCTTTGCCTGGAAACACTTATGAAACATAGCTTACAGGCCCTCAATCGACGCACCCCACAGCCAAGTGTATCAAACCATACTTTGACCTATCAGTAAAACCAATAGTTATCGTCTGAAACCCTGGCCCCATAGGCCATCGACGGACCTCCATGCAATTATGCAGTTTTCAAGGTTCTCCTGAAGTGCATCGACTCCATAAAATCACTGAACTTACGATAGCCTCTCCAATCTCACAAATCAAGGCCCGCTACAAAACATAAGCATCCGGTGGCGGCTGCGGTGGCCGACTCCCCAACGTCAACGTACGCGGCATTGCATCCGCATTAATCCAATACAGCCGCACATTATCCTCAGCAGGCACCACACGTTTAGTCAGCTGCTCATACAGTTTCTTCATCTCACCCAGATTCAAAAAGCATTCAAACGCACTCCGCTGCACCCGCCGCCCATAGCCTTCCAAAAAATCCGATAGCTTTTTGCGACGCTTATGATCCGGAATATCATAAATAACCAGCACTAGCATTACCTACACCGCCCGTAAAAAAGCTTCATAGGCCGTACCACCCAGCAGACATCTCTTATAACACTGCACCTGCAGCTGAATCGCCCGACGATAGCTAACCGGCTTTTTCACCTTCGGATGGGCCGTTTCACTACTGAGCCGTTTCTCAAACTCCCGAATAAAGCGACGACGAGCTTCATCACTTAGATAAATCCCCCCGTTATCAGCTGATGGCACAAAATCATCCGGCTTAATCACCTCACGATTAATCACCGTCATCACCAACGTATCCACCACAGGTGAACGAAACTCCTCAATCAAATCAAACGCCAGATGCGTTTCCTTGCGATCTGACCGATGCAAATTCCCCAGGTACGGATTTAACCCCTCAGCTAATATCAAACTCAATACATTATTGTGCAGTAGCGTATAGCCAAAGCTCAACATGGCATTCGTCGCATCCTTAGGCGGACGACGGTTACGCTGACTAAACCGAAACTCATCCACCGCGATCAGCTGCCCTAAAGCCGGAAAATATCGAGCCGCTGCAATTCCCTCGTATCCCCGCAGCTGATCCACCTCATTCACTAAATCTAAATCCTGAATATCTGCAGCAATACCTGCAATGGCATCAGCGACCTTAGCCAGCTTTCGTTTACGATTGAGGCGTAAAAGTAAGCGCCTAGAATTTTCCAGTTTGCCCCGCACGATCGTTCGCGCAATTGTCCGCTGAAACTCTAACTTTTTCCAATGGGCAAACTGTGCCATCTCTGCTGTTAGATCTTCACAGATAGCACTCCACAGATGTCCTTTATACTTGCCAGCCTGTGACAAAAACACCACCGGAATCTCTGTCTGTAAACACGTGGCAATAACCGGTGTCGTCAAATGAATATTACCAAACACCACTATCCGGTTAATTTCACGAATCGGTACCTCTAAATCTGATTGTTCTGGCCCTTTAAACGAAAACTGTCCTTGCCGCTTGGTAACTTTGCTGCCCTGATGCGTGAGATAAATCGTAGACATGGCTAGTCATCCTTATCACTATGCAGCACTCTTCATTATCCGGCAGCTAGTTGGGACAATGCCTACCGTAAGCCTTAGAAGATATTGGTATTAACTGACCAGGGGGTTGCCAGTAAAACGCCTGAAGTATGGATGTTCACCAATCGTAATGACAGACATCCTCCAACCTTGCGTTATCATCCCCCATAGGGGATAACTCTCTCCCCTCAACTCTCCCTCCCGCTCGGCTGAGCAAC
>NZ_JADEXP010000414.1 GCF_015207065.1 Leptolyngbya cf. ectocarpi LEGE 11479 | reverse complement strand
AAGAATCTTTGACTACCTGGTAGCAATTGATCAATTCGGGGTTGCGATCGCTAACAATAGCCTGCCCAGGCTGCAACGTTAGCAGCAGCGCCCCGCCCCCGATAAACGGCTCATAGTAACAACCATAGGACTCAGGTGCATACCTAAGCAGCTCAGGCAACAACTGTCGTTTGCCCCCAGCCCACTTTAAAAATGGACGTAGCGCTACAGGTGGGGAGGATAGTCGAACCATAAACTCTTAAGGATTTTCCTCTCAGGAGAATCGAGCACCTACGGTAGAATATGCAAGGCCTATGGTAAAATAAGGCCTTTAATAATTTGCTTAAATCCAAAGGCTACTGCTGAGCCTCAATTTAGACGATGCAAGACTTTTTTTCCAATGTATCGCGCTATCCGCGTTACTTTATTACATTTACACTGGGCGTACTCTACAGCATTGTTAAGCCACTGCTGCCACTTTTCGAAAATCGCGTTACCGCAGTTGCGCTGGTAGGTGCCGTAGTGGCGGGCTTTCTATGTCTGACATTTACCTTAAAGGCAATGTTGGGTTTGACTTAGAAGGGACGGTCCGCTTAGGGTCATTTCTCGTGATCACCCAGGACAATCAAGAATCGGTAGGGTGGGCATTGCCCACCATTCGTTAACTAGGAGAAGACGATGGCAACAAGTCGTCGAGTAGCGCGGGTATCCGCATCCATTAAACGTGAAATTAGTCAGATGCTCCTAACGGACATCAAAGATGAGCGAGTAGGCGCAGGTATGGTTAGCGTTACCGCTGTAGATGTGGCTGGTGACTTACAGCATGCCAAAGTGTTTGTCAGCATCTACGGCACTGCCGAAGCCAAAGCCGAGACCATGGCCGGACTAGCCGCCGCCACACCCTATGTAAAAGGCACCTTGGGACGGCGTTTACGGCTGCGGCGAACACCTGACATTATCTTCAAAGAGGACGTGTCATTTGAGCAGGGGACTCAGGTGCTGAATTTACTCAGTCAGCTGGAACATGACCGCAGCAACGTTGATGAAAATGGCATTCCGGTCAGGGTCCCCAGCGCCACTGAGGATGAGGATAGGGCGTAGGCAACTTGCAAACCTCTTGAAAGTCCCCTAAATTCCCCAAGACTGGGGGCCTTGATAACGATTGCTGCACAACCCATGTTTCTTAATGCAGCTTCCTAAATGCTCAAACCAATCCTGCCTGATCCAGACAGTCTATCTCTGGCGCAGCTCGTGGCGCAGATGATCGTGGTGCGCACCACGGGGCATTTGTTTGACCACGAAATTGAATATCCTGCTTGGGAAGCAACCCAGGCCCAGATGGAGCATTACATCGCCCTGGGGGTAGGTGGTGTGATTTTACTGGGTGGTAGCGGAGCAGAAATAGCCCTACGCACTCAGGCCCTCCAGGCAATGGCAGAGATTCCCCTCTTGATCGCGGCAGATATTGAAGAAGGTGTGGGTCAACGGTTTAGCGGTGCCACCTGGTTGCCACCACCGATGGCGCTGGGAGAAATTGCCCGAACTGACTTAGACATGGCCAAAGACTATGCCCGACAGTTTGGTCAGTGCACGGCCTGCGAGGCCATGGCCATTGGTCTTAACTGGGTGCTGGCGCCGGTGGTGGATGTCAATAATAATCCGGCTAATCCCGTGATTAATGTGCGCGCCTTTGGTGAAACGCCAGAGATTGTTACCCAGCTGACCCAGGCATTTATCGCAGGGGCACAGGATTACCCAGTACTAACCACGGCGAAGCATTTTCCTGGTCATGGCGATACCTCGATAGATTCACACCTGAGTCTGCCGGTAATTGATCATGCGTTAGACAGGCTTGATCGAGTAGAGCTAGTACCGTTTAAGGGCGCGATTTCTCCAGAGATTGGCAAGTCCGTGGACAGCGTGATGACCGCTCACATCTGTCTTAGTGCTTTGGATCGCACACATCCTGCCACCCTATCGAAGCCGATTTTGACGGGGTTATTGCATCAGGAGCTGGGTTTTGATGGACTAATTGTCACCGATGCGCTGGTGATGGGAGCCATTACGGATACCTATGGTCCCTATGAAGCGGCTGTGCTGGCGGTCGAAGCAGGCGCAGATGTGGTGCTAATGCCTGCGGATGTGGAAGGCTGTATTCAGGCCATTTGTGAAGCGGTGCGGGTGGAACGTTTGGATGAAACCCAAATTCGGTCGTCGGTGGAACGGATTTGGCGGGCGAAGCATCGGGTATCGGGACCGTTGGGCACGGGGCCATCCTGTCATGATTGGGAGCCTGCGGAACCGGTAACCCAGGTGCAGCAGCTGGCCCAGCCTCAGGCATTGGAGCTAGCTAGAACTATTTTGCGGTCTGCGAGTCGACAGGGTGATTCTAGATTAAGTCCACAGGGACCGGGACAAAATGTGATTTTGGTGGATGATGTGTTGGGCTGTCGGTATTTGCCGAGGACGGCACCTGCGATCGCAGTGCCCATGGAGTGGGGCTATGACCTGACACTGCTGGACAGTCGGTCGTCGCAGCTGCCGAAAACCGGCATACCGACATTGGCGCAGCTGTTTATCCGAGGAAACCCGTTCCGCAGTGGGCAAAACCTGGTGCAGTTGGCACACCAGGTTTTGGACATGCTAATTGCTACAGGAGATTTGCAAGCAGTGGTTGTCTATGGCAGTCCCTATGTGTTGAAGCAGCTGTCTTGGCCACAGAGTATTCCCTGGGTATTTAGCTATGGGCAGATGCCCATGGCACAGGGGTTGGCCTTAGAAAGTTTGGTCGGTGAAACTGTCGCTGCTGTAGGGGTAGATCGGAGTTTTACAGATTAGCAAGGTCATCCCCTCATTGAGGTATGGATATCTATAGACTTCCTTTATGAATTCTATAGATCTAGATTTGTCAACTAGATTTGCAATTCGTTACATTTTGCGTTACAGTAATTCACATAAAGAAACAAAGGAAAAACACCAAATGTCCACTGTTACTGACGAAACCGGACTGCTCAACAACTTCGCTACTGAGCCCAAAATGTATCTAGCGTCCGCTCCTAGTCCTGAGCAAAAGCGTCGCTACTTAATTCAAGGTGGACTAGCCGCATTGTTAATCAGCGTAGTGACGCTCACTGCCCTAGGCGTTAGCTAACTCATCGAAAACGCACAACAGTTAACGCCTGCCCGCCTCAAGACACATTTCACAATCAGGAAACAAAACTATGTTTGGTATTTTACTCGCCGTAATTATTGTTGCTTGGGTTGCTGCATCCATCATTGGTACCCAAGCCTACTTCTTCGGAGAGCAGTCTAAGCCTATCCATGAGCGTAACTGGAACTCTGACGGTTTTGAGAATATTGCAAAGTTGGTAACCGGTCGTGAGACTAATTTCAACGAGCGTGTTTACCCCTCTGGCGGTGACGCTTACACCAGTAATGTCGCCAACAGCTAACTGCCTAGCCAAAAGCTAACTTTGAAGAGCATCAGCCTGGAACTGTTCCTGAGCTGATGCTCTTCTGTTTTGTTAATGAATCTGTTTTGTTATGGAATCCTGAGCGTAGGGCGATTTTGTCAGGAAACATGAAAAAAAGCGAAATGGTAATATCACGCAGACATGTCTCTAATCTAATTAATCGTATGTCTCGATACTTAACCTAATGCTTATCAATCCTTCGTCTACTCAAGATTTTAGAGCATTGTCAACGCTCTATCAGACGACATTGCTGGAGACGGTTTTACCATTTTGGCAGCGCCATTCATTAGATCGCGACCACGGTGGTTATTTTACTTGTCTAGATGTCCAGGGCAATGTGTATGACACCGATAAATTTGTCTGGTTGCAAAATCGGCAGGTGTGGACATTTTCGATGTTGTATAACCGTCTAGAGCAACGCTCTGATTGGCTCACTGTGGCGCGTCATGGAGCAGATTTTCTGGCACAGTATGGACGTGATCCAGAGGGCAACTGGTACTTTTCGCTAGATCGTCAAGGGCGTCCTTTGGTCCAGCCCTACAACATTTTTTCCGACTGCTTTGCCGCCATGGCGTTTAGTCAATATGCCCAGGCCAGTGATGACCATGCTGCTAGGGAAATTGCGTTGCAGGCCTACAATAATGTACTGCGTCGTCAAGATAACCCCAAAGGCCAGTATAACAAGGCTTATCCAGGTACTCGACCGATGAAATCCTTGGCTGTGCCGATGATTTTGGCTAACCTGACATTAGAAATGGACTGGTTGCTGAGTGCAGAACGCCTAGACGCAGTACTTGACCAAACCATTCATGCTGTGATGGAAGAGTTTTTGGATGCTGAGAGTGGCTTAGTGTATGAGCATATTGCACCAGACGGCTCTCCCATGAATAGTTTTGAAGGGCGGTTGCTCAATCCTGGACATGGTATCGAAGCCATGTGGTTCATGATGGATATTGGTCGGCGTCGGCAAGATACGGTACTGATTAACCGAGCTGTTGACACCACCGTGGCAATTCTTGAGCGCGGGTGGGATAGCAAATATGGCGGTATCTTTTACTTTTTAGACCGTAAAGACTATCCGCCTCAGCAGTTAGAGTGGAGTCAAAAATTATGGTGGGTGCACCTGGAAACTCTAGTAGCGCTGCTATTGGGGTATCGGCTCACCCAGAGGGATGATTGCTGGCAGTGGTATTGCACCGTCCATAATTACGCCTGGTCACGATTTAATGACTCAGATTATGGCGAATGGTTTGGCTATCTAAGTCGTCAGGGTGATGTTTTATTGCCCTTAAAAGGCGGTAAGTGGAAGGGGTGCTTTCATGTTCCTAGAGCTCTTTATCTCGGCTGGCAGCACTGTCAGGCAATGGCTTAACGTTTAGTTTTTTTCCTAGTGCGGCACGGGGGTGGTCCTAACAGTTCACTCGCACAGGTCATCCACTGCTCAGTCTGCTGACGCAGCTGCTCTTCGTCTACGCCGTCAAATCGAAAGTCTTTGTCCAACTGCTGCCAAAAGTCTAGATTATGGCCATGCTCGGAGCCATGAGGTGAACGACTAGTAAGTTTGCTCGAAGTCATAAAGTTGCTTGGTTAGCTGCATAAGACGTGGGTACCCAACTTATTTGAAGGTGCCCAATGATACACAGCTTTTCAAGGTACTGATAAAAATCAGGTAATCTTGACGACAAACCGAATTATGAAAACCACGCGATTTGGACCAGGAATGTCCTTATTGAACAACATTCTGGTGACAGATTTACGTAGAGGCTACTGCCAAAGTAAATAATTTACGAATGTTACGGATATGTAGTCACGAGCAATGTACAACTGGTAGTCCCACTGGAACTAATGTGACACTCTTAAGGATTGGTACAGCTGTCACATTAGACCTACTGGCACTTGTAACGAGAGCTATACTGTCGCCAACCGCGTTCCCTGCTTTGCCTAGATGTCTTATCTCTCTGCTGTTTCAGGGAGCTGTTATGACTGGAGATCCTGTCGATTTAGGATGATTCCTGTAAGCAAAATCTAAAATTAAACGATCTAGTTAGTTCAAAGATACTAATTAAGTTACCATATGCTAGTAGCT
>NZ_JADEXP010000413.1 GCF_015207065.1 Leptolyngbya cf. ectocarpi LEGE 11479 | reverse complement strand
GGTTTGCAGCTCTGCCGCCATTGACTGGCTATGGAACCGCCGTCCGTGACCGGGCAGTACCCACTCAAACGAGTAGTCTGTCAGCCGTTTCATTGATTTGATTTGCTCGGTCCAGGAATACCAGCAAAAGCGCCGGAAGCCATGTAGATGGCCGAGGTGAACGGACCAGGCTAGATGATCGCCGGTAAACAGAAATTTATTCTGATAAAGCAGCACCGTGTGGCCTTTGCTGTGGCCAGGAACCGGGATGATGGTAATGTCTGGCGCTAGTTGATAGGGCTCCTGACCCTGTAGCTTGAGTTCGACGGCTTGCGTATCGGCAGTGATATCGTCGGTGTGGAGGATGCGAACTAACGAGTCAGCGCTAGCGCTATCGCAATCGAAATGGTCGTGAAACTTAGCATGATCGGCCACATCATCCCGGTGGGTGAGGTACAAATACTTCACACCGCCCATAGCCTCTAGCTGTTTGACCAGGGGCGGCGAAAATCGCGGTGAGTCAATCAGAATATTGCCCTCAGGCCGCTGAACAAAATAGCTGGCTGCCCCATAGGACTTTTCAGAATGATAGCCACAGTGATAAACACCGTCGTCAACCAGAGTCGGCAGCTGGGTCTGAGCCTGTTTAATCTCCTTAGGCGGCGCAACCGTGCCAATAGAGGCCGTTGGGCAGGACAGCAGTGCTTTTAATGCCTGTATTCGCTGCTCCTGGGTCTGCGGTTGATGATGTACCGCCGACATATCGCCTTCTCGACTAAAGGTATCCGGCGCCATCCAGCGGCAGGTATCACAGTCAATACAGCTAGTATCAACAAAAATATCGCCCTCTACATTTTCTGGGCGACGGGCTGTCAGCTGAGCCATAGTGCTTCCCCGTTGGTTTTATCTCCAGTCTAGGCAATGGAAATAAAATCTTGTGGTGAGCCGGACTTCGACTTCGCTCAGTCCTCTACCACGCGCCTTACGTTAGCTGAGTGCTTCCCCGTTGGTTTTATCTCCAGTCTAGGCAATGGAAATAAAATCTTGTGGTGAGCCGGACTTCGACTTCGCTCAGTCCTCTACCACGCGCCTTACGTTAGCTGAGCGCAGCCGAAGCTATCCCCTGTCTAAGCGCAGCCGACGTTAGCTGAGCGCAGCCGAAGCTACCCCCTGCAGCTGACGCTGCAAGTCATCCACCGGATTAATCACCAATCCCCTGGCCTCGCTAGACGATGGCGCACCAGAATGGGCCGCTGTCTTCGGTAGAAACAGAATTTCAGCACTGTGGGGCGGCAGCGGTCTGTTAGCTTGGGACGTCAGCCAGATCAGCGGTGGGGCTGGCAGCTTGTGGTCACCGCCATCGTCAAACTGAATCCCTGCCAGCACGGTTAATACGGCGGTCGTCTCCTGGACCAGACCCGTCTGAGCACTCCACAGCTGGGTGGCCAGGCCCTGCTGCTGCCCATAGTGATACAGCGATGCCGCTGCCACTACTGCCTGCTCAAAACTCTGGAGATCCCAAGCCTTGGAAGTATCGATAGCAATGATTAAACTCTGGTGGCTGGTGAGCACTTCCAGTTCTCGGACACGTAGTTCTCCATAGCGGGCACTGGTGCGCCAGTGGATCAAGCGGGTGGGGTCTCCCCAGCGATAGGGCCGCAGCGCTCGGGTCAACCCCTCCGTGCCAGTAGCATTGGTAGCAGCTTTTTGTAGCTGCTGTCGGCCCACTTCAGTGCCGAGAGAGTCAATTACAGGGCAGCGATCCAGGGGCAGGATTTGTGGATAGACGATAGCTTTGGCTTTGGCTGGGTGTAAACGACTGCACCAAAATAGGCCGAGGGGAGCCGCTGTCCGCAGCCGGACCTGGGGCCAAGTGTAAATACCGCGCTTCTGGGTGGGGATTTCATAGCGCCAGGTGTGTTGAGATCGCGCCTCTGTTTGTCCGGTTTGATTCTTCGTTTGGCCTTCTAGCAGTGCGATCGCATGGGTCTGATATCCGCCTAACTCTGCCGGTATCAGGTCCTGCAGCTGTAACAAACTCTTAGCCTGGAGCGTCCCATTTTCCAGAGTCACCACCATAGAAAGAGACTCTCCCGCCGACACAGGACGCGGCATTTGCCGACTCACGGAGAGTCCTTGCAACGCCCGCTGGGGCAAGATTGACGACACCGATAGCAGGGCAATAGTGATACCACTGATCACATACAGCCAACCAGCCATCGTGTTTGTTGCTGCTCCCAGAAAACAGAGAGTAATCCCCAATAGCACCCAGCCACTGTAGGCAGGCGTCACCCAGTTGTTTTCTAACCAGTTAGTAATCCGTTTATTCACCCATTTACCAGAAACACTGCTGTTGTCTAAACCTCGTTGGCCCGTTAGACATCCTTTTTAGCATATCTAGCCAATTGCCTGAGAGTGCATGGCATGAGCCTGGAACTCACATCAGCCCCCCATGGTTACGCTAGACTAACTAACAGCTTCGATGGTGTTTTTATCACACATAGCTATGGCCACGCCTCGCACCCCTGCTGCTGTTTTTTATCCTGAGTCAGACGGTCAACCGATGACAGAAAGCGATGCTACCCGCGATTATTTGTTGTATAGCGTTGAAGCGCTGAGGCTGTATTTTAAGAGCCGTGGCAGCGTTTATGTGTCTGGCAATCTATTTATCTACTACGAAGAAGGTAACCCCAAAGCCATTATCTCCCCCGACGTCTTTGTCATATTTGGTGTTAGCCATCGCAAGCGTCGTAGTTATAAAGCTTGGCAAGAAGACAATAAGCTACCGTCATTTGTGTTAGAAATCACTTCCAAAACGACTAAAAAGCAAGATCAAGAAAATAAGCCCAAGCTATACGCCAGTTTAGGCGTGCAAGAGTATTTTCAATACGATCCGACAGCAGACTATCTGCAGCCTCAGCTACAGGGGGCGCAGCTGCTTAACGGTCGGTATGAGCCATTGCCTGTGCAGTACACGGCAGATCAAATCCCATTCATTCGCAGTCAGGTCCTGGGTCTAGATTTACAACTGCGTGAGTCGTTTAAAGGAATTGGGATAGTACCTATTCCTAAATCACTACGGTTTTACGATCCTCAAACCGGTCGAATTTTACCTAACCAGGAAGAAGTCATAGAAGAACGCGATGAGGCACTGCAAACCCTTGATGCGACTCAGCAGGAACTTGATGCCGCCCGGCGAAAGTCTGAGGCGCTAGCGGAAAAGTTGCGATCGCTCGGCATAGATCCCAATGACATTTAAGCCCGAATACCTGCCTGATCAGGCGGTGAAGCTATCAGCCGTTGATAAATTGCTTACCAGTTGCTTCAGTTAAAATAAGCACAGCATATTCCCAGGCTAAGACTATGGTTGCCTTGCCCTCTGTTTCCTTTGATAGCCAGACACTCAAACGCTGGAATGTGGATGAATATCATCGTATGGCGGAGTCAGGGGTATTGGCAGAGTGCGATCGCACAGAGTTACTAGCAGGCCAAGTCATTCTAATGATTGCCAAAGGAACGCCTCACGTTACAGCTCTCCGTTTATTGGCAACAGCTTTAGACAAAGAATTAGCAAATCAACCTTTCTTTGTCAGTACCCAGGATCCAATCCAGCTTGATAGCTACTCAGAGCCTGAACCTGATCTTGCAATCGTCAAAGGCAACTTTCTTGATTATGCTGCTCATCACCCCACACCAAAGGATATTTGCCTGATTGTCGAAGTAGCTGATTCCACTCTTAAGCAGGACTGTGAAGTCAAAGATAAACTCTATGCTCAAGCAGGAATTACTGATTACTGGGTCCTGGATTTACCCCATCGGCAGCTCCATGTTTTTCGAAGTCCCACAGTGACTGGATACACTAGCCATTTAATTCTTACCCAGAATCAGAAAATATCTCCCGTAGCTTTTCCAGACAGTATCCTTTTGCTCAAGAACTTACTGCCTCCTGCTGTTTAAGCTTTGCTCTATCTCAACCAAGAACCATATGCAAAATCCCCCCAACGGCTAGCAGCCGTTGGGGGGATCCTTCAGAACTCATGCAATCAGCTATTAGCGCTTGGCCAGCTTCTTCTTCGACATCTTGCGTAAGCGAATCGACTCTGGAGTCACCTCTACCATCTCATCCGAAGCAATGTACTCCAGCGCACGCTCCAGTCCCATTTCCTGGGGTGACTGCAGCTGCACTAGCTCATCACCACTAGCAGCCCGGTGGTTAGTAAGCTGCTTAGCCTTACAGATATTGAGTTCTAGATCCTGAGGACGGTTATTCTCCCCAACAATCATACCCTTATAGACCTTGGTTCCCGGTTCAATGAAGAATACACCGCGATCCTCAGCATTTTTCATCGCGTAGAACGTAGACACACCTTCTTCAAACGAGATCAGCACCCCGTTACGGCGAGCGCTGACATCACCAGACATGGGGCGATACTCCAAAAAGCTGTGGTTCATGATGCCTTCGCCCCGAGTTTGACGCATAAACTCACCCCGAAAGCCAATCAGACCCCGAGCCGGTACGACAAACTCAAGCTGGGCGCGACCATTGCCGTCCATCATCATGTCCTGCATTTCGCCACGACGCTGACCTAGACGTTCCATACAGCCGCCCACGGCGTCTTCAGGCACGTCCATCACCAGCTGCTCATAAGGCTCACAGGGCTGACCGCTAACTTCACGGAAAATCACCTGAGGCTGAGATACTTGAAACTCATAGCCTTCACGACGCATGGTCTCAATCAAAATACCCAGGTGCAGTTCACCTCGTCCCGATACGCTGAAGCGGTCGGGTGAATCGGTGTCTTCCACCCGTAGGGCAACGTTGGTTTCCAGTTCGCGCATTAAGCGATCGCGAATCTGACGAGAGGTGACAAACTTACCCTCTTTACCCGCAAACGGAGAATCATTGACCGCAAAGGTCATTTGCAGGGTGGGTTCATCCACTTTAATCAGCGGCAGTGCCTGAGGATCGTCAGGCGAGGTTAACGTCTCACCTATATTGGCATCGGCAAAACCAGCCACTGCTACGATGTTACCAGCCGTCGCTGCTTCAACCTCAGTCCGCTGGAGGCCCTCAAAGCCCATTAGCTTCGAGATTTTGGACTTAACGATTTTGCCGTCTTCTTTGACCAGCGCGATTCGTTCACCCGCGCGGATCGTACCGTTGTGGACCTTACCAATGATGATACGACCCAAGTAATCCGAGTAGTCCAGCGTCGTCACCTGCAGCTGCAGAGGCTTCTCAGCATCACCCACGGGCGGTGGAACATGGTGCAAAATGCCCTCAAACAGGGGCTGCATATCTTTATCTTCGTCTTCTAGCTCATTCTTGGCATAGCCAGAAAGACCGGACGCAAACAGGTAGGGAAAGTCACACTGATCGTCATCAGCACCCAGCTCGATGAATAGATCCAGGACTTTATCTACCGCACCCATGGGCTCTGCCCGAGGTCGGTCAATTTTATTAACCACGACGATGGGGCGTAGACCTTTTTCTAAAGCTTTTTTGAGGACAAAACGAGTTTGAGGCATCGGCCCTTCATTGGCATCCACAATCAGGATGCAGCCGTCTACCATGCCC
>NZ_JADEXP010000412.1 GCF_015207065.1 Leptolyngbya cf. ectocarpi LEGE 11479 | reverse complement strand
TTATTGAAGTAGCCAAACAGGCAAATTATTAAAATAAGCCTAGGTAATTTGCACAATTTGTTGGATTTTTGGTCAGCCTATTGTCCTTGACGGCTTACAAACTGCCGATAGTAGCGTCGATAGGCAATTTCTAGACGACCACCGTAATCTGCGATCGCAGCCCGCTGCCGACGATATAACCCTTGAAACACATTGGCAAATAGCAACGTTACCATCGCCACCACCAAACCAATGGCCGTAGACACCAGGGCCTCCCCGATACCGGCAGTTACCTCCGAGGTCTGAGCACTGCCCACATCACCAATCTGCACCGACGACAGGGCACTAATTAAACCCAAAATAGTACCTAACAGCCCCAGCAGCGGCGCTAATCCCACCACCGTTTCAAATACCGTACTAAACCGCTTTAGTAGCGGAATTTCCGCTTGGGCCGCGCTTTCTAGCGCCAATTTAAACTCATCGGGTGTAGCCTGCTCCAGCGACAGCGCTGCCAAAAAAATACGCGCTATGGGTAACGCCCGCTGCTGCTGCAGCGTTTGAATGGCCGCCTTAGGTTGCTGGTCATAGTCCACCAGAAACGTATTAATCACCTGCGCCTGACGCTGGGTCACCTGCCACCAAAACCAGCTCCGCTCAAAAATCAGGGTAACCACCAAAATCGACGCTGCTAGCAACGGCCAAATAACGACGCCCCCAGACGTAAATAATTGCGAAATCCCCACTTAAATCCTCTTTAAGCTCCTAATTAGCGATTTTGGCATTCTGGCATTTTATAAGATACCCAGTAATAGCCATTCGCTTTTATGAGCATTTCAAGACATGTGTTTTTATATCGCATGTTTAATCCTTGTAAACTTAGTTTGCTAAGACCTTTAGATACATGTCAAAAGCTATTAATTTCACATCAGGTTTTCAATCATTATGGTCTCGATTTCTAAACTCATATTAATTTTCCACTTCTTGAGAAGAAATTAAGTTACGACTACATCGCTTTCATCTCTAAATGCCTAATGTATGATGAAAGCAATCACCTATGTTGAAGACATGCACACCTTCACGAGCCAGTTCATCAAACAATCAGGGCGTTTCAGATTTGTGCATGCTCGCTCAATCTTTTGTTGGTTTTCTACGGCTGCTAGCCATTTGTCAACTCTTGAAAAATACCCCTCTATAAATCCGCGAGTGCTGAGGGTTAACTAAAGGTCGATTCTAGTCACATGTTAAGGATGCAAGTCATAATAAATTGGACAGGATTAAATTATGTTGAACCATCGCAATGCTCTTAGTCATGACACCGGGTTCACACCAGAACAAGTCTTAGAAAATCGCGGTCGGGTTGCGATTTTTATTGATGGTTCGAATCTATTTTATGCAGCACTTCAGCTGGGGATTGAAATTGATTACACCAAGCTGCTGTGCCGCTTGACCGCCGGTTCCCGATTGTTCCGAGCTTTTTTCTATACAGGTGTTGATCGGACTAACGAAAAGCAGCAGGGCTTTTTACTCTGGATGCGTCGCAACGGCTATCGTGTCATTGCCAAAGACTTGGTACAGTTGCCAGACGGTTCCAAAAAAGCAAACCTAGATGTTGAAATTGCCGTCGATATGATGGCTTTAGTGGGTTGCTATGACACCGCTATTCTAGTCAGCGGAGATGGGGACTTAGCCTATGCCGTCGATGCTGCCAGCTATCGTGGTGTGCGGATAGAAGTTGTCAGCTTGCGCTCCATGACCAGCGATAGTCTGATTAACGTGTCCGATCGCTACATTGATTTGGATGGTGTTAAAGATGACATCAAAAAGACACCCCGGAGCCAGGGTAACGGGTATACCTATCGACCACTGACGGGCATAAGTGTCATGGAAGAAGAAGAAGTCACCAGTGACCAGGTTTAAAATCCGCTAGGATAGTCTGGGCAACATATGCGCTGGCACGAGTGACACTGTATGAACAAATGGTATCGGTTTGCGATGATTGCAGCACTAATTGCTGTGATCGTCGTAGCTGTACGGACCTGTCAATCTTCAGGCGATACCTTAGAAAGTATCCAAAATCAAGAAAGTGCGGAGCAAACTGAAGCAGAGCTAACTCTGAAAGATGTCACTCTAGAGCAGCCTGACGAAAGTGGGGGGCTGCTTTGGCGTGTAAAGGCCAAAGAGGCCACCTATAGCCCAGATCGTCGTTTGGCTAGCCTCCAATCGCCAGAAGGTGAGCTGTTTCAAGATGGCAAAGTCATCTATAAGGTCAAAGCTAATCAAGGCGAGATTCGAGAAAACGGTAAGACAATATTTCTCCAGGGTAATATTGTCGCTAACAGTCCAGAGGAGAACGTTACGCTCAAAGGAAACAGCTTAGAATGGACGCCAGATCAGGACCTATTGCTGGTGCGTGACAGCATTATTGGAGAGCATCCTCAGCTCAATGCAACCGCGCAAGAAGCGCGATTATTTAATAAAACCAAGCGTCTGGAGCTATTTAAGGGGGTCGTTGCCACCACCAAGCAAGAGCCCTGGATTGGATTTAAGTCAGAAAAACTGATATTGCTTCTAAACGAAGACAAACTGGAAACAGATACTCCACTGCTGATGGAGCGCTATGTTTCTAAAACGGACCGAACAGTAACGGACCGTTTGATTGGTAAACAAGGAGAGTTTGATCTCACCAAACAACAGGCTATCCTGCAGCAGCAGGTGCAGTTAAATGCCCTCAAAATACCGCTACAAACAAATAGCGATATTGCTGTTTGGTCAGTCAAAGAGGGGATCGTGGTGATCGATAAACCTGTTCAAATCCAGCAGAATAAACTGGCGGCGAATGCTAACAAAGGTCGTCTCAATTTGAACACTCAAATCCTGGTGCTCAATGGCAATGCCCAGGCTGCTAGCAAGGATAAACAATCATTGTTGTTAGCAGACCAGCTGACTTGGAATATCAAAACTCAAGATGTAGACGGTCAGGGTAATGTCAGCTACAGCCAACAGGATCCAGCGGCCACTGTCACTGGCGATCGCGCCGTTGGTAATTTAGAGCAACAGACTGTAGTGGTCACTGGAAAAGATGTTATCACTGAGATTGTTCCTGTGGGGATTGAATAATCTCATTTCGTTTAGGAGCGCCGAGACGGTAATCACCCTGGTTAAACTGGAGTGTGGCCTTCATGGGCTGAGGTATTTGGTTTGCTTTACCCCACTGCTGCTCAAGGGCGGCAAGCAAACGATCCTGTTGGGTACGTAGTGTCTCTAGTCCAGAACCGTAGTTAATCACAGCAAACCAAACAATCCCCTTTTGCTCGGTAGGAAAAGCGCCAGCTAGAGCACTGACCACCGCTAAACTGCCAGTTTTAACAGATGCATTGGCCGGTAGCGTGCGATCAATGAGCGTGCCTATATCGGTCCCGGAGACTGGAAAAAGGTCGGCAAAATTTAAGCTTTGGGACTGCAGGCGTGTTTGAATCGCTTGCATGAGGAGAATGACGGCCCGTGCCGAGAGCTGATTATCTTCGCCCAGCCCTGAGCCATTGATCAGGTTAATTTCACCAGGGGCTACCCCTACTTGTTCAGCAATTTTCACCACATTGGCTGGGCCACCGGAGAGATTAGCGAGCATCTCAGCCATAACGTTATTGCTGTAGATATTCATAGCTTTGAGAATGACTGCCAGCGGGAGAGATTTGTGACGGACCAGCCAACCTGATGCTTGTTCGATAACCGGTGCTGAGGAAACCACGGTGACCGGTCCTTGAATTTGCAGTGTAGGTTTAGGCGTCCCGGTGGGGAGGGTGGTATATTGTTTGTCCACTTTCCAACCCCAGGCGGCTGAATTCATCGACTGTTTGAGCATCTCTCCTGATGCCAATGGGTCTGTGTTGAAATTCATCACAAACTGATCGATGACGATCAGTTTGCCAGTGACTTGCTGAATGCCAAGCTGCTGTAGCGTGTTCCCAAGGGCGATTCCTTCTTCCCAGACAAAGAGAGGATCATAGGCCCCTTTAACAATCAGATCACCCTGTAGGGTGCCGTTAGAGATGGTCCCTCTCCAGCCGATAAAGGTCTCAAACTGATGATTAACTCCGTAGGTCTCGAGGGCAGCCAGAGTCGTTGCCACCTTTGTCAGTGAAGCAGCGGGTAACCGGCGAGAGTCTTGATGGCGAGCTACTGGATAGCGCCCGATATTGACAGCTACACTTTGCTGGTTAGCCGCAAAGCCTAATCCAGTCAGGTCGGTGATGTATCCATTGAGAATTATGTCAGCAGCTGGGTCTGATGCCAGACGCTGCTGCAGCCAGGGGGAGTCCCAGGTAGGGCGAATATCGACGGTAGCAAGGTTGATGTTGGCGAGGGGCTGCCAGGGGCGAGGGCCAATCAGAGCAGAAATAAAGGCTAGGGATAAAAGCCAGTTCACGGTGGGTAGTGATAGTGAGTGGGTATCAGCGTTTTACTGGCTAAAGATACACTAGGAGGGTAGGCTCTGCCCACTGGGCAAAGGGCCTTCGACAGATCGTAGGGAATCAGGTATGGCTAAGGCGGATGAAAATCAGTGGTTACGGCGGCTGCCCTTGGTAGTGGGTATGGCGGGCGGCACTTTGCTTATGCTCAACCGACTGCTGACGCCAGTGGTCACAGATTCCCAAGCACGGGCCGATGTGGTGGGTGTGTTTCTCAGCGCGATTTTGATTTTGACCACCTTACTGTGGCAGCAAATTCAGCCGGTTTTGCCTGAGGCCGTCATTTTAGAAGGCGAAGAGGGATTTGAGCTGGCAGATGGACTGTCGGATGCGATCGCAACCGAACTCGCCTGGGCATCACATCTATTGCTAACCAATACGGTGACTCGGTCCTTGGTGGCTTATTACGACGGGCAGGTGCTGATGCGTCGTGGAGTGCTGGGACCGCACAAAAATGTAGAAGTGGGACCCATTTTAGAACGGGTCCTGAGTCAGAAAAAACCGGTTTATTTGGTGAGCCTCAAACTCTATCCTGGTAAAGTCGAATTTAATTATTTACCTGAAAATACCCAGGGCATCATTTGTCAGCCGATGGGGGATAAAGGGGCACTGATTTTAGGGGCAAACGCACCGCGTAGCTATACCAAGCAGGACGAAACCTGGATAGAAGGGATTGCCGATAAGCTAGGAGCCAGTTTAGATGCATTAGCAACTTTCCAGGTGACAACCTGAGGGGATTGTCTTGTATTCTGGCTATTGTGCTAGTTTTCTAGACCGATGACAGGGGGATAAGAAGGATGGCTAAATTTGTGATGTGGGGTAGCTATTGCGAAAACGCTTTGGAAAAGCGCACTCCCTATCGAGCCGATCATCTAGCCGGGTTGACTGCCCAAAAAGAGCAAGGGGTACTGACATCCCTGGGGCCGACCACCGATAATCGCAAGGTGTTCGGCACCTACGAAGCTGAGGATGAAGCGACAGTGAGGCAGCTAGTAGAAAAGGATCCTTACTGGCTCAACGGTATTTGGACTGAGTACGAAATTTACGAATGGAACCAGGTTTTTTAAGATTAGGTTGAGATTCTGAAGACAGGAAGATCCATAATTCAGATCTTGTTTAAT
>NZ_JADEXP010000411.1 GCF_015207065.1 Leptolyngbya cf. ectocarpi LEGE 11479 | reverse complement strand
CTGGGTCTGGTCTGGCAGCGGCTGGTTAGGTGCTATACCCACAGGTGGCTTTTCTGACTTTGCTGGTTCTACGGTTGTTCACTCCGTTGGTGGCTGGGCGGCCCTTTGTGGAGCGGCTATTTTAGGCCCCCGGATTGGTAAGTTTCAAGATGGTCAGGTCAATGCCATTCCGGGTCACAATATGAGCATTGCCACCCTGGGCTGTCTGATTCTATGGATCGGCTGGTTTGGCTTTAATCCCGGTTCCGAGCTAGCAGCTTCTACAGCCGTACCTTACATTGCCGTTACCACGAACCTAGCAGCTGCCGCTGGTGGTATATCAGCGACTCTAACGGCCTGGCTCATGAGCGGCAAGCCTGACTTGTCGATGATTATCAACGGTATCTTGGCTGGTCTGGTGGGCATCACCGCTGGCTGTGCTGGTGTTGGTTTCTTTGGCGCAGTCATCATTGGTTTGATTGCTGGTGTAATCGTAGTCTTCTCCGTTGGCTTCTTTGACAGCATCAAGATTGATGACCCTGTGGGTGCAATTTCCGTACACCTTGTGTGCGGTATGTGGGGCACGCTAGCCGTTGGTCTGTTTGATAAATCTGCTGGTCTTTTCTACGGTGGCGGTATTCAGCAGCTGATCTCTCAGATTATTGGTATCGTTGCCATTGGTTTGTTTACCGTTGTGTTCAGTTCCGTTGTTTGGACTATTCTGAAATCTGCTTTTGGTCTACGTGTTGCTGCAGAAGAAGAGCTCAAGGGCTTGGATATCGGTGAGCACGGGATGGAAGCTTATAGCGGATTTCTTAAGGACACTAGCGATATGGGCGGTGTTGCTTAGGCCACTAGCCTGAGTGCTTTCAAACTAGTTGAGTGACTAGTTGAGTGCCTTAAAAGGAACATGTGCTTCGAAGGAGGGTCGTTTCCTAGGGGAAATAGCCCTCCTTTATTTTTTAGGTAGGTATTAAGACTTATCTCTACCCGTCTTTTTCCCAATGGCTATGCTCCACCGCCTAGCGTTCCCTTCCCCTAAGCTTAGTTACAATTCCCCCGCAGGCTGGATGGGCACTGATAATGTTGGGGCAGTTAGGCAAATAGTCCTAGCATTAATCAAATCATAGGTGAATGGGCAATCCGGCTTCGGTTCTAGACGAGTTGCTTGCGGTCTTACCAGCACTAAGACCACAAATGTATTTCAAAACATCGCTGACGGCCCTTTCCCATGCGATGGAAGATCAGGTATTGGCAGGCGACGATTGCCCGTTAATGATCGCCAGCTTTCAGCAAGAGCGTTTCTATCGTCAAGAAGCACATCGCTATTTGCGTCTAGCTGAAATCACACCCCAAATTTATGTATTAGCGGCAGCCGATACTAAGTTTGCCAATGCTGATGGTGTAGCCCGGCATGAAACGATTGCCTTCGATCTAGAGGATGCGTTAGTCCATGAGTGGCATCTAGTCGTTGTCGGGAAAAAGTATACCTCCTGCTTAATTTGCCGAGAGCATCACCACAGTTCTCAAGAGCCAAAATTCTTAGCTGGCGCCCCTACGCTAGATCAAAGTCGTCGATTTGAAGGTGTTTGGACGTTAGATCGCCATGTGTGTGAGCAGGCTGCTTATATTTTGATGCAGCGCATTGCTAAGTATCGACCCGATCTATCCGAGAAGATCAGCAACGCCCAGAGACAATTTTTGTCAGATGATTTGCTGCAAGGGATTATCTCTAGCGAGGAAGGTGCGTCCTCTTCACCCTTTGCCCAACGTCTGGTGACCTATGTGCAGGCAAGTCAGTACAAACTGCTCAAAGCTTACAAAACGATGGCCGCTCAAGAAAATCGCGAGCGTCTGATTAATTCAATTACAGCGGCTATTCGGCAGTCGTTAAATCCGACTGAGGTGTTTGCGATCGCAACCCACGAACTCGGTCAAGAAATCTCCACCTGTCGCTGCATTATTTATCGCAGCAGCCACGACGCCCACGTCGAAATTCACCATGAGTTTCGACAACCCAACATCACATCTTTAAAGGGAAAGTCCTGGCCTCTCATAGAGAATCCCTTATTTCAAACCGTCACCCGCCAGCGCGAATCCCTCACCTACCTGAGTAACACAGCCATTGAAGGGCAAACGCATCTGAGCAGCGACGATATCCCAGCCATCCAACAATTACTTCAGCAATGGAATATCAGCGGCTGTTTGTTGGTGCCGCTGATCTATCAAGAACGGCTGCTGGGCATGATCGAACTACACCAGTGCGATCGGTCTCCCCACCCGTGGAATACCTATGATATTCGCCTAGTCGAGGCTGTCGCGGCTCAGCTCAGTGTCGCCGTTATTCAAGCCGAAGCCTACGCTAATCTAGAATCTTTAAATCAACAACTAGCCGCCTTAGACCGGACTCGTAGCAACCTAATTGCCATCACAGGTCACGAATTACGCACACCACTATCTACCATTCGAGTGTGTCTGGAGAGTATTTTCACCGAGCCCGACATGCCCATGGATATGCGACAAGTCATGTTGCAAACCGCCATGGAAGACTCTGAACGCATGCAAAGGCTAGTCCAGGACTTTCTCACACTATCGCGTCTAGAAAGCGGTCGTATTGAATGGAATTTAGAATCCTTATCCCTGAGTGAATGTATAGCCCTAGCCCTTAGCAGCCAACGTTCCAACACCCATGGCTCGCTCACAGTCGATGTCCCCGATAATTTACCTTTGATCCGTGGTGATGGGGAATGGATTGTTGAGGTTTTGACCAAGCTCCTAGACAACGCCTGTAAATTTACAGAAGCCGAAGACACGATCTCGATCCATGCGAACGTCAAGGACAATACCTTGCTAGAAGTTTCCGTAAATGATACCGGTCGAGGTATTGAACCAGAACGTCTAGAAACTGTTTTTGAGCGCTTTTACCAAGAAGAAGGCGCTCTACGTCGCTCCGTTGGTGGCACCGGTTTGGGGCTAGCCATTTGCCGTCAAATCGTAGAAGCCCAAGGGGGAAAAATTTGGGCCACATCCCAGGGCAAAGACCAGGGAACTCAGATCCACTTCACACTTCCCATCGCAGTTCAAAAATCAACCCGACGGTCGAAAAAGCAGTCAAGTGCTAAATCTTCGCACTCTAAAAAAATCTCAGTTTAGGCTAACGAGACTGGCTGGGCAGGGGCTGACCAAACGTTAACGGTGCAGGGGCATCTGTCTGCATAATTGTACGGTCAGCCGCA
Source organism: Leptolyngbya cf. ectocarpi LEGE 11479 (assembly GCF_015207065.1). Lineage (GTDB taxonomy): Bacteria > Cyanobacteriota > Cyanobacteriia > Phormidesmidales > Phormidesmidaceae > Leptothoe > Leptothoe ectocarpi. The sequence goes on along the minus strand of NZ_JADEXP010000411.1, from coordinate 2,355 downwards.
GGTTGTTGAATCGTCTGCCAGGCGGGAGTAGTCTCTTCGGCAACGGCCTCATCAGGCACAGCAACGACCTCATCAGGCACGGCAGCAACCGCTGTCGTTACGGTATCAACTGAGTCCGCAACTGCCTGGGCTGGCTCCACTTCAGCAGCAGCGGGCAACACCTCTTGAGGTACTTCCGACAAGGCCGCTTCCACAGTCGGTTTCACGCCTGTCTCCCGCGCGGCTAAGTCGGGCAAAACGGACTCCTGCGCGGCTGTGAGATCAGCTGTTTCATCGGCAGCTGCCCCATCCACCTCAGTCACTTCCAAGTCCGGAACCGTCATCGGTGGCAGGTCCAAACCAGCTGCGGGTTCGGTAACAGAGTTCGCAGTAGCCACATCAGCACTGGCCGGGATATCTTCTAAGGGGGGAACGCTCACCTGCTGCTCGGATGATGCACTGGCATAGGGATCGATGGGCAATACCGCCTCAGCGGACGGCTTAGACAGCTCTAGATTAGCCGCTGACAGGCTCACATCAGCCTCGGCTGATATAGGAGGTTGTACAGGGGTGGGCGCATCAGCTATTACCGGGCTGTCTGCTAGTAATGGCCGAAACCGCCAATGCCGTTGACCATTATTGTCATCAAATTGAATATCGGCTTGATCAGGAGACAGGACAGTATCTGGCGCTAGCTCGATCACCACTCTCACCTGATCGGGAGCGTGCTGAGCCACCCGGATATTTTGCACCGCACCGCTATAAAACTGCTCAGGCTCAACCGCACCTATTTGGGTATCGGGGATGTCTAGAACCAAACGCGGGGGCTCTGCCAGCAGAAAAAACTCCGGCAGCACAGTATCTGACAACGAAAATGTCAGCTCATTCGTCGTTGCATCAAAGGACCAATTATCTAACTCCTCTGCCAACGCTGATGAGGTAACTATCGTTAAGGCTACAAAGCTACCACCCACCAACTGATAAAAACGTTGCTTGAACCCCATGGGCTTACCCACTCAATGCAAAAGAATATGATTAACGGTAAAACCATATAGCGCTTTGTCAAGTCTTACCCGTAATTTTGATAAAAATTTCCCAGGTAGTGTGACCGAGTCGTCCATCATAGGTAAAGTACCCACCACATTACTATCAGCACCTCAACCTGGAGGGAGCGTATATTCTATGGAAATGCACGAGCTATTCACGTTAATTTTGCTTCTCAGCCCTGGCTTACTGCTATCTGCCCTGGTGATGTCTGCCATGGCTTTTGGCGGTTAGCTTAAAGAGGCTGAAGAGCTTTCTGCGTACATCATACTTTGAGATTATTGAGGTATTTATCATGGTGATGGTTGAGTCCACCATGCTGGCCTTGGGCACTGCAGCACCAGCATTTTTATTAACGGACGTTACCTCTGGTAGCACCGTTACCCTAGAAAAATTTGCAGACAGCAAGGCACTGTTGGTGATGTTTATCTGCGTGCATTGCCCCTTTGTCAAACACGTCGAGCAAGAACTCGCAAAAATCGGACAAGCCTACGCCAATCAGGGCTTAGGTATCGTAGCCATCAGCTCTAACAGTCTGGAAACCCACCCTCAGGATGCGCCTGAGCATATGAAAACACAGGCAAAAACCCTGGGATTTAAATTCCCTTATTGTTTTGACGACACTCAAACAGTGGCGAAAACCTATACCGCCGCTTGCACTCCCGATTTTTTCCTGTTTGATGGCACCCTCAAGCTAGTCTACCGAGGCCAGCTGGATGATAGTCGCCCTGGCAATAACAAACCTGTCACTGGCAAGGATCTACGTCAGGCAATTGATCGGGTTCTAGCAGGAGAAACATTGCCTGAGGAACAAACCCCCAGTATCGGCTGCAATATCAAATGGGCCCCAGGTGAGGCTCCAGCTTATTTTGGGGCCTAGAGTTGGTGCCCGGTTTAGTACATCCAATTGGAACGAGGATGGAAAGATGCCATAGCGCTTAGTTTTTCGTACAATTCAACTTCCTGGTCGTTGAGGACGGTTGGTATAACCACAGCTATGGCCACAACTTGGTCACCGCGCTCCTCAGCGATACGGCCATAGCCTTTACCGGCTAAACGCAGCTTGCGTCCAGGCTGAATCCCCGCTGGGATTGTCATTTGTACAGGTCCATCAAGGGTGGGCACCGTGACTTGTCCACCCAAAGCAGCTTCGCTAGGTGTAATTGGTAAATGACACACCACATCTCGCCCTTGCACGGTCAAAAAGCGATGGGGCTCCACCATTATATTGAGATACAGATCGCCACCATTGATCCCCTGTCCTTTGAGGCGAATACGTTGTCCCGTCATCATTCGAGGCGGCATATCCACTTCTAAAGCTCGCCCATCTTC
>NZ_JADEXP010000410.1 GCF_015207065.1 Leptolyngbya cf. ectocarpi LEGE 11479 | reverse complement strand
GCTACAAGTTTGTTTCCCAGACTAGCTGGCGCTCGATGCTTGCCCGTGGGTTGAGTCCCCTTGACTACGGTAAGCTCTATGTTGCTAAGTTCAAGGCAGACGGCACGGGTGAATGGCTGGAGCTGACCATTCGTAATCCTCAGCTGAAGGCTAAGTTTAAGGACCAGGGTGAACTGCTGGTCTTTGCTCGCGTTGCCGCTGATATTCTCGGTGCTACACCCATGGACCGTCCCGAGTGGACTACCGTTGCCCCCGATGGTGCTATTTTCTGGGCTTTGACCAACAACAGTCGTCGGACAGAGACAGGACCTGCTAGCCCGCTGGCTCCTAACCCCGATGGTCATATTCTCCGCATGGTGGACAGCAACAACCATACGGGGACCAGGTTCACCTGGACGATTCCGTTTATTGCTGAGGAAACTCACGAAGACGGTGATGAGACCACCTTTAGCGACCCCGATGCTCTGTGGGCAGATCCTGATGGTCGCTTGTTTATCGGCACGGATGGTGGCCAGAAGAAGGATCTGAACAACCAGCTACTTGTCGCTGATCCTGCCACTGGGGCCATTAGTCGTCTGTTTACCGGTGTTGCTGGCGATGAAATTACCGGTGTTACGGTTACTCCCGACCGGAAAAATCTGTTTACGAATACTCAGCATCCCGGTAATGGTAACCCCACCGCGACCAACTTTCCTGCGCCCACTGACGGTGTAACGATTCCCCGTGATAGCACCATCGTCATTACTAAGAAAAATGGCGGCATTGTCGGTTCCTAGTCAGTGGCCTGGCTCTGGCCGAGGTCAGAGCCTGAGACTGTTGGGGGACTTATCCCAGTTTTAGTCCATCGCTTTCATTTTTTACTGAGAATAATGCTATGAAACAGATTCTTTTGGCTGCGGCTGCAGCTTTGGGTGTAACTGCTTTTGCTGCGCCTGCCCACGCGGCTCGATTTAAGTGGACTATTGACTACACCGGTTTTTTTGCTGATGGTGCTGCTATCAACGGCTTTTTTATAGCTGATGAGACAGCAGCTACTGACGGTTTTGTCTCTGGTGATGAGTTTGACACTTGGGAATGGACCTGGAGTGGTAACAGCGAAGTTGAAGCGTTTACGTTGACCTCCTCGAACGCTGAAGCTGAGACCTTTTTTGGTGATTTTGGTTTCTTTGTTGACGGTACGGCTAATGTGCCGGGTGATGATGCTTCTGAGGGTGTGTATATCTCGGATGAAGCGGCCATTGACCTGGACTTTTTGTTTGTGGATACGTTTGATTCTGGTGCGATCGCATCCATCACTGGCGATACAACTGCAGCTGGCCTTGTTAGCGTATCCGATCCTGAAGCTGTGCCCGAGCCCGCTACGCTGCTAGGTCTGTTGACCCTGGCTGGTGCAGCGGCTGTAGCCAAGCGTCAAAAGCAGGCGGCTTAAAAGGCTAGCGGAGTAAGGTTCCTAAAAACCGACAAGTTAATCCTTTAAGCCCTGGGCTAGCGCTCGGGGTTTTATTTTGGCCGTTTATTTCATCTATCGATTTTGGCCAGCGATGATATCGCAAAGTCAAAAAATTGGGTCAGCCAGTGGACGCATAAGCCCATGGCCTTGATCCGGCATAGTCATCAGTAAGGACTTGCTAAAGTACTTACGTTGCTTGTCAAAAATCCTGATTCTAGGGGGTTTTTGGCCAGGTAACTGTTCAGGGTGTGTGCTACGACCTTTTCAGAACTTACCGACACCTATGCCCTTAGTCGGGAAAGGCGGCTGGTATGTTCCCAGTAGAATTTTGTCCCCAACACTGAGAAAACCAACTCAAAGCCCCCACCATTGGGGGCTAGGGGACTTTACGAGCAAGCTAGCAAAAAATCTTCCCTACATAAACTCGGCATAAAGCTTCCACACCTCGTCCGAAAATTCCCCTAGCCAGCCTGTGGCAACCTCCACAGCAAGCGTTATTCCTCGCATCATCCATGAAAACAGCCCTGCACTGGCTATCCCACTCCATCTTCTGGATCTGGAACATTGCCTTTATCGGTGTCGTATACCTTTGGCTGCTACCCACAGCAGGATTGCCCATCCTTGAATCTGCCCTGATTGGCCAGATCCCCCCGGCGTTTGTCGCCAGTATCTTGGGTTTACTGATTGTGCCCCTAGTCTGCACCGTGGTGGGCGGTAAATGGTTGCGTAAACACCCCATCCTCCTGATGCGGCTGTTTTACGGCGTAGAAGCTCCCCTCTTTGGCCTGTGTCTGCTGCGGTTATTTCTCATTCGTGAGACCACACCTGCTAGCGCCCATATCCTGGTTACGGTCCTAGCGGCCATCGCCATGTTTGCTATCGAAACCCTGGCAGGTTATGCCGCCTACCGCCGTCCGCTGGCCTGGGTGCAAATGATTGGCCACAGTCTGATTTTAGTCACTGGGCTATATGCAGGCACGCTGCTGCTGCTCTACACGGTGCCTGCCCTGTGCGTCATGGTCTACGGCACTATTACCGGACTGCTGGGCATCAACTGGCTATCGCTGTTGCGAGATTTGGGTGAGGTGGTGATGCATCCTCAGGTGCTCATTCTGGGGACTTTATTTGCCACCCTATGGGCCACGACGGCGTTGGTCTTCGCCTCGCTGCCCTACGTTATGGTCAACTTTTACGTGCGTTCGTGGCACCGGATCCGCACCGCCTTTGCCAAACAGCATGGTCATAGCTGGGCCACCACCGCCGCTGTCGTTGGCTCTAGCTGTCTGCTGTTTGGACTCTTGCAGATCCACCAGCCCCAGGCTAAAGCTTTTAGCCTTTTAGACGGCCCCCAGCCCCAAAGCTCAGTTGACCGTCTCGCCATGGTGAAGCAGGCAGACACTATTCGCAACGGGCTGGTCCATGGTTATCTCTCCCGCTATCGCTATCTGGGCACTGCCGAAGAAAGCAACCAGCTGCGGGAGATGTATAAAGCAGTCTTTGCCATGCCTGAGTCAACTGCCCAGGCGTTTCAGGATTTCCATAATGGGCTGCTGTCACCGTTTTTGTATAAAGGCGATCGCAACGATGCAGACAAAGCCGAAACCCTCTACGCCAGCTTCTTCGACACCCCCATCCAAAAGACAGAACGCAACGCCATCCGCAGCGCCCTGCAGGCCACCGCTAACCGCGACGAAACCCAGGCAGGCGTGCTCAACCTCGACCAAAAGATTATTCGTCTAGCCGAGCAAACCGTCACTGTAAAAGAGCAGGGCGACTGGGCCGACGTAGAAATCTACGAACAGTACGAAAACAAAACCATCAACGACCAGGAGATTTTCTACAGCTTCTCACTGCCCGAGAGCGCCACCCTTACCGGTCTTTGGCTAGCCGAAACCCAAGATGGCTCCCGATTTCCCTTTACCGTCTCACCCCGTGGAGCCGCGCAACAGGTTTACAAAAGTGAAATCGAACGGGCCGAAACCCAACGGGCCGAAGACCCCGCCCTGCTAGAACAGGTTGGCCCGCGTCAGTATCGTCTGCGGGTATTTCCCATTCCTGCCGCCGAGTCCCTAGAAGAACCGGGAGAACTGCATCTGTGGATGACTTACCAAGTACTGCAGCAGGACGGTGTCTGGCCCCTGCCTCAGCTCACCGAAAAGCGCAATATTTTCTGGACTGATAAGACCGTCCACCAGCGTCGGGGTAAGACCGTCAAAGTTACTGATGACCAGTGGTTCGAACCCTCGCTCAAAGCCCGTAAGAAAGCAAAGGCAAAGGCGCACCAAGCGCAGCTGGCCGAAGGGTACCAGGTCACTGCGATACCTGTGGCTAAGACGGCTGTGCCCACGGGCAAACGCATTGCCGCTATTTTGGACACCTCCTACAGCATGGGTCAGGGAGGCCAGGCCGAAGCCTGGCTGCAGCTGGACAAAATCAATCAGCAAAATGACATTGACTTTTACCTGACCACAGCCACCGGAGATGCCCTGGCCCCCAGCGATGATATTGGGTCATTTGACCTGGTGATACCCTACGGCAGTCTGCAGCCAGCGGAGATGCTGCAACAGTTTGCCCAGCAGCATTTGCCTAAAACTTATGATGCTGTTTTACTGCTGACTGATGCGGGCAGCTATGAGCTAACGGAAGAGGCCGCCGAACTGCCGCTGCTGTCAGAACCTCTGTGGCTGGTACACATGGGTAATCAACTGCCCGCTGCCTATGATGATGCGCTGCTAGAAGCGATCCAAGCGAGTGGCGGTGGGGTGGCTACCGAGGTGACGGCGGTGCTGCAGCGTTTGGATCAGAATGTGATCGATGGCTATGCGTGGTCGGTTACGGCTAGCAATGGAGCCGAGCAGACCGATGAGTTTGCGCCTCTGGCAGCGCGTCAGCTGATTTTGCAGCAGAGCCGCACGGTGGATATGACCCAGCTAGAGAATCTGGACGGGGTGCATGCGGTGGCCAAACGGACGCAAATTGTGACGCCCTATTCTTCCATGCTGGTTTTGGTCAACGACCGTCAGCGAGAACTGCTGCGCCAGGCAGAGGCGGCGGCTGATCGGTTTGACCGCGAGGTTGAGGACGGTCAGGATGAGCTGACGGATCCGTTTAATCCGTTAAATTCGGTATCGGTGCCTGAGCCAGGTTTTGCCCTGGGGATGGGGGCTATGGCGATTGGTTTGATGGTGCTGAAGCGCAAACCTTCGGCTAGCTGATAGTCTAGAGGAACGTTTTTATACCTTTGCTACGTCCTAGTCAAAAGGCATTGTCAGCGGCGATTGTTTCGCTAGTGCAGGCCACATCTACCGATATAGTAAACTTGACCTATGAGTAGCCTTCCTATCAATCTGGTTCCCAAGTCCACTGCTGTTACTGATGCGGTCGTTGAGCGGTTGAATCAGCTGCCTGTGGATACCCAGCAGCAGGTGTTGGACTATGTGGAGTTTTTGCTGCATCGTCATAAGCTGGACGAGGCGGTGGAGCCGTTTGATGATGATGTTGAGGAAGATTTGACTGTCTGGGAAGCGGCTACGGATGAGGATTGGCTGGCGTTAGAGGCTCAGCTGGCTGAGGCGAAAAGTAGCTGAGGGTGGGGCAATTTTTGAGAAATCGGATTGAAGGATGAGCACTATACCGTGGGTGGATGCTGTTCATTAATATATTTTTCTGCTGCTTCTAGCGACTCAAACAGGTCAGGGTATCGCTCTCTGAGGATTGCTGGTAAGCGATCTCGGTCTCGATCTTGATAGGTTTCAAACTCTGCTGGCAGAGTGGTATTGCAAATAAGAGGTGGTATCCCTTCTGTCAGTTGTTGATGAGTTAAGTTTTGCACTGTACCTAGCTTAGTGCTCAGGAAAATAGCGCTGTCGAGGTTGGCGCTGTCGAGGTCAGCGCTGGAGAGGTCAGCGCTGGAGAGGTCAGCGCTGTAGAGGTTGGCGCTGTAGAGGTTGGCGCTGTCGAGGTTGGCGCTGTCGAGGTTGGCGCTGTAGAGGTTGGCGCTGTCGAGGTTGGCGCTGGAGAGGTTGGCGCTGTCGAGGTTGGCGCTGTCGAGGTTGGCGCTGTCGAGGTTGGCGCTGTAGAGGTTGGCGCTGGAGAGGTTGGCGCTGGAGAGGTTGGCGCTGGAG
>NZ_JADEXP010000409.1 GCF_015207065.1 Leptolyngbya cf. ectocarpi LEGE 11479 | reverse complement strand
ATCTAGTAACAATCAATACGTTTACTATCCTCCTAAAATCATCAAAAATTGATCAAACAAACGAATCTATTATCTTTGCTTGGAGAGGGGAAGTTCACCGGCTAATAAACCAGTATGAAAATGCTCTAAAAGACTTCAATCGGGCAATCCAACTTAATTCTAGTTACAAGTGGGCTCTGGTTAACCGTGGCAGAACCTATCGATTAATGGAGCGCTATGACGAAGCATTAAAGGATTTCAATCATGCCATTGAGCTTGATCCTGAATATGATCGTGCCATCGCTAACCGTGGCAGAACCCATCGATTAATGGAACGCTATGACAAAGCATTAAAGGATTTCAACCGTGCCATTGAGCTTGATCCTGAATATGATTGGGCTATTGCTAATCGTGCTGCAACCTATCAAGCACTAGAAAACTATGATGAGGCTTTCGCAGATATCAGTTATGCCATTGTACTTGCTCCTAATAATAAGTGGTATCTACAACAACGCGCTTGGCTTCAACAAACTCCTGATAGATACGAACAATCAATAGAAGATTTTGATTGTTTGATCAAACTTGATCCTGGCAATATTTCATATATTACAGGTCGAGGCTTGATATTGCTTCTCCATGGAAGTTATGAGCGAGCATTAGAAGATTGGAATCACGCAATACAGCTGCATGAGAACTCTTGGATTTATTGTTATCGTGCATTAACACATTTCTATCTGAAAAGAAACAAACAGGCAAAAAAGGATATTAATCAAGCTATCAACCTCGCTCAGGAGCAATATGATAAAGACCCTAGCAAACATTATAATACCTGTAACCTAGGTCTTTATTACCTAATTGTTAGTAGACTAAATGATGCTAAATTTTTCTATCGAGAAGCAGTTACGCGAGGTATTCCAATCTCAATTCTTAAAGAGTCTATTGAGGATCTGAATAGATTATCAAATATTCTACCAAATCACCCTCATATGGTTGAGATGAGAGAATTTATAAAATCTCAGCTTGATCAACGTCAGAATCAGGCCCGTGTAGATATATCTCAAGAGGATGTAGAGATATTCCAAAAGAATATAAGTATGTTTCGAGAAAATATATATAAGTCAGGGGGGTCAGATACTGTTGATGAGTACTATTAACTAGCTCATGACACATCAATTTTTTTCAATATGAAATGTCAAAAATCCGGGTTAACACTTTGTATCTTGACGGCGACAGAATTTTGTTTTACTTTCAATTAATGCCGTGATGCTCACGGCTGACTAGAACCTAAAATTTGGCACCATCGGCAGGTGCTGACAACACCGTACCGATGGCTAACCCCCAGAAAGCGCAGGGCAATCTGGCGGCTGGGCACATTATGCCTCAGCCACCTCGATTAGCAAAGCTACTTGCGGGGTGGCTGAAGTTTAGGTTCTGGCTTTCCTACGCCTCAACGCCTCTTAAACCAAGAGGCCGAGGCCCTGTAACCAACTGGAGAACCAGAACCCATGTTTCAAGACAACACCCAGGGCGCAGGCGCGTCCAACGTTCCACCTGCCGACGGTACCCTACCCGAGTACCCATACGAAGCCATCAACCATACCCTGCTCGGCAGCCTCATCGCCATCCGCAACACCATCGCCCTGTTGCATAAGCTCCACTACGCCGAACCCAACGACTGGAGTAAACCCCTGCCCACCGGGCGACCGAATGAAATGATGGCGATTTTAACCAAACGGGTGAGGGTGGATTAGCAACCTTGGTAGGTTGAGATGTTGGGTTTCGTGACGGCAATAATGTTGTCCTTCGCTAAACCCAACCCAGCCTACATCGGCCATGACCGCACCGTAGCGCCCCTGACTTCGTCGGATGGCATAGCACTGACAATGTTGCCGCTGTTGGGCGCTATCGCCACATCAAGTAAGTGAAATTTTGCGAAACACTTGCAAAGCAGCTTTTGCCGACTCTTCCGTAATATCAGAGCCCAGTTTTGAACATCAACTGTCCAGTTGCTGCTTAAATTAAATGGGCTGAACGCGATGATTTCGATAAAGACTGAGGAGAGATTTTTGACACAGTTAGATTCAAAATTTATACGCAGTCAATTTCCTGCCTTTGAAGAACCCTCATTAAACGGCTGGGGCTTTTTTGAAAATGCAGGTGGCTCCTACCCATGCCAACAGGTCATTGACCGTTTGAACAAATTCTACAGACAGACCAAAGTTCAGCCCTATTACAATTACCCAACCGCCCAAAAAGCTGGTGCAGCCATGGATGACGCCTACCGCTGCCTGGCCGCCTACCTCAATGTCAGCGAATATGAAGTCCATTTTGGCCCATCCACCACCCAGAACCTCTATGTTCTAGCCCATGCCTTTCGCGAGATATGGAACGAAGGCGACGAAATCATTCTGTGCAATCAAGATCATGAAGCCAATGCCGGATTTTGGCAACGCCTGGAAAAAACAGGCATTGTGATCAAAGAATGGTGCATTGATCCCGAGACGGGTCTGTTGAATCCGGATGACCTGAATACCATGCTGTCCGAGAAAACCAGGCTGCTGGCCTTTCCCCACTGTTCTAATATTATTGGCCATACCAACCCGGTGGCAAACATTGTCGCCAAGGCAAAAGCAGCTACCGACATCTGTGTCGTTGTCGATGGTGTGGCCCATGCCCCCCACGGTTTGCCAGATATCGGATCGCTAGGGGCAGATATTTATCTCTTTTCTATTTATAAAACATGGGGACCGCATCTCGGCCTGATGACCATTAAAAAAGAGATCATGGAGCAGCTGCCCAACCAGGGGCACTCTTTTAATGCCCACAGCCGTCGCAAAAAGATGCTCCCGGCGGGTCCAGACCATGCCCAGATTGCGGCAACTGCCGGTGTAGCCGAGTACTTAGATGCCGTTTATCAGCACCACTTCTCTAAAACGGTTAGCCAAGCAGAAAAAGGACGACAGCTTAAAACACTGTTCCAGACCCATGAGAGAAAACTGCTGACCAAGCTTCTGGAATGGCTGCGGCAGCGTGATGACATTGATATTGTTGGACCGGATAAACCGACATTGCGCACGTCAACAGTAGCTGTCATACCCAAAAGAAAATCAATTGATGAGGTTTGTACGGTGCTGGCCGAAAAGAAACTGATGGTGGGTCAGGGAAGTTTTTATAGTGTTCGTCCATTAGAGGGAATGCATATCCCGGTCGATACTGGGGTTTTGCGCATGTCATTTCTCCATTACACAATCGAAGATGAGATTGACCAGCTGATTGATGGCCTGACCGCTGCGCTGGATTAGCCTGAACTCACCGGTCCTCTTCTATCTAGGACAGCGACCTTCCAGCAAATCGGCATATTGCCAAATGGCCCGAGCAATAAAGGCCACAAATACTCTGACCCGCTCAGTGGTCCGTAAATCGTTTAGAGTCAGCACCCATCCTGACCGACCAGCAATCACCTTACCCGGTGGAATCCGTCGCAATGCTGGGTCTCGATCCCCCCTGTAGCAAGGCAGCATGACCATACCCAAACCGGTTTGTGCGGCTGTTTGCTGCAACAGCATTGGGAAACTCCAACGAACGGGAATGTGGGGATAGGGGCTCTCTTTTAACCATTGAGCCGTGGGGAATGTGACGATTTCATCCATGCCAATCCAGCTGGCAGTGGGGGGTTCGGCATGGAGATCGTGCTGTTTAAGATACTCATGGGATGCGTAGTAGGAAATATTGAGATCGGGTAGACGATGACCGACTAGGTAGTCTGGCGGATTGGTCATAAACCGGATAGCTACATCGGCTTCGCGCTTGGTTAAGTCAGCAATGTCATAGGATGTCGTAATCTCTAAATCAATGTTGGGATAGGCTAGTTTGAACTGTTGCAAATCAGGAAATAGCAAGTACTGAACCAACGCATCAGCAACGGTCACTCGGATTGTTCCACTGAGGTTGGCGTCTTGCCCCAAAATGTTGAGCTGCAGTTTATGAATGTCATCCTCTACTTGTTCTGCCTGGGCCAGCATGGCTTCACCCATCTGGGTCAGACTGTAGCCTAAGGACGATCTTTCAAACAAGCGCACACCTAATGCTGTTTCTAGTGCGTCAATGCGACGAACCACGGTGGAATGACTGACGGCAAGCTTGACAGCGGCCGATCTGACCGACCCCGATCGAGCTAAGGCAAGAAATACGGGCAAATCATTCCAATTCATGGCTGTAACGTTTTTGAAAAATTAAAACGCAAATTTGGACCTCCACAATTCAATAATAGACCGCCTATGATGGCGATGTTCGTTATGACTGCATAGGCGAAACATGGCGAACCGCAAAAATCTGCTCAACTCATTCGCTAAATGTCTATGGTGCATAAAAGAATTAGGAGGATGCTGGCCGTTGTGCAGTGGTCAGGCTTGTTGTTATTGGCGGGATGCACGACGGTTGTTTCTTGCGATCGCACCCATCAGCTAGATATACAACAGTGGACAGCAGCCCCGTTGAGGGTCTCCCAACAGATGCGGCTTGAGGCATCACCGGAGGAGATCTTTGACTATATTTCTCAGGCAGACACACTACCCCAATGGATGCCGGGATTAGAGAGTCTGAGCTATGATCATGGCCAGTCTATGGCTGCAGGTGAGCTAGCTCAGGGCAGTCAACGAACAATGATGTTTGGCGAGCAATCGGAGATTGAAGACATTGTTTACTTTGATCGCCCTCATCTAATCGCGTATCAGATTCTTGAGGGAGTACCTGTGAGAAACCATCTGGCGATCATGACCGTAGAGGAGCGTGAAGGAGCTAGCTACCTCACTTGGAGCCAGTATTTTGATGTTCAGAGAACGTCAGTGGGTGGGTGGTTGATGCCGTTGATGGTGCGTAGTTTTGTGAAAGACGCTCAAGACAATCTAATTAAACACTTTGGGGGAGCAGCCGTTGCAGGCTGTCATGGGCAAAAAGCTGACTAACTGGTGAGATTAAAGCGTTGCAGCTTGGCGTCTAGCAGCTTGGGTAGTGTTTTTTGCAAACCGGATTTGTTGCTAAATTCCAGCTTGTGCTGAGCCGCAATGTCAAAGGGAAACTGTCCGGGCAGATCGCCCCGCTCCATCTGGGCGACAATCAGCTGCTCAGGGCGCTTGTTGCATAGAGCATAGCCTAGCTCTACACAGACCGCCGGGTTGGGCACTAGCAGGGGCAGATCGCCATTGGTTTCTAAAATTGGGGTGGCATCGGCAATAAACAGCAGGCTGCGACGGATATGGCGCATGAGGTTGCTCTTGAGCCGTACAGGACCGTTGCTAAGGCGATGGGATTCCACTAGCGTGATCGGTAACCGAGCGCGACGGTTAAATTTTTCGATGTAGGGTTCGATAGCGGCCCGCAGCAGATCGCTAGATTCGGGGTATTCCTCTTGGTAGCAAAGGAAAATGGTGGGATCGAGGTTGGCCAGGGAGTCGGCCTTGGAGAAATAGATTTCGTGGCTGATTAGATCGATATTTGCGATCGCATACGTCCCACTCCCCTCCACATAAAATTCCACCGCATCCCCTTCCAGATAGCGCTGAAACCAATCCGCCTCACGGACTTCGTCGATATCATCCAAAAAGT
>NZ_JADEXP010000408.1 GCF_015207065.1 Leptolyngbya cf. ectocarpi LEGE 11479 | reverse complement strand
GCTGCTGTCTCCCATTGAGATCATTGATTACTCCTATGCTAACGCGGACCCGACTAATCCACGCGAGTGGGACGATGCCACGCTAGATCGTTTTGGCGCTCGTGAGAATGCGCCAAACTTGGATGAACTACCGACAAAGGTAATTCCGTCTCCGTTTATTCAGATTCCGCTAGGGGTGACTGAAGATCGCCTGCTAGGTTCGGTGGATGTGGCCAAGTCGATTCAAACGGGGGAATCGGTTTTTCAACCGGGGCTCTTGGCCGAAGCCCATCGCGGTGTGCTCTACGTTGATGAGGTAAACCTGCTGGATGATCAGATTTCAAATCTGTTGCTAGGGACGCTGACCGAAGGGCGTAATCAGATTGAGCGGGAGGGCATTAGCTTTCAGCATCCGTGTAAGCCTTTGCTGGTGGCCACCTATAACCCTGAAGAAGGTGTGCTGCGGCAGCATTTGTTAGATCGAATTGCGATCGCACTTTCCGCCGACCGTGCCCTCACCCTAGAAGAACGCGTAGACGCCACTGAACAAGCCACCAACTACGCCGATGATGCCACAGGGTTTTTAGCCGAGTACACCGACGAAATCGACAACCTCAAAACCCAGATTATCCTGGCCCGTGAGTGGCTCAAGGACGTGGTGATTACCCCGGATCAGGTGCAATATTTGGTCACCGAAGCTATTCGCGGCGGTGTAGAAGGTCACCGGGCAGAGCTATTTGCTGTGCGAGTGGCTAAGGCCAGCGCGGCCCTTGAAGGCCGTACCGAAATCAATGCCGACGATCTGCGGCGAGCGGTGGAACTAGTGATCATTCCCCGTGCATTGAATCAGGATCAGCCGCCGCCGGAGGATGAGCAGCCGCCACCGCCGCCACCGCCGCCAGAAAATCAGCAGGAAGACGATCAAGACCCCCAAGAAAATGAGGACGACGACAGCGACGATGATGAGGACCAGGATGAAGAGCAAGAAGAATCTCCACCTAGCATCCCAGAAGAGTTTTTATTTGACCCTGAGGGTGTGGTTTTAGATCCGTCGCTGCTGTTGTTTGCCGAGACCATGAGCAAGCAGGGCACATCGGGTAAGCAAAGCCTGGTAATTTCTGAAAATCGAGGCCGTTACATCAAGCCCATTTTGCCCCAGGGTCCGGTGCGTCGCATTGCCGTTGATGCTACCTTACGTGCTGCGGCTCCCTATCAGAAAGCCCGTCGTGCCCGGCAGCCTGAACGCAAAGTGATTGTGGAACAGGGCGACATTCGTGCGAAGCGATTAGCCCGTAAGGCGGGCTCATTGATTATTTTTGTTGTCGATGCCTCTGGCTCGATGGCCTTAAACCGGATGCAGTCGGCTAAAGGAGCTGTGCTGAGTCTTTTGACTGATGCCTATCAAAATCGCGATCAGGTGGCGTTGATTCCCTTCCGAGGAGAACAAGCAGACGTATTGTTGCCGCCGACGCGTTCGATCACATCGGCGCGGCGACGGTTAGAGACTATGCCCTGTGGTGGTGGATCGCCCTTGGCCCACGGGTTAAGCCAGGCGGTGCGGGTGGGTACTAATGCGCAACAGTCTGGAGATACTGGCAGTGTGGTGATTATTGCCATTACTGATGGTCGAGGGAATGTGCCGTTGGCTCGGTCGTTGGGAGAACCGATGGACGAAGATGAGAAGCCTGATATTAAAGCTGAGCTGCTGGATATTGCTGGCCGTATTCGCATGACTGGCTTTCAGCTGTTGATTATCGACACCGAGCGGAAGTTTGTGTCTACTGGGTTTGGTAAGGAGCTGGCTAAGACTGCGGGTGGGAAGTATTATCAGCTGCCTAAAGCGACGGATAAAGCGATCGCCAATATGGCCCGTGGAGCACTTGCTGATCTGCAGTCATAAGCTTTGAAGATTGCAAAACTACTTATAGGAGCTGTTGCAAAATAACCTGATAGCTTTGACATTTCCTCATTTTCAAAGGAGGTTGGGGGATTCTTCAGCATTAATCGGTTTGGCCGTTCCTTCCCAGTCACCCCTAACCTCATGTCTTGCAACCAGATCGGTGAAGCGCTAACCCGCCCTGGGTTCGAAACCCAGGGCTAGCCGAAGGGTGTCCACTGGAAGGGACACAATCGTCGGAGACGTATCTTTAGGGTTCGCCTCCACAACGGTTAACTATGCTTCAATCGGTCCGCGGCCGATCACTAGCGCCTCCCGGCTAAATTGTCCCTTTTAGTGGACAACCCTCAGTTAGCGCTGGCGTTTCAACCCGGCGCGGGCTTCAGTCACACAACCAATCTTAGTGCAAGATATGAGCTAAAGGGACAGTTCTCCTATGAGACTTTATGTCTGAAGCTTTCAGCTGAAGAATAGTTGACACAATCGGAGCGAAACTTAAAAGCACATCTCCGATTGTTGTTTCTCTTACAGTGGATACCCTTCGGGAACCCGGAGTTTTGAACCCTGGGCAGATTAACGCCTCCTTGCCAGATGCCAGCTGCGAGCTAGAGTACTCCAGGCATATGCCAGAAAAGAGAAAGCCAAGAAACGGGTGAGTCTTATTGTTTAATCGCAACCCGTTTGGTCAAAATTGCCATGACCTCATTGGCGCGACCGGTGGAAATGGGCTTACTCCAGTCGTTGGGCTCGGCGTAGCGTTTTCTGTGCAGATCTTGAATGGTCAGCCGGACACCGGTAAGGGTACCAAAGAGCAGGTGGCGCACCGTTTCGTATTGGTGATCGGGTAGCGGCGCGGTGCCAACGGAAAGGGTGGACGCGACAGCGCCCTGGGTCTTATCGATAAACATTAGCTTTGGTCTCCAAACATCAGTGTGATTAAACCTGGCCCGCAGCTAAAACTAGAGATTTGTAGCCAAGCAAACTACAATCTCAGCTGGGACGCGGTTTAGGAAGAAACCAAAGCTCAACGTTCAGCCACCCCGAGAATGGATGCAAACCGGGGTAGCAATAGGATAAAGTATCCCAAGCCTCGGACTGCCTGGATCAGTCTTGGGGTCAATCAGCGGTTAGGTGTTTGCTGCACCTGCCGCTGGTGCCAAATATTGAGCTTTGTGGTCATGCCCGCAAGGGCGTGAGAACTAAGGTACCGCTAAGCCATTTGCGACGTCAAGCAAAAAATATTGCGGTTGATTACAAAGCTATTAGATTCCGCCAGGAGGACAGAAACGGATGAAGCAGACTTGGAATGCTCAGCAATATCAGGAGAACGCCTCATTTGTAGCAGAGCTGGGAAAACCTGTGTTATCTCTATTGGAGCCCAAGCCTAATGAAACAATTCTTGATCTTGGCTGTGGCGATGGCATTCTCACGGAGAAAATAAGCAAGCTTTGTTCTCAGGTTAAGGCAATTGATTCGAGCGAAAGCATGATCGAATCAGCTCTAAGCAGAGGGCTGGATGCAGTGCTCATGAGCGGGACTGATATTATTTATCGAAATAGATTCGATGCGGTCTTTACGAATGCTACTCTTCACTGGATATCTGATCAGGATGCATTGCTCAACGGGGTCTATAAATGCTTAGTCGATCAGGGCAGGTTTGTTGGCGAATTCGGTGGTAGAGGCAATATTCAGACTCTGATATCTGCTGTTGAGGATGTGGTAAAACGGAATCCGGATATGGGCACATTCAGTAATCCGTGGTACTTTCCATCTGTGGATGAATATAAAAATAAATTACAAGAGAATGGATTCCAAATAAACAGCATTAAGTTGATTCCAAGGCCAACGCCTTTACAGACAGGCGTAAAAGAGTGGTTGAAAATATTTACTAACTACATTATTGCTGACATGCCCAAAAAACTGGAGCAAAGCTTTTTATGTGAAGTCGAGAATGCTGTGAGAGAGAAATTGTATTCTGATGAAAGAGGCTGGGTCGCTGATTATGTGCGCCTGCGATTTCATGCATCAAAGATATAATAAAACGTAGCACCGGACAGTCGGTATCATTGAGCTGATTAGAGCCTGGACTAACGCACCGCCTCTCTTCCACAGTTCGGATATCGTAACCATCTTCTAGGAGGTGGGTGGCAAAACTATTCATTCAGGAGGTAGTAATCCAATACGCTGTTGTAATGCTTTGGCATCAGTTCTCTGCAATATATTTGCACCAAGAATATAGGCATATAAACTGGCTGGCTCAAATTGGAATCTTATGTCCTTATACAAAAAATCATCATCACTGATAGTCTTACTGGTGATTAAAATTGGCTGAGATACACCTGGATTCTTCTTTACAAAATTTATGCAGTTATCAAGTTCAGAGTGTGAATTGTGAGGGCGATCGCTCCACTTAACTTCGACAATCCAAGAGGGTGCCTGATGTACTTTGTCTAAATGGACGATGTCGATTTCTCCCGTCTTCCAACGTGCATAGTAAAGTTCAATCATTTTACTGTGTTGCCATTGGCTAAAAATAGCAGTTTCGGTCATGGCTCCCATCGCCTTAGAGTCTATTTCAAGTTGTCCGAACAATGCTGCTCGCATTGATGGATTAGTTAAATAAACTTTGAAGCAAACTGCTCTTTTGAACCTCTTTGCATTTTGATCGATTCTCTCTACGCGACGAATTAAAAACGCTGCTTCTAGATATTCTAGATAACGCTTGATAGTGTTTTTAGCTACACCCGAGGATCTTGATAATCCTTCTAAGCTCACTTCATTACCCGAGTTATATGCCAAGGTTGTGAAAAGCCTATTAAGTTCTTGAATGTCACTGATACCATAAAGACTTGGCAAATCTCGTAGCAAGACTTTGTCAATGATGTCACTTTTAATATACTGACCCGGATCTTTCCGAATTGTCTCAGAAAAAACCGCTTCGGGATATCCACCAAAATTCAGATAGTTGACAAACTCTTTGTTTAATTCCTCAATATCTCGCGATAGGTACACATACTTCTGAGAGCGGTACCCAGAACTTTCAGAGTCATATCGGTTGGTTTCTATTAACTCATTTTCTCTTTCGATAAACATTAAATACTCAGCAAAGGTGAGTGGCGGCAGGATATAGTCACTGAATCGGCCAGCTCCCGATTCAGTACTCTTCAATCGTAGGGCGGCAGCTGCAGAACCAGTCGCCACAAAACGATAATTAGGGAAAGAATCAACAAGAGATTTAAGATGTATTTCCCACTCACGTAGGTACTGAATCTCATCAAAAAAAATAAATAGCTTTGAATCACGTTTGTGATTGAACAATTCTTGAAAATAGCTGAGCATACGCTCTAATGAGAGTCCGGTGTAGATGGGAGTTTCGAGAGATATATATAGGATGTTTTTGGCGCTGATGCCAGAATCTAAGAGCATCCGAATGCTGTGATAAACCATGACCGTCTTACCAACCCGTCGCGGTCCCATCAAAACGATTGCTCGGTGTACGCTTGTATCTAGAATATTTTGAGAGAACGTCTCAAAATATTTTCGTCGAGGTGTATTTTCATAGACGATCTGTTCTTCACCCCCTTCTTCCCACCAAGGATTATCAAACTGAAGACGGGATAGAATATCTGATTTTGCGATCTCCAGCATTAGACTAAAGTTAATCTACTAACCTTAGATTAACTTTGCGGTTCACTAAGGTCAATCGATTAACCTTAGATGGGT
>NZ_JADEXP010000407.1 GCF_015207065.1 Leptolyngbya cf. ectocarpi LEGE 11479 | reverse complement strand
GTGGGGGGCATCTTTCACCTGCGTCTCACTTTTAATCGCTTTAGGTAAGGATGCTTTTGCCGGGGCAGCCTCATCCTTTTGCATGACGTTGAGCGCCTGCAGGGGATTACCGCCACCGCGATTGTTGAGATTAGCCAGGGCATACTTGAGCACTTCATTTGGGCTAATAGCCACCCATCCCTGACCTGTCAGCTGATGAAGCTCAAAATGCAGGTGAGGCCCAGTGGAATTTCCGGTCGAACCGACTAGACCAATCACATCGCCTTGATCAACCCATTCACCCGGCTGTACCAAAATGTGGGACATGTGAGCATAGCGGCTTTCTAACGTATTGTCAGCATGGCGCATAATCACCGTCAGACCGTATCCCCCCAGATAGTCAGCTACCGTTACCTGCCCCGACTGGGTCGCTAAAATGGGTGTCCCTTGAGGAGCCCCGACATCTGTACCACTATGAAACCGATAGTCATTGTGGATGGGGTGCCAACGCCAGCCAAATAAGGAGGTAATCGGTGACGCTGAAGCTAGGGGAAAGACAAATGATTCACCGGCTTGTAAATCCACCAGCGGTCTAGCCACCGTGTTGTAGTACTCCCGGCTAGCAACAGCGGCGACACTGCCGCTAAACCGAACGCCCGCGCGGCTAATGTTGACAGGACCAATATTGATGCCGCCTGCAGGGGCCCTTGTCTTCTTTGATGCATCTGCCACTACCGTGGGTTGTTTATCAGACTCACCACAGCCGTCGAGATTTTTAGCATCCACCTTGTATTCACACCCGGTGGAACGCTCCGAGATAACCACATCCGGAGCGTCTGAGTTCTGGGTTTCCCCCACTTCATAATCGGTCGGATCGACAAAGACCCCGCCGTACTCAGTCGCTAAATCTTCCACCGTGGGAATCGCACCGGGAACAACATCGTTGGGAGTGACAATGTCCACCTCTGGCGTCACCATGTCCGCGCCAGTATCGGCAGCCGTATCGGCAGCCGTATCGGCAGCCGTATCGGGAGCAGCCGTATCGGGAGCAGCCGTATCGGGAGCAGCCGTATCATCGGGATGGCTAGCAGCATGCTCCATACCTGCTGGAGTCACTACATCAGGCTCAGGGGACTCTACCGTTGGAGCAACGGCTTCTATGTCTGGCGTCGCCGCCGGGATAACAATCTCGACCTGGGATGTAATCGTCTCTACTTCAGGGGGAGCCACCGGTTTGGCCGCACTTGAAAACGAAGGCGCTACCGGTTCTGGTGCGACAACAGGCGGTGCCACAGGTGCAGTAGCCACAACGGGGGCTACTGGCGCTACTTCTGCAGCCGTCTCAGGAGCGCTCACGTCTGTGGGAACGTCTATCTGGGCTAGCACTGGCTGTCCACCCATAACGGCAACGGAACCAACCAGGCCAATTTTTTTCCAGAACTGCCTGTATTGTTTATGGGCACCAATCGCCTTGGCAGAAAGCTTACGAGCATGGCGATCGGGCTCGGTGGAATTAGAAGATGCCGACGATAAAGGGCAGGAATCAGCCATAGGAAAATAAATAGTCCGAGTGACGGGTTAGTTAATAGTTAGGGAGTAAGGAACTTAAGAAATTTATAGTTAGGAGAACACAATAAAAAGAAGCCATCATAATTTATCAGACCGCTGATACAGCTAGGACAAAACTAAGCGTCCTTGATATCTGAGTCAGCCTGAGAGTACCCAAGGGAGAACTCCCCTGATTTGAGATAGACCAGTTGTTCAACTGGCCACACTAAATCCTGTGACGTAGCAGACAGGGTTAAGTGTCCCATTTCCGTAACGCCAACTATTTTCCAGGTCTTCTTTTCCACAACTACAGGCATATTCAGGTTATTCAGCAGACTTTGGTAAGCATCTGTAAAAGTTTGGCCGTCGGTATGGTTTCGATAGAAAATGCCTCGGCAAATACCGAGGAGTACAGCCGCCGCTACGTTACTTAGGGTATTGTCTACATCGTCCAGCTTATTCGGTATGAGGCTTTTCCAGGTGACGCCAGTGACCGGTACAGGGTTATAGACATTGATGCCCACGCCAACTACAGCCTGGGTAATGATTCCCTGCTCCAGTCTACTTTCACTCAAAATACCCCCCAGCTTTTGACCACTAACGACAATATCGTTGGGCCATTTGATTTGAGCCGGTATTCCCAGACATCTAAATTGACTGACGATGCCCCAGGCACTGGCCATTGTCAGTTGGGCAGCCCGGTTGGCAGGCCAGTCAGGTTCTAACAGTAGAGATAGGTATACACCGCCCGGAGGGGATATCCACTGTTTTCCCCGTTGGCCTTTGCCAGCGGTTTGGGTATGTGCGATCGCAACCGTCCCAGCCTTAGCA
Organism: Leptolyngbya cf. ectocarpi LEGE 11479; assembly: GCF_015207065.1. Taxonomy (GTDB): domain Bacteria; phylum Cyanobacteriota; class Cyanobacteriia; order Phormidesmidales; family Phormidesmidaceae; genus Leptothoe; species Leptothoe ectocarpi. Next base: position 3,274 of record NZ_JADEXP010000407.1, on the reverse strand, counting down.
TCAGCCATGTCCCAAAGGGTTTGATTGGTCGATACCACCTGGTCAACCACATGCAGGTCAAACCGAGGTCGCAGCCGTCGTAAAAACATGGGTGTCTCTGGCAAAGGTAGTGTCGCCAACGCCCGCTGTACCCCAGCCCGGTCAAACCCCTCTAGCCGCCGATCTAAATGCTCCAAAACCGTCCACCTGTTCCCGCCAGGCAATCTTACCAACCACTTGCTATCCTAAGGCTCTAGAGTGTACTGACCATCGCCATGACTGACCTCCCTGACCTGACTGAAGCCACACTTTGGGCTATTCTCAACGAAGAAATTGAGGACGATATTGTCAATCGTCTGGTATGGCAGCATTTAGGCTATCGCTACGATGCCACTACTAAGCAATGGGATGCCAGTAATGTCATCGCTCCTCTGCAAGAAAAATTTCCCGAACCACCCAACTTTATCGAGAGCCGTCCGGCCACTATGCAGCTCACCCGGTCGATTCCTAAACCCAACAAGCAGCTGCTCAAAACCTATCTAGGGTTTAAGGGCTACACCATCGACCAGCTCGTACCGCGTCTGACCCGACGAGCCACCATGACCAGCTGGTTACTCAGCCACATGCAGCTCCAAGGGTTACTCAAAGATGTTTCAAGCGTTGAAACCAATTCTCCATCAGATTGAACAGCACGGTTCACCATCAGCCAAATGTAGATTGTTAACTCTCCGGCAGCCAATCTTCCGCCAATATCGAGTCTATAGAATATGGACACACTTCTGGAAATATGGAAGGAGCCATATTAGTTTGTTTGGCTGCCTGGCGACGTGCATGCGGGTAGATCCGTGCGAGCTGCTCTGCCGGATAATTTTGCAAGCTAGGACTATCTTCGATTGCCAGTTCAATTTGAGTGCGGGCATCTGTGATGGAGTCTAGCCAACTGTCTGATCGTCGCTGGGGTTGATACTGCCACTTAAGCAAATGGAGTACAAGACGAATCAACTGGCTAGCAATTCCTCGTCGCTCACTCTTGCCCAAGTCTTCAACCTCTTCAATTAGCTTCGGCATGTCAATTTCATGCCAACGAAGCTCCCGCAGCAATTGGGCGGTTTGGGACGTCCACGAACTGAAATCATCGAGATACTTTTCGCTCATGTTCCAGCTGAATTTCAAAGGTACATGTCAGCTATTGGCAAAGCCTTGTGTGTCTCAAGCATAGCGCTGTCGCAAGAATGCCCGCTGGTGTGAGCGTCCCTACACACCACAAATTTGGATCAACACCTTTCTGCCCTGTCTGGGGCCATCCAAATCCACCAGCATTACCGATTGATAGGTGCCCAGCGCCAGTTTTCCAGCCACAATTGGCACCGTTTCACTGTTCCCCAGCGTCATGGCCATCAGATGGGAATGGGCATTGATGGGTTCGTCAGGGGGCACATCTCTCAAATGCAGATCATTGTGCAAATAGCGATCCTGGGATGGGGCCAATTTATGTAAATAGGTCTTAATATCCACTAATAACCGTTCTTCATTTTCATTGACGGTAATAGCTGTGGTGGTATGACAGGAAAACACCACCACGTGACCCTGGGTAATTTTGGCGGTGTCTATCTGCTGCTGAATTGTTTCAGTAATATCGAGAATATCAATAGCATCGGCAGTATCAAACGTTAGATAGTGAGAAACAATTTGCATTGGGTACAGTCCCCCATACGATTCACCCCATGAACACCCAAAATCCAGCTGTCATCGAGCATGTTCTGGCCAAAACGAAGTATATCGCTGTTGTGGGTCACTCCCCCAAACCCCAACGCCCTAGCTATCAAGTATCTAGCTATATGCGTCAGCAGGGATACACCGTTTACCCGGTCCATCCAGCCGCATCAGAAATTGATGGCCACCGCTGCTATGCTCGTCTGGCTGATGTGCCTGACCCCATCGACATGGTGAATGTGTTTCGCCGCAGTGAATTTCTCCCTGGCATCCTGGATGAACTGCTGACACTAGACACCCTGTCTGAGGTGAAATGTCTGTGGACCCAGCTGGGCATCTATGATGCTGTCGTTGCCCAAAAGGCGATGGACCACGGCTGGCAGGTGGTGATGGATGCCTGCCTTAAAATTGAATTTCAAAAAATTCAGCGGCGCTAGTCCGGCGCGATCGCAACCAACGTGCGCGCCAACGTCTGCTGTCGCGCGTTGAGCAAATGTCGCTCGTGGGTATGTTCCATCAGCCACCGTAACGATTGCTGATACATGGGTTCTCGCCACAGTCCCATGGTGGAGCTGTCTTGAACTTGTTGAATATAGTGCTGCAGCTGTTGCTGGGCGATCTGTCGTAGCTCTTGATCGCTGCGCTGCAAACGAGCCTGTAGCTGGCTGAGGGCCACCATATCTGCCTGTTCTATGGCTGCATGCATGTCTGCCTCTAGCGCTGTTAACGCCTGCAGCTTGGTCTGATAGGCGTCGTTTTCATCCAACAGCCGATCGGCAAAACTGGTGCCATAGGATTGAATCGAGAGCAGCTGCTGTAACCCCAATAGCTGAGATTCCACCTCATTGGAACGGCGATGCAGCTCCCGCCGATGGTTTTCTAAGCGGACCACCGAGGGGCTAATCTGGCTAACGGCAGATGATGGGATATCACGCGTCGTGAGCTTTTGTACCTGCCGCCGCCATTGAGAAAACCGGGGCTGGGGAGCAGCGGGTTCTATGGGAGATGAAATAGGATAGGCAACGTCATTGGCTATTTCCACTGCGGCTGTTTCCACAGCAGCATCAGGCCCGGCCTCTATAACGGGGGCATCTACGGCACTAGCGGCTGTGCCTTGCAGACCAACGGTTAAAACCGCCACGCCTGAGACCGTTTGCAGCCAGCCTGAAGGCTGAGTCGGACCGGGATTGGGGACAGCTGTAGATTGAGCCGGCTCGTGTTCCATAGCTGGTAGAAAAAACTCGAGGAAAATTACTGATGACGTTAGCGGCTAGAGCAGCTCCCGCTAGCCCATTATCCAAACTGTCATAGTCATGTCCGGAGTTTCCAGGATGATTGCTGAAGTCTATGGACTAGCTACACATACGGATATGGTATTTGTACTCAGTGCTACCTGGCCACCCGCTCCCCCATCTGCACTCGCCATAGGTTGGCATAGAGGCCTTCACGGACTAACAAGTCCTCATGGGTACCCCATTCGGCCAGCTGCCCCTGGTCCATAACGTAAATACAGTGAGCATTACGGACGGTGGATAAGCGGTGGGCAATGGCAATAGAGGTTCGATCGTCGGTAATTTTCTCT
>NZ_JADEXP010000406.1 GCF_015207065.1 Leptolyngbya cf. ectocarpi LEGE 11479 | reverse complement strand
GTGTGGAACCAGCGCTGGTGAGCATAATGGCGTTAAACACCAGCAGCATCGGCAAGCTAATGAGCGCCGGTACAGCCAATACGGGGGAACCTTCTACACCAAAGGTACGGGCATATAAACCTACAAAGCTGAATAAAAAGATAAAGGAGCCGCTAACCAACCCCGCCAGTGCAAAGCCTTTAAACATCACCTTGGGAGACGTAATGAAGGCGCGATCGGTCATCACAGGGTCATGGAAGGGATAGCTAAAAATTTGCACAAAGGCCAAACCACAAAAGGTTAAACCAGCGAGGCGAGTGTCTGGCTCCACAGTGGGCAACCCCTGACTCACCAGACCAGGTCCCAAGACAGCCAAAATAACAACCAGGAGCACTGCGGCCAAAAGCATCTGGGCACCATCGGTCAAGAGACTGCTGCGCAGACCTCCCAAGAGACTATAATAAACGGTGAAGATAGTCACTAAAAGTGCGGCAAACCAATAGCCGCCACTGCCTTCAGGCCCAAAGTAAAGAGAAAATACTTTTGTGTTGGACCAGACTTCGTTTAGCAGGCGAATAGCAATGGCCAACAGAAATAATCGCGAACAGAGTTGACCGTATTTGCTGACGAGAAATTCTGAAATGGAGCGGTGACCGCCGCGAGTACGAATAAAATAGAGGGCAACAGCAGCGGTCAAAAAACTGAGATAGTAGATGGCATAGCCAATTCCCCCCGTGATGCCAAAGGCATTGCTGAGGCTGGCCGCATTATCGATAGATTTGGCAAAGATCCACGAAATAGCCGCGCTTGAGACCAACAGCCACAGGCCAGGTCCTTCGCCCTGTCGGGATTGTCCCTGAAAGAATTCAGATGCGGAAACTTTGTTGGGAGTGGTTGCTTGAACAACGCGATAAATAAACAGGCCATAGCCAGCCAGCAAAGCCCACGTGAGTGTTACGGTGAACATAAATTAATGGATTTTAGGGGTTATCTCATTTCAGGTAGAACAATTAAGCAGAAACTCGAGTTTGGGGGGCTCTTTCTGCTGCAGGAAGAATCTCGGAACAGGTGGTCCAGAGGCCTTGTTCTAAGGATTCTATAAACTCTTTGGGCAGTCCTTCTGAGTGCATTGCCTGGGTCACTGAGGCGACGTCATAGGTCAAAGGCCGCAGCTCGGGAATGGGCCGCTGGGCACTGCTGGGAAAGTTGAGGTGACCGTAATAGACGTGACACTTACCTTCGTGGGCAGGACGTCCCAATACGCCGACGTTGAACCAAAATCCCTCTGGACTTTTGACATTGCCAATCCAGGGTAATCCCGTATGGGTGGCACAAATACCGTCAACCTGATAGCGGGTCAAAAAGTCTTGGATTTGAGCGTCGTTGGTTTCGGTTTTCCAAATGAATTCGTTGACTGTGTCAGGGCTGCCGTGACATAACAAGATCTTGCAATCTCGCCATTCTAAAATTAGCTGTTCTGGCAGCTGCTGTAGCCACTGTCGATGGACTTTGGCGGTATGGGCGTAGGTGTAGTCATAGCTAATCTGGGCAAAATTGCGATCGCGCGGGTCAGAATAACCACAGCCGCAATCGTGCAGGCCTAGCCCCACCGCTCGGTCGTAATTCCCCTGCAAGCAAATGACATTGGCCTGTTGCAGCAACTCTAGGGTGCGATCGGGCTGGGGACCAAAGCCCCCCATATCTCCCAAACAAAAGCGATAAGCTATCCCAGCAGTGGCTGATAAAAATGCATCAACGGCGGCAAAATTACTATAGGGGCCGCCACACAGAGCCACTTGGTCACAGGTATCAGGCAGTCGAATTCGGTTTGGAGATGCAGCCATCAGATAAATTGTAGAGAGCTGAAAGTAAGATACACTCTCAAGGATTTATACAAGAGTTACCTGAATTGTTAATGAGTTTTTAATAAGAAGCCTCTGTCACACCACCACCTGAGTCCGTTGTTTCTGGGCTCCCAGGTCTCTGTGCTAGCTCAAGCAAAAATCGCCCCCATGCCGGTCGATATTGGAGATGCTATCGGTGTCTAATGCTCAGATTTTTAATGTGGGCTGTGGACTACTTGAGCACAGTGTCTAATATTTCTCTGGCCGGCTGGGCTTTTTCTAGAGCTGTTTGATAGTCGCTATAAATGCGCACCAGTTTAGACAGACCGCTCACACCGGTTTTGAGTGTCTCCAGCTCATCCCCGGATAATAATTCTCCATCCAGCATTCGCACAATCAAGGGTTTAATATCACCCACATCCTGACGTGATTTCTGCAGCTTATCCACCGTCGTCATCAATGTCTTGAGGGCACTAAATACGGTATCTAGGTTATCTGTATCGATCGTATCTGCCTTATCTGCCGATTCTTTCGTATTTGCCTTATCTGCCGATTCTTTAGCCGTATCGGCGACCTCAGCCTCAGCGGCAGGGGCTGTTTGGTCGGACGCCACAGGTGCGACCTCAGGTACAGCGTTGGGTTTACTCACATTGCGTCGGGCCATAGGTCTCTTGGTGAGGAACAGCCCCTAGTTTAGGTGCTTTCCGCTGATATGGATACGGATGTTACTAGATACGATCAATAAAAGTTAATTGACGTTGCTTCTACACGAGACTGGCCTCAGGCACATTCGCCTGAGGCACCTTACTGGCTTCAGGCTTAGAAATATTGGCATAAAGCTCTGTCACGATTTGCTGACCTGCTGGTGTGTGTTTGAGATAGGAGACGGCATCTTCCACATACCCGTGCACACAGGTCCAATAAAATTCTGACAGTCCTGTATGCACATCTGCTAGCTGATGATAGCCCAGGCGTTTATTCGTGCCGTTTTGTTCAAATTCATAAAAGAGGGCGGGGAGCTTTTGTAGATAGTTGCGATCGCTAAACTGGCCAATCAAATCTGCGGCTCGACCCAGATTCGCTAAGTCTTGAACATCCGACACCACACAATGGTCAAGGGCTGGAAATCGGGTACGGTCAATAATCTGCCGGACCCGGTCCACATCAATCAGCGGTTCATGGCCAAACTGTTCTTGGACAAACTGCTGGCTGCGGTCCACATGATATTGGGCCAAACAGGCATCTGTCGTTCCAAATGGCAGCAAAACATAGGCTGCGTCATCCACGCCGGTCGTATACTGCCCTAGCTCACAATCATCCTGACTGCAGGCACCCTTGCAATAGCCAATATCATGGCAGAGCAAGGCGGTGATAAAGTTCAGCCAATCCTCTAACGTCACGTCCTCGGTAACATCGCAGGCAAGCTTAGCCTGTAAAATTTCTTGCCCCACCGAGGCAACCAAAATCGTATGCTCTAAATCATGGTAAAGAGCATCACTCTGGGCAATCGTTTCTAACGCCAGACGCGCAGTGGAGCCCAAACAGTCAACATAGTGGGACTGAACGTGGCCAAAAACGGTCTGGTATGTTGCTTGTAAGTAGACAATAAACGTATCAATTAACGTCTGTTTAGGGCTATACATCAGCGTAGGCTCTCTAACCAACAGTCACACTAAAAGCCACCCTGAAAATGTGGAAAATGCATAGGTCTATCATCAGCTAGAATCCTGGTTCTTGAATAGGTTCCCAGTCTGAAAAATGAACAATGTGCATTAGCACCATGCATTATAAGAATACGCTACGGACATAAAAGTTGCTCCTGACAACGTGCTCTTAACCCATATTCAAGTTTTTTTAGATGGCTTCAGGGTAGATAAGCTTGCTCTAAGCCATACAGTGCATTCTATCGAGGGTAGTAACGTTAGACATACGGGCTTCTGCCCCTCAGTTCAAGTTTCGCTAGTATGCTCAGACCTCAGCTGCAGAGACGTGGTTATTGAGTAACTCCATGGAGCGTTCCAGGGCAACGATGCGTTCGGTAACCTGGTGCGTTGGGGGCAGCTTTTCCAAAATTTCCAATCGTTGTAGCCTGTGTTGAACCTGACCCTTGGCACCGACTAAGAAAACGCCACGACGTTTAGCCAGGGAATCTTTAATCATGGTTTCAATGGCTAATAAAGCTGTTACTCCCAGCCTGGAAACATCCGTCATGTCTAGGAGCAGGATTTCATAATTTTCCACAATGGCCAGCCGTCTGGAAATGGATTTGGCGGCACCAAAACTCATGGGGCCGCTAAGGTGAAACATTAGAATGCGGCCCTTGGCTGCTTTTAACAACGAGCGTTCCTCGGCGGTTAGCCAGGTTTCGTTATCTCCCTGGGTTACGGCCCGCATGTCTTTGACTTGAACATCGGTGATGGATTGAATGGTCAAGAGGTTAGCCAAAAAGACGCCAACGGCAACGGCGGTAATCAGGTCCACAAATACCGTTAATCCCATGACCAGATACATTAAACCAGCCCCTTTAGTGGATAGCCGGTGGGCACGCCGTAAAAAGCCCCAGTCGATAATGTCGATACCTACTTTGATCAAAATACCTGCCAGTACGGCATGGGGAATTGGTTCTGTCAGAGCGCCAGCCCCTAGCACAATCACCGCTAAGGTAATGGCATGGATCATGCCAGAAAGATTGGTTCTGCCACCGGAGCGGACATTGATCACAGTACGCATGGTGGCACCCGCTCCCGGCAGCCCGCCAAACAATCCAGAAATCAAGTTACCAATGCCCTGACCCACCAGCTCACGGTCGGAGTCGTGCTGAGTTTGGGTAATGCTATCTGCCACTAGAGATGTCAGCAGCGAATCCAGAGCCCCGAGCATCCCCAGCATGATGCTATATCCCACCATGTCTTTGAGATTGATCCAGGTAAACTGGGGCAGCTGTAGGCTGGGTAGCCCAGAGGGAATATCACCAATACGGGGAATGCCACTATTGGGGAAAAACCACATTGAGATTAAGGTGCAGGCCACCAGGGCAATTAACGGTGCAGGCACAACCCGGTTGAGGCGAGCGGGGGCCGCAAATACAATGGCCAGGGTAAGCAAACCGATAACGGCGGCAATCGGATGAATATGGGTAATGACGTCGGGATAATGACGAATTGACTCCACTACGCCGCCGGTCGCTTCATAGCCCAGCAGGGGAGCTGCCTCTATCAAAATGATAATCACCCCCACCCCTGACATAAATCCAGAAATAACGGTGTAGGGCATCAGGGTAATGTATTTGCCCAGGCGCAACACCCCCATCAGAATCTGAAACACACCGCCCAGCATCACCACGGTAAAGGCCATGGCCAGTCCTGTGTCTGGGTTTTTGGCTAGCAGTGCGGTCACGGTGGCCGCCATCACCACCGTCATCGGTCCCGTCGGTCCTGACACTTGGGAGGGGGTACCGCCAAATAGAGCGGCAAAAAAGCCAACGATCATGGCTCCATAAAGACCGGCAATGGGACCCACCCCCGAGGCGACACCAAAGGCCAGGGCTAGGGGTAAGGCGACAACGGCTGCCGTGATCCCGCCAAAAAAGTCTCCCCGCAGGTTATTAAATTTGAAGTGTGGGATTAGGACAGATGGAGAGAAATTCATAGTCGATGCCTGACTCCAAACGTTCTGAAGTGCTTTACTAGCAAGTCCAAACCTAGCATCGAATGTGAAGGGAGATGCTGAACCTGATCGGAAAACAAGTTTTTCTAAATATTCGTTGAGATATGTTTCTTCTGTTTTGAATGATTGTTTTGGGTGGTTAATCGGTTGAATAAATTCGGCGCTGTTGATGTTTGTTTACCCTCACTCTGCCTGCCCATGC
>NZ_JADEXP010000405.1 GCF_015207065.1 Leptolyngbya cf. ectocarpi LEGE 11479 | reverse complement strand
CTGGCGGACATTGCCGATTTTGTTTCTGACCGTTCATGAAGCAGAAACGACCCGAGGTCGAGCCTTTCGTTTTGGGGGAGATGATTTTATCAACAAATCCGTAGCCGCGTCTGAGCTGGCGATCCGAATTCTCAATCAGATTCAGCATCGGCTGCCTACCGGGCCTGCCTCTCCAGATTCAAATTAGTGCCTCCCCATTAAGCACCTCATTGAGGGAAATCCGAACATTCTCAAACCAGGCTGGGGGGATAGTAGCCTAACCCTTCGACAAAACGAGCACAAAATTCGTGCAGTTCGGTCGGGTCGGGCACCCCATGGGATACAACGACAACCTGGTATTCATTCATCACCTGGGTTGGTGTTTGCCCTCGAGTCAGGGCCTGAAGACTGTGGCGTAACGCCATAGAGGGAGTATGGGGCATGCCATTTTCCTTAAGAAAGGCCAACAGATCTTTTTCTGAGGCAGCACTCAAGCCCTGCCTCAGGCTGATATGCATAACCCAGCGATCAACTAAATAAATCACCGTTAGGGACTCTAACGGTAACTGGCACATTTGAGATAAGCGGTCCATCACCCTGAGGCTCAGACTCACATTGGCGAAGCTATAGAGATATTGCATGGGACGGGGCCTCCTAACACCTCTACCTTACGGTAAGAATCTGAAGAAAATCTGAGGGTTAGTACTGGGAATAGGGTTTTCTCAGAGAATTTAATGGATTCAAAGTGGTGGCAGGCTCTGGTCTCTGATGTCAAATAGTGGGGTGAGATGCCTGCCCCTTTGTCAGGAGATGCCGAAGACGGAAGGGTTTGATTGTTAGTGTTAGGATAGGCCCATTCAATTCCCTCGCTATAATTTTGGCCATACCTGTGGGGGGAAATCTTGCCTATGGTTAGCTCTGAGCATCATCATGTGCATTCATCTTTGATTGGGCAAGACTTGGAATTATTTTTAGCACTGACGCCGAGTCTCTTTTGTACAACCGATCTGGCCGGTTGTTTTAAGTGGGTCAGTCCTAACTTGTTAAATCTGTTGGGCTATGCGCCATCAGCGCTGATGGCCCAGCCGTTAATGGAGTTTGTTCATCTAGAGGATCAAGCCGCCACCCAGCAGGCCCTGACTAAACTGCAGGGGCAAACGGGCAAGGTTATGTTTGAAAATCGCTGCCGCTGTGCCGATGGGGGCTATCGGAATTTGGTTTGGCATGCGATCGCACCCACCGATCAGGTGAGCGCTGCTCAGGTAGTCTACGCCGCTGCCACCGATATTACCGCCCAACGGCAAACGGAACAGTCCCTATCCCAGGAGCGTGATTTTTCACAATCGGTGTTAGCGACCGTCAATGCCATCAATGAACGCCATCAAACCGATATTGCCCTGTTGGATAACCAACAAACCCTGGCCAATATTTTTGACCTGGCGGGAGAGGCCATTATCTGTATTGATCGGTATCAGCATATCCGTCTATATAATCAAACGGCGGAGCGGATGTTTGGCTACACCGCCGCTGAGGCCGTGGGGCAACCTCTAGATCTGCTGCTGCCGGAGGCTTTTCGTACCATTCATCGACAGCATATAGAGAGATTTGGCCAGTCCGCTGTGTTGTCACGACGCATGGGCGAACGGCCGGGCAACGTCAGCGGTCGCCGCAAAAATGGTGACGTCTTTCCCGCCGAGGCCTCTATTTCCAAAAGTAAAACGACGGATGGTCCCTGGTATACCGTGATGCTTCAGGATGTGACTGAGCGGCTGCAGGCGGAAGCGGCCATTCGTCGCAGCGAAGAACAGCTGCGACGGATGACCAACGCCCTACCAATCCTGATTGCCTACATTGATGCCAATGAGCACTATCGGTTTAACAATCGAGCCTATGAGGAATGGCTGGGGGTGCCTTACCAAACCCTAGAAGGTCAGCCGCTGGTTCAGGCCCTGGGGCCTGAAATTTACGATACGATTCAGCCCTATTTACAGCAGGCCCTCAAGGGTCAGAGTGTCACCTTTGAGGTCGAATTTCCCAATAGCGATCTGCCCTATCGCTGGGTCAGTATTAGCTATGAACCAGATATGCAAGCGGGGCAGGTACAGGGCTGTTTTGCGCTGATCCAAGATATTAGCGATCGCAAAGCCGCCGACCAGATCAAACATGAATTTGTCTCGCTGGTGAGCCATGAGTTGCGTACCCCCCTGACCTCGATCCACGGAGCCCTCAAACTCATGACCACAGGCAAGCTGGGCCAGCTTGCCCCCCAGGGTCAAGAGCTGCTGGAAATCGCCCTGAGTAACACTGAACGGCTGACTCGATTGATCAACGATGTGCTCGATCTAGAGCGGATCGAGTCCGGTCGGATCAAAATGATTCGGGTCCGCTGTCGAGTGGCAGATCTACTACATCAGGCTGCTCAGGCAATGATGTCCATGGCCCAAACCCAAGGGGTAACCTTGCAAGTCATGCCAATCGATACCCATATTTATGCTGACCCTGACCACGTGGAGCAGACACTGACAAACCTGCTAAGCAACGCTATCAAGTTTTCACCTCGAGGAGAAACCGTTCTGATCAAAGCAATAGACCAGCCCCATCAAGTTTTATTTAAGGTGATTGACCATGGGCGAGGTATTCCCGAAGATAAACTAGAGACAATTTTCGAGCGCTTTCAACAGGTGGATGTGTCTGACACACGTAATAACGGAGGGACAGGCCTGGGGCTGTCCATCTGTCGTGAAATTGTGCAGCACCACAACGGGCGGATCTGGGTGAAAAGCATCCATGGTCAGGGGAGCACATTTTGTTTTACGTTGCCGAAAACACCTACGCCAGATGCCCTGCCATGACCAACCGTCAGATTTTACTAATCGATGATGAAACGGATATTCAGACCGTGGCTGAAATCGGGATTACCCTTAGTACCGACTGGCAGGTGATGACAGCAAATTCTGGAGAGAAGGGATTAGATGTGGCTATCTCCACTCACCCCGATGCCATCTTGCTGGATGTGGCAATGCCTGGAATGGATGGACTGGCAACACTCGCCGCGCTACAGAAGCATCAGGCAACGGCTGATATTCCGATTATTTTTCTAACGGCCAAGGCCCAGGCGGCAGATCGCCGTCGTTTGTACGAAGCAGGTGCATCCGGTGTGATCACCAAACCGTTTGATCCCACCACCCTGGCCAGTCAGGTGGCGGGATTTTTGGCCTGGACTCTCTAGGGGGCAACCCCTTCTAAGGTTTCGTCAGCCCTGTCATAAAGGCTCTGGAGCTTTTCTAGGGTCTCTGCTTCTGTTTGCCACAGCCCCCGACCATTGGCCTCAATCATCCGCCCGATAATGTTGCGAAACGCTTCTGGATTGGCTGCCCGCAGTTGGTCAGCCATGGTGTCGTCCAGCGCATAGGTTTCAGCGGCCTGGTCATAGACCCAGTTATCCTGAAACCCGGTGGTGCCTCCCCAGCCAACTAGGGCCGTCATCCGTTGAGAGATTTCATAGGCACCGCCGGAACCTTGGTCAGCCATCGCCTCAGCCCACTTAGGATTGAGCAGCTTGGTGCGATACTCCATCCGTAATACATCTTCCAGTTTGCGGGGGGTGGTGTCCTGGGAAAAGCTTTCCACAAAGCTGGCGGTGACGCGCTTGCCCTGACGTTTTTCGGCAGCTTTTTTAAGGGCACCGGTATTGGCGTAATACTCCTGGATATCGGTAAGACCATATTCTACAGAGTCGATTTGCTGCACAATGCGACCAGTGCTTTGGAGTAGGGTGTTGAGTACCTCCGGCCTGGCCTGGCCCTTGTCTGCTCGGCCATAGCTAAAGGCGTTGCGATCGCGCCATGTATCCGCCAGTTCATCCCCTGACTCCCAGTTAGAATCCACCACCCGGTCATTGACCAGGGAACCATAGTCTCCCGATGGGTTCGAAAATAATCGCGCTGACACATTCTCCACCCCTTGGGCTTTTAGCTCTAGCGCGTGTTTACGGATAAAATTCTGTTCCGGTGGTTCATCGGCTTCTGCCGCTCGCAGAAACAAATCATCCAACAGCTCAATAATGTTTACAAAGCTATCGCGAAAGATACCTGACAGATTTCCTAGAATATCAATGCGAGGATGATCCATTTGTTCTAACGGCATCAGACCATAGCGCACAATCCGTCCGGTGCCCTCTTTTACTGGTTCCGCACCCACCAGCTCTAACAAAATGCCAAGGGATTCTCCTTTGGTTTTAATGGCATCTAGACCCCACAGCATCACCGCTACGGTCTCAGGATATTCCCCCGAGTCGTCTAAGTTTTGGGCAATTAGCTTACGCCCAATGGCCCGACCCCGTTCATAGGCGGCAGGGGACGGCATCCGGTAGGGATCCAGGGCGTGAATATTGCGCCCCGTGGGCAATGCTCCCGGTCCATCCCGCAGTAGGTCTCCACCAGGGGCGGGGGGAATGTACTCCCCGTTCAGTCCCCGCAACAAATTGGTCAGCTCATCAGTTGTTTGTGTGAGTCCCTGGCGGATTGTCAAGGCTTCTTCTAACAGCAGAGGTGTTAATGGCTCACTGGCGGGATACCGTTTCGCCAAGATTTCAATATGTGGATTCTCTGGGAGGGTATCTGCCGCAATCTGTTCTATCAAATCAGGCGATAGTCTCTCACCAAAGTAGGCCGCTAGATAACTGCTAATGGCTTCGACGTCTGGAGACTGCCCTAATGCATGAAGACCGCTGGAAAACAGACGGTTCTCCAATACTTGCAGATACCCATAGAGGGTGACAAAATACCGATCCAGCACCGCATTGCTAAACAACTTGGCATTTTCTGGGGTAAACTCTAGACCCTGGGCCTTTAGCTCTGGCAACGGACAGTCTGCTGCCAGGCCCGTGTCGGTGATTTTGGTCAAGATGGCATCCTGCAATACTCGATTAGCCTGGGGATCTTCGCGAAACTCAGCGATCAGCTCCCGCAGAGCAATCAGTTCTTTGTATAGCCCGGCTCGACCATAGGGGGGGACATTGTGGGATATCAACACCCCATAGCCTCGGCGCTTGGCCAAGATCGACTCCGATGGATTGTTGGCAGCATACACATATAGGTGGGGCAGATTGCCCAACAAAATATCCGACCAGGAATAGCCCGTATTTCCCAGGGGAGATCCCGGCAGCCATTCCACCGTGCCGTGCATGCCAAAGTGTACCACCGCATCTGCTTGAAAGTCTTGCTGGAGCCAGGTATAAAACGCCGCGTACTGAGGGTGGGGCGTCAGATCCCGCTCAAACATCAGCCGCATGGGATCCCCCGCCAGTCCCAGCGGCGGCTGTACTCCAATCCACACATTCCCCAACTGAATCCCTCCCACATGAAAGTCTTCACCAACGGTTTTAATGCCACTTTTCGTTAGAGACTGCCACTGTTTTTCAATCTTTGAAGTCTTTAGATACCCCAGCCACTTTTCCAAAGTCCTCACATTCACCGTAGCCGGAACCGATAGATCAGGCGGAATATCATTCTCCCCCGTGGGCTGAGCGGAACCGAAGCCCATCCACTGATTCTCATCATCCGCTGCCTTTACCCAGTCAACCAGAGTCTCTCCATCCTCAGGTAGTTCTCCCACCTGATACCCCTGGGTTTTTAAGGCGTGTAAAAGCGCTAAGAGAGATTTTGGTACATTTAGTAACGCAGCTGTGCCAGTGGCCCCATAGCCAGGGGGGAAACCGTAGAGA
>NZ_JADEXP010000404.1 GCF_015207065.1 Leptolyngbya cf. ectocarpi LEGE 11479 | reverse complement strand
GTCCGTTCGAGCAACTCAATGGCTTCCGATATCATGACGATTGGATGCGTAACTTGTTAATTGCCTCGTCTCTCAACGGGAGGAGACCGTTACCTCAATCTCCTCACACAAACTGAGGTGGAATCAGGCTCAATTATCGGTTTAACAGCCCTCATCCTGGCATTCACAAGCTTTCCCAGCTATGCCTATAAACCCAAAGATCTCACAAAACTCCAAGAAACTCGCCAATGCCCTCGGTGTGATTTACGGGGTGCCGATTTGCGGGGTCTCTTTCTACAACAGGCCAATCTGCGAAGAGCCAATCTAGCAGATGCCGATCTCAATGGTGTCGATTTAAAGGGAGCCTTTCTCTATCAGGCTAATCTGAGCCGGGTTGACCTGCGTAATGCCAACCTGAGCAATGTAAACCTGTTTGGTGCCCAGCTAGAAGGGGCGCAGCTGGCCAATGCAACTGTGGACCAGCGCACTATTCTCGACGATCGCTGGCGGCTGGTGTGGGAGTTGGTTACCCACGGATTAGGCGATCACGATTTACGGGGCGTGGATCTGCAGGGTGCGAACTTAGATGGCGCTGACCTACGGGGTGCCGATTTGACCGGAGCTACTCTAACAGGGGCCACCTTTGAGGGCACATTTCTCAGCGGTAGTCTTTTACATCAGGCTCAGTTAGACGAGACCAGTTTCTTTATTGCCGATCTACAAGGGGCAGAACTGATCGAAGCTGAGTTTCAAAATGGTAGTCTGCGGGCAGCGGATATCCGCTCAGGCGATCTCTCTAGGGCCAATTTGAACCGAGCTGATTTGGCTTTGGCCTATCTGGAGAGTGCCACTCTGACCGGAGCTAATTTAACCCGCGCCGATCTGACGGGTGCCTATTTGACCCAGGCAGACCTGAGCGATGCCCAGTTGAATAATGCCAATCTTCTGGTCGCTGATTTTCGTGGAGCTACCTTAAACGGAATAAATCTCTCTGGGGCATACCTTCAGGGTGCTGACTTTACAGGCACCGAGTTTGCCACTTCTCAGCTGCAAGATGTGGTGGCAACCGGTATTCGGCTGCTCAATGCTGATTTAGCAGGCACCGACTTTAGTAATCTGGATCTGAGGGGGACCGACCTGAGTGGGAGTAATCTACGTCAGGTGAGATTTGTTAATACAAATCTGAGGGGTGCTAATTTTCAAGCTGCGGATCTTAGTTTTACCGATTTTTCTGGCGCTGATCTGTCGGGGGCCAATCTACAACGGGCGACACTGGAGGGAATTCAGTTTGATCATCGCACCAATCTCTGCGGCACAATCATGCCTGATGGTAGTGAGCATAGGTGCAATTAGAGCGTTGTCAAGAAATGAAGTCACAATTTTGGGATGACTTGTACTCTCAACTCACTGTTATTCAAATCTCACCTGAACTATCGCTATGAATAACAATTTCCTCGTTATTAAACCAATGCATATTGAGTAGTTGAACTAGTGGCAAAATCAGCTGCATGGGGTCCCGCCGAGTTCCCCACACCCTCTGGTTAGGGCGGACCACCGCCCTAAAACCCTACGGAAATATATAAATGATATTCATAGGAGCATGAGGGGCAATCGGTCAGGTGGTTTAGATTTTTGCGCGCTGCGACAAAAATCTAAAAAGATCAGTGATCGGGTTACTCTCGAATCGAATAGTCTATTAAATTCCAGGAATTTCAGAAACCTCACAGTCTAATTCTTCTACGGAGAACTTAGTCATTTCCTGCCATTCTTTAATGGTGAAGGAGAATCCTCTTTGGTTAGCCATGGCCACAAAAGATTCTGGGCTAGGGGCAGCACTCAACGTGTTGCGTAAATTCGTATTTGTTTGAGCTTCACGGTAAAGTTTAACAACCTGTTCTCTAGCCATAGCTGAAAGGTACTCCCTAATAAATTGAATGAAATTCAATCAAGAAAATTTCATCTGTGTATCCTTTTTATGGCAAACAGTCTATTCCTGTGAATCGTTAGAATTACGGAAGTTTTCTGGATCTGGGCTGGCTAACATAACAAAAAAAGTTGACAATAGTTTTGAGTAATCAACACAGTGGCCACCACGCAAGAAGTTTTAGGACAGGGTTGGGGATTTCCAATGCGGTTAACCCTGCAGGGTGGAATTCAGCTTAGTCATACAGAACGTAATCTGGAAGAATCGATTGTTATCATTCTGAGTACCCGACTGGGAGAGAGGGTTTATCGGCCTGATTTTGGGTCTCGACTCCACGAGCTGGTCTTTGCACCCCTGAGTGATGACACCCTACTTTTAGCCCAGATTTATGCCCGTGAAGCTATTCACAAATGGGAACCTCGGGTAGTTGTCGAAGCTGTGACAGCTGTTCCCATGCCAGACACGGCCAGTCTCAACATTACTGTCAACTATCGTATTCGAGAGAGCCACCATCGGCGTAGTTTGGTTTATCCGTTTTATCTGACGCTATCGCCTGAGTAGTTCCCCCTGCAGTCATCCCTATGGACTTTGACTTTCTACCTAAACTGCCTAATTCCAACTTAGACGACCGCCAGTTTAAGGACCTGGTCGAAGAGTGTTTGCTGCGGGTACCGCGCTACTGTCCTGAGTGGACTAATCACAATCCCAGCGATCCGGGGATTACCCTGGTGGAGCTGTTTGGCTGGCTCACCGATCAGATGATGATGCGGTTTAACCAGGTGCCGCGCCGTAACTATGTAGCCTTTCTAGAGTTGTTGGGAATTCGCTTGCAGCCTCCGGCCCCGGCCCACACAGCGATCACGTTTTATCTGGCGGCTAGCCTGCCGGAGCCCTACCAAATCCCGGCGGCGGTGGAGGTGGCGACAGAGCGGACTGAGGTGGATGAGGCGATTGTTTTTAGTACCGATCGCCCCCTGACTATTGGTCTACCCTTTATTCATCACTTACTGACGGCAGATACGGCTGAGCATAGTCCCAATGTGTTGCAGGATCGGCTATCTGTGCGCTGGGCTCGCCAGGCTGATGGGCATTGGTCTGGCAGTGAACAGGCAATTTTTAACCCCACTCCTAGGGCTGGCAACAGCTTTTATCTGGTGCTCGACCCAGACCAGGCTTTAGAAGGAAATGTAATTGCCCTAAATTTTGAGGGAGAAACGGCTACACCAACGGGGATTCGCCCTGAAGCGCCGCCCCGTAAATGGGAGGCTTGGAACGGTCAGCGCTGGGTGTCGGTGCTGTTGCAAGAGAGTGATGACGAGACTCGGGGGTTTAGTTTTTATGATACAGGGAGTACGAGTGATATCCAGCGAGGTGAGGTGGTCCTGCACCTGCCTCAACAATTGCCAGTCACTGATTTTGCTAGCTATCGAGGTCGCTGGCTGCGCTGTGTATGCATAGATCCTGGGGTGGGCATTCCGGCCTACAGCAGTTCGCCTCGATTACTTAGCGTGGCGGCTCGTTCTATCGGCGGCACCATCGATGCTAGCCAGTGTACGCTGATTCAGGGCGAGCTGTTGGGAGAGAGCGATGGTCAACCGGGGCAAAGTTTTCAGCTCCAGAGCCGACCTGTTTTACCACGCGGTGAAGCGGAGTTTTTATCGGTGATTTTGCCAAATGGGAGTCAACAAAATTGGCAAGAGGTGACTGATTTTGCTGACTCTGGCCCAGAGGATTGTCACTATACGATTGATTCGCTGACGGGGATGTTGCAGTTTGGACCGCTGATTCGAGAACCGGGACAGCTAAAAACGGCGACAAGGGTGCGATCGCAACAGCAGTCCACCGGCACCAGCGTCCTCACCACCGCGCCCCAGCTGCTAGAGCGACAGTATGGAGCGGTACCTCCCAGGGGGGCCATTCTCACCATGCAAGCCTACCGTACGGGGGGCGGCCAGCAAGGCAATGTGCAGCCCCACACCCTGCGGGTAATTAAGTCAGCGGTGCCCTACGTGGCCTCGGTGATCAACCATGGCGCCGCCCACCACGGGGCCGATGCCGAATCTTTAGATGAGGCGGTGCTGCGGGTGCCCCGTCTGTTGCGTACCCGTGACCGAGCGGTAACACCGGAAGACTTTGAGACCCTGGCCATTGAGGGCAGTCAGGGAGCCGTGGCCCGCAGCATTTGTCCACAACAAATGAACAATCAGCCGGGGGTGGTGACTGTCATGCTTGTCCCCCAGGCCAACACGGCCAGTATCGAGATGGCGGCGGGGATCTCTCCGGGCGCTTTTGATCTCACCCCCCAGCTGACCCAGCAGGTAACCCAGTATCTAGATGAGCGACGTCCTCTGGGGGTGCAGGTAAAGCTACAGTCTCCTGACTACGTGGGTGTGACGGTAAAAACAGAGGTGGCGATTGATTCGGCCTATGGTTCTCCCGAGGCCCAACAGGCGATTTTGCATGAGCTGCAGGTGGCTCTCTACCGGTTTTTAAATCCTTTGGTGGGGGGGCGCAACGGGCATGGTTGGCCCTTTGGCACCGCCGTGTATCCATCGGACATTATTACCCTGCTGCAGGGCACAACCGGTGTGCGCTATTTGGGGGCCGTCATGCTATACGAGGTGCGGCGACAGAGTACGGGCTGGGTGCGTCAGCTAGCCCCCGACAATGTGGTTAAGCCTGGCCCTTTAGGACTGGTCTGCTCTTGGGCCGATGCCCAGCTGCGCTCAGGACACACTATTAGTCTCATCAGTTAGGAGAGTCCGATGTCAAAGGTGCAAACGGGACAGCTGATGAGTCTGGAGCTGATGCCGCTACAGGTGCCAGAAGCGACCACCGAGTCGGCGCTGGTCTTCTCACGACAGGCGGTCATTCCCCAGTCTCTACAGGCTAAACTACGGCTACAGCCAGGTGAATTTAGCGAGCTGGTGGTCCGGCTTAAAAATCACTCCGATGAACCGCTGCAGCTGCAATTTTCTGTGACTGGCGACATTCCCGCTGGCTGGTGGCAGCTGCGGACGGAGGGGTCTGTCTTACCAGGACGTCATCAGATGGAGGCGGTGGTCTATTTTGCGATCGCACCCGATTTTTTTGAACGCACCGTTGCCCCTGAACAGCTGCCCCTCAAACTGGATTATACGGGGCAGCTCAGTGTCACAGCCTTCACCGCTCGCGGGCACAGTCAAGAACACATTAGCTCCTTTCAACTATTAGTTAGACCACCCAGCCTATATCTCAACTTTCTCCCCGACATCTACCGCAATGTTGATTTTGTCGGTCGGCTGCTCAAAATCTTTGAAACCGCCTTTGAACCCACCGTTGACATTCTCGACCAGCAGTGGGCCTATCTCGACCCGTTGACCGCACCCCAGGCGATGCTGCCATTTCTCGCCCACTGGGTTGGCTGGTCGTTTCAAGGCCCTCTCAGTTTGGCCCAACAGCGAGCCCTAATTCGCTATGCCATGGAGATTTATCGCTGGCGCGGCACCCGTCGCGGTCTGCGGTTTTACCTGCATCTGGCGAGCGGTCTGCCCCTAGATGACCATATCCCCGATGAATCGCAAAAATCCATTGGCATCCACGAGAGTTTTAGCCAGGGCCATGTGCTCGGACACACCGTCATGGGCCAATCCACTATCCTCAGTGGCAACATTCCCTATCATTTTAACGTTCACCTCAGACCGACCGCAGACCATCCCCTAGATGAGACTTTAATTCACACCATCATCGAACAGGAAAAACCAGCTTTCTGCAGCTACAACCTCTCTATCGAACCCAGAGTTTAACCCAAAACAGAGCACCGCAACTCCCCCTTCCCCCTTCCCC
>NZ_JADEXP010000403.1 GCF_015207065.1 Leptolyngbya cf. ectocarpi LEGE 11479 | reverse complement strand
TCCTTGGGCAGAGATATTACTCATCACTGGGATGCCTAGACCGATAGCAACAAAGCAACTTATAGATAAAATCGTATTGCTGGACTCTGCCCTACGTGATTATCACTCGTTACGGTAGTCCTTAGGCAAACAGGTTGAACAATGGCCGCTGCGTTTTGCCTTAATGTCCAGCCATCCGCTGGCCAATCAGGCTGAGGTCAGCGTGGGCAATTTCACTTTCATAGACAAGTTTGCCGTCACTGATGACAAGAATCCGGTCAGCCAAGGCCAGCAGCTCATCCAAATCTTCACTGACCAGTAAAACGGCCACGCCGCGATTGCGAGCATCCACGATGGCATTGTGAATAAAATCAACAGCGGCAAAATCCAGTCCAAAACAGGGGTTTGCTGCAATCAATAGTTTCACCGATTCCGATGATAGCTCTCGAGCCAGCACGGTGCGCTGCACATTTCCCCCAGACAGATGACTCACCGGGGTTTCCACCGTTGGTGTTTTGACTGAAAATGTTTGCACTAAGCCCTGGGCCATCTGTCGCATGGCCTTTAAGATCAGCAGCCAGTTCCATTTAGCCTGGGGCGGACGGTCAAACGTACGCAGGGCCATATTTTCAGCTACGCTCATGGTGGGCACACAGGCATTGCGCAGAGGCTCTTCTGGCAAAGCGTAGACCTGATGGCGAAACATTTCGGCTCTAGTAGCGGTGTAGGGTTCACCATTAACCGCGATCGCACCAGTCGTTGGCTGCCGCTGTCCCGCCAGCACTTCCACCAGCTCCCGCTGCCCGTTACCAGAGACACCCGCGATACCAACAATCTCTCCTTTGTGTACCGTAAGATTGACCCCTTCCACAGCGGGTAAACCATTATCGCGACTGGCATGAATATCGGTAATGGAGAGAACGGGTATGTTGCCATTCACCTCAACTTTGTTAACCGATTTGGTCTCGCGAGCTTTACCCAACATCATCTGGGCTAGGGCTTCCACCGATAGGTCTTTAACCGCTCCCTGTCCAGCCAGCTGTCCCTTGCGCAGTACGGTCACTTCATCTGCAAAGGCTTGGACCTCTCGAAACTTGTGGGTGATTAGAAGAATACTGAGGTTACCTTTGACCACCTCTGAGCGCAGCAGTCCCAAAACCTCATCAGCTTCTCCCGGTGTCAGCACTGACGTAGGTTCATCTAAAATTAGGATGCGACTTTTGAGATAAAGCTGTTTGAGAATTTCCAGCTTTTGTTTTTCCCCAGCTGCGAGCTGACCCACAGGCGTATGTAAGTCAACCTTAAAAGGAGACTGGTCAATAAAAGCCTGCAGCTGCTCAGATTCTTTTTTCCAATTAATAATTGGTTTTTGGTCGTAGCGGGCCAACACCAAATTTTCAGCAACGGTCATGGCGGGCACCGATGTAAAGTGCTGATACACCATGCCAATGCCATAGGCATGAGCATCTTTGGGACTATGGATAGACTGTTGCTGCTGGTCTATAAGTATCTGTCCAGAGGTGGGATGGTGAAAGCCCATAACACATTTGACCAAGGTGCTCTTGCCGGCTCCGTTTTCTCCCAATAAGGCGTGTACGGTTCCTGGCTTTAGGGTCATGGACACTCCCTCAAGGGCGGTAAAGCTACCAAACTGTTTAGTCATCTCCACCACGTCTAACTGGGGAGGCACTTGGGTTTTGTTTAGGACGGGCAGTGCTGCTGTTTCCATCATCTAAGCCTTGATTGCCTCAATCAGATCAGATGATGTGGCCACCGCGCCAAAGACGCCGCCCTGCATTTTTATCATTTTGAGCGCTGCTAGATAGTTGCCGTAATCGGTTGCTCCCGTACAGTCTGAGAGGACTAAGCACTCATAGCCACGGTCATTGGCTTCCCGCATGGTGGTGTGTACACAGACATCGGTGGTGATACCTGTGAGGATAATGTTTTGAATGTTGCCACGGCGCAGCAGCAGATCTAAGTCAGTGGCAAAAAAGGCTCCTTTACCGGGTTTGTCGATTATGACTTCGCCAGGTATAGGCGCTAGCTCAGGAATAATGTCCCAACCTGCCTCGCCTCTTACTAAAATTCGGCCACAGGGGCCAGGGTCGCCAATACCGGCACCAATCTGGCGGGAGCGCCACTGTTTGTTTGCGGGTAAGTCGGACAGGTCGGGGCGGTGACCCTCACGCGTATGCAAAATGACGTACCCCAGGTCCCGCATGATGGCTAATAGGTTTTGTAGCGGCTTTATTGGGGCGCGGGTCAGGGACAGGTCGTAGCCCATTTTGTCTACATAGCCTCCCTGTCCGCAAAAGTCGGTTTGCATATCAATGATGATTAGCGCTGTATTGTCGGGGCGCAAATCGCCATTGTAGGGATAGGGATAGGGGTCTGAGGTTACGTAACGGCCCATGGATGAATTTACCGGCTTATAGCCACTTGCGCTACAGCAGGGATACCATTTCTGTCTCTGCGCAAAATGTCCACGATGAACTAAGTTGCAATTCTTGAGCTGTGGGTGATTACTGCTGCCTTGGTAGAGGTTAAGCCGGTCATCGATTTGACGACCGGCTTATAAAAAGAATTTGCTGATTAAGGGTGCGATCGCACCAGCCAAAATTAAACTAAGCAGCTAGCGTATTGACCAGCTCAGCTTTCTTCAGCTTGGAATATCCTGTAATCCCACGTCTTTTAGCCATTTTCTTTAAGTCTCCAGCAGTAAATGTTTTAAGTAGTGCCGGATCTGTAATTACTTCAGGTATAGGTTCTGGTTCTAAGTAGAATATCTTCTCTAGCTCTTGAACTTTTGCTCCAGCTCCGATATTGCAGCCCAGCTGAGTAATTGGTTTAAGGGTTTTCCAATACTTCCTTGCGGGAGCTTCCTCAATACGATTGGTGGCTTTTACCAGGTTCACTCCTTTAAGAGGGGTTTTAGGTTGATTAAGGAGGTAGTCAAGAGCTGCTGAGATTTGCTCGCGCGAAGCCTGGGACAAGTTGGCCTTAGGCACTCTGTCATGGGCCAGTACCAACGAAGTCAGAGCAGTGTTTTCATCGTCGTCAGCGATAATACACCATGCTTCCTTGAGTCCGGCTCTTGAGATCGCCTCGTAAACAAATGAATTAGCTACGACCTCATACTGATCTAGTCCTACTTCTTTGACAATAAGAGGCAGCCAGTTCCGCTGGGTTGTTTGCAATAAATTGCTCGCCTCTTGGAGTAGATATTCATGAGCTTCTGTTTCTGGACCCGGCTCAATTTCATCAAATGGCAAGCACATAAGATTGCCAATATCACTTAACCCCATAAAAAATAATCCTTTGCTAATGTCTTATATCGTTCGAACGCTACCTTGAAGCAAAATGCAGCTGGTTTATGATGAAAATCGCTGTTGGCAATATGTGCCATATACCGCAGTCGTCTCATCTCACGACTGCAACGACCTGGCGTCCACCTGGGGTAAAAATAAGGCTTTAGATCAACGCCGGTTTCGATCCCCTTTTCAATGACTCTATCAATAGCCATATGCATAACCTTAGCCTGACTGGGAGATACTTTAGATGGCAAAGCATTGAGGAAAACAGGCAAAGCTATAGGTCCTGCATCGCCTAATTGCCGTCGTTGAGCTTGTATCCTTGGCAATAAATCAGTGATTACCGTCCCAGCATTTTCAAGTGAATGCAGGTTATCGTGGCGAACAGGCATCAAAACAACGTCTGCAGCGAATACAGCACGTTGAGAAAAAATCCTCCAATTTGGGGGCACATCAATCAGTATGTAATCATAATCAGTTGTCTTGACTGGTTCCAAGGCTTTTAGCAAGGTATTAGCCTTGAATCTGTAACTTAGCTTAACTTCGTCAACCGAAGTCATATCTTCGTCAGACAAAATAATGTCAAAACTAGCTGTTCGATTCGCTCTTGGAAATTTATGACGATAAGAAGTGATACTGTCGCGAATATTAGCCTCCTTGTCAGTTAACACTTTGAGCATTTTCCCCTGAGACGGAGGCAATCCCAAAGCATCTCCGAGATCCTTCTGATTAGGATCAAAATCAATAGTGAGTACACGTTTTCCTAAAAGCGTCAGTGCAGCAGCTAGATTAATAGTCGTCGTGGTTTTCCCAACCCCGCCCTTATTGTTATAAATTGCGATAGTTACAGCCCTTGTAGGGGATTCAATCCGCTTTCGAAACTTTTCGACGACACTATCGATATCTGTGCATTCTAAACACGGTGTTGCAGGATATACAATCTTTCCATGTTTTCGAAATAGCTGAGCGTGCCGTGTATTGATTAAAATGCCCCACTGCACTGATTCCGACTTAGGGGCTAG
Organism: Leptolyngbya cf. ectocarpi LEGE 11479; assembly: GCF_015207065.1. Classification (GTDB taxonomy): domain Bacteria; phylum Cyanobacteriota; class Cyanobacteriia; order Phormidesmidales; family Phormidesmidaceae; genus Leptothoe; species Leptothoe ectocarpi. Next base: position 1,437 of record NZ_JADEXP010000403.1, on the reverse strand, counting down.
AAGGTATTGCTTTAATTGGGCTACCGTTTTTATATACTGCGGATGACCTTCGGTTAAGTTTATGTTTGGTGCCTTAGTTTCGATATATAGATAAGGGTTGTGAGGTGCATCAATAAACCGACCATCTTTTGTACTGCGACCTACTGCATGATCAGCGATTCCCTGTCCTGTATTGAATCCAGGGAACATTTCATCGTCATTAAATCCTAGTGCCCGTATAAAAGCTGGAGAGAATTTCTGTTCAACAAGCTTCTCTTGTACACCTGAAGGCAGGTCATCAATAATTTTCCTTAGACTCATTTGATAGCCTCAATAAAAGTGGCTTGTGATAAAAGATACAATAAATAGATACGATCCCTATACAAGCCGTATATGGTTGCTCAGGGTGCTATCATGCAGACTTTTAGTAGATGTTATGGAATCTAGACAAAAGTTTTATGTTCTCTAGACTCAGCGTTGCCTCTTCTTCCTCAGAGCTGAGCCTTTTACAAAAAAATCCTAGTCACAGAATTTTGTAGAGGAAATTATACCCTACTCTAACCGGTTGTCTTCAACGTCTTGGGATTCGGCAGTTTTAACGTGATTAACTCTGCCAACAACACAAACAGGGTGGATACCCAAAGACAGCCCACCAGACCATAAAACTGAAATACCAGACCAGATAATACGGTTCCTGCCAGCCGTCCACCTGAATTGGCCATGTAGTAAAAACCTACATTTAGCGATACCTTATCGTCTTCGGTGTAGGCCAGCACTAAGTAAGAATGCACAGCTGAATTAAAAGCAAATACGATGCCAAATACCATCAGACCGATAATGATGGTTTACCCTGGGGGGCGACCTAGCTGGAGTGCCAGTGCGATCGCACCTGGAATTGCCACCAAAAACCCCGTCCAAAACCGGATGGTGCTAGCCTGGGGCGGTTGACCTGAGCCAAAACGTCGCAGCAATGTCGGTGCCAGCGACTGTACGATACCGTAGCCAATCACCCATATCGCCAGAAAGCCACCCACCTGCTCAAACGACCAGTTCAACCCGCCATAAAGAAACACCGGCAGACCGACTACAAACCAAACATCTCGCGCTCCAAAAAGAAAAAAGCGGGCAGCAGAGAGACTGTTGATCTCCGAGCTTTTAGAAAAGAGCTGGCGAAATTTCACTTTTGCCTTGATTTTTCCCATGCCTGAGGGTAGCCATCGACTCGACAACAGTACCAAGGACAAACCCGCTGCCATCATTGCCAGTGCCCTGGGATAGCCAAACACTGACAGCAGCAACCCCCCTAAGAAAAAGCCCACTCCCTTGAGGGCATTCTTAGAACCGGTCAGAATCGCCACCCACTTGAATAAAGAGGACTGAGCCTCTTTGGGAATCACCAGGCGAATGGCACTTTTAGAACTCATTTTAGTGAGATCTTTGGCAATGCCTGACAGGGCC
>NZ_JADEXP010000402.1 GCF_015207065.1 Leptolyngbya cf. ectocarpi LEGE 11479 | reverse complement strand
CAGACAGGTAAAAGGAAACGGTGTAGTTTCCAGTGGCGGCGCCGCCGATATTACTGATGTTGTAGTCAAAGTCGAAGGAGTTGCCAGCGGTTTGGGGTTCGAGGACAACATTGGCCGAGGTGGCAACAAGGTCAGCGGCGGTGGTGCCATTGACGACAAGAGTGTCGAAGTCAATGAGCTGACCCTGATTGCGGTTATTACCTTCGTTAGATTCGGTGACGGTGTTGGCAGAATCAATAATCATGCCGACGGTGTAGTCACCATTGCCACCGTTAGCTAACCAGAAGGCATCATTGACCCCAGGCATGGTAAGCCGAGTGGTTAATGTGCCGGTGGTGGCGCCAGCCGCGAGGCTTCTGAGGGAGACGCTACCCAGCGACTTATCGGCCCCGCTGATGAAGTCGTTACCAGACAGGTAAAAGGAAACGGTGTAGTTTCCAGTGGCGGCGCCGCCGATATTACTGATGTTGTAGTCAAAGTCGAAGGAGTTGCCAGCGGTTTGGGGTTCGAGGACGACATTGGCCGAGGTGGCAACAAGGTCAGCGGCGGTGGTGCCATTGACGACAAGAGTGTCGAAGTCAATGAGCTGACCCTGATTGCGGTTATTACCTTCGTTAGATTCGGTGACGGTATTGGCAGAGTCAATAATCATGCCGACGGTGTAGTCACCATTGCCGCCATTGGCTAACCAGAAGGCATCATTGACCCCAGGCATGGTGAGCCGAGTAGTTAAGGTGCCGGTGGTGGCCCCAGCCGCAAGGCTTCTGAGGGAGACGCTGCCCAGCGACTTATCGGCCCCGCTGATGAAGTCGTTGCCAGACAGGTAAAAAGAAACGGTGTAGTTTCCAGTGGCTGCGCCGCCGATATTACTGATGTTGTAGTCAAAGTCGAAGGAGTTGCCAGCGGTTTGAGGTTCGAGAACGACATTGGCCGAGGTGGCAACGAGGTCAGCACGTAGGGTGTTGTTGATAACAACGTCGTCCCAGTCTAGAAGGAAACCGCGATTTCTATTGTTGGTTTCGTTTGATTCTGAAACTTGATTCAGAGAATCGATGACCATACCGATGTGATAGGTACCATCGCCTGAATTTGTTTGCCAAAATGGGTCATTAACCCCTGGCAGGGTCAAACTTCTGGTAAAGGTGCCAGTGGAAGGGTTCGAACCAAGACCTGTAATAGTGCTAGAGCTGAGAAGTACATCGAATCCAGCATTGGGGTCAATGATGTTGTTTTTTGATAGGTAAAAAGCAACTCGAAACGGACCATTGACGGCGGTTCCCAAGTTTCCGATTTCATAGTCAATATTGAATGTACTGCCTGCAACGAGAGGCTCATTCAAAACATCGAAATCTAGGCCAAATAGATCGGGCATTAAGTTTTCATCTCCAGGGTAGACGCACCTACGTACTTCTACAGAGTAAAAACTTATTCACGCAAAGGGAATACTTTTTCTCTCAATAAAAATAATTGAAAAAATCTATGGAACAAAATTGCTCTAAATGCGTCCTCAGCTCTTTTTCAAGAAAATTTGGGTTGAAATATGGCCGTTACAAATCGGTCAATGCCTGCTAAATCCTGTTGTTTTTGAACGGTTTGGTAACCCTGGTTTCGCGCAAGTAAAGTTCTAATCTCTTGACTCTGTCCTGCCATATGTTCTGTTAGCCATAGCCCACCTGGCTTGAGAAAATTAGGAGCCTGGGCAATTAGATAACGAATATCATTCAAGCCATCGTTTCCTCCATCAAGCGCTTGATGGGGCTCATGTTGGGTAACTTCGGGCTCCAAACTTGAAACGATTCTACTGGGGATATAGGGAGGGTTAGTAATGACTCCCGATAGTTTGCCTTGCCAATTGCTGATAGGGGCAAACCAATTGCCTTGATAAAAATTAATATTACTGACTTTGTTACGATGGGCATTCTGGCGGGCAATTTCTAAGGCTGTAGTACTAATATCTACGGCCAAAATTTGGGCCTCTGGGAATGCTTTGGCTAGCGCGATCGCAATTGCTCCACTGCCCGTACCCAAATCAGCCCACACCTGTGAACTAGACGGTACACCCTGTTGTTCTGCCCAAGTCTGTACGATTTCGATGATGAGTTCAGTTTCAGGCCGAGGTATCAGCACATCGGGCGTCACCGTTAGCATCAAATCTCGCCACGGTGTTTCCCCCACCAAGTACTGCACCGGCACCCGTTCGGTCAAACGCCTCTGCCACTGCTGGGTTAGCCAATCCAGCGCATGGAATAATCGGACCTCGCTCCGGTCACGATAAAGCCCTAGGCTCAGCTCTGACTGACTTAAATGGCTTACCCCCTGTAAAAACCAATCCACTTCGTAAACAGCAATCCCTGCATGGCGAGCACGTGCTAGAGCTTGCTTTCTCCAGAGATAAAGTGCTTCGCCAGAGATCGAGAGAGTGTCTGAGTTCAAAATTAACCCAATACCCGCAAAACGCTAGCAATCGAGTCTACATCACCAGACTCTTTCAACACAGTAATTGCCTGCTGAAAAGCGCCTTCCTGGACTTCGTGGGTCACAATCACAAGCTCAGCCAAATTTTCTTGCAGTCCGATCTGTACAATCGATTCCAGACTCAAGTTATGTTTGCCAAAGATATCTCCTAAATGACCAATCACGCCTGGCTGATCCTTCACCATCAGTCTCAGGTAAAAGCGACTTTCTAGCTCCTCCATGGCACTGACGGTTTTGTAGTCGCTGTAAGCATTACTCAGCAGCGGATTGGGAAGTTTTTCTTCTGCCGGAGACTCCATGTGCAGCGTGGCGGCAATGGCCATCATATCCGAGACAATGGCGCTGGCTGTGGGGCCTTCGCCGGCACCGGGACCATAGAGCATGACCTGACCAATGGGATCGCCTTCGACTAAAACCGCATTGTTAACGTCGTTAACGTTAGCGAGTGGATGATCTAAGGGAACGAGGGTGGGATGGACACGGAGTTGGATGGTGTCTGGCTTATCTGTTGTGAGGGGATTACGTTTTGCGATCGCAAGCAGCTTAATCACAAAGCCTAAGGTCTCAGCATAATCGACATCTACCGCACTAACGTGACGAATACCCTCAGTAAAAACATCCTCACGACGAATTTTGCCTCCAAATGCAATGGACGCCAAAATTGCAATCTTATCGGCTGCATCGAGACCATCCACATCAGCTGTCGGGTCGGCCTCGGCGTAACCCAACGCCTGTGCATCCGCCAGGATCGGTTCAAAGTCACCGCCCTCTGACTGCATGCGAGTCAAAATATAGTTGGTCGTACCGTTAATAATGCCGGTCACCGTCTCAATCCGGTTTACACCGAGGGCCTGCTGCAGGGGTTGAATTACAGGAATCCCCCCGCCCACGGCTGCTTCATAGAGCACATACACGCCTGCTTTCTTAGCCGCCTCAGCAATCTCATTGCCATAGCGAGAGATCACAGCTTTGTTGGCAGTCACCACGTGTTTCCCATCCTCAATCGCCTCTAAAATCAGCGACCGAGCAGGCTCTAACCCGCCGATGACTTCGACCACAATGTCAATATCAGGATCGGTCACAATGGCTTCGAGATCGGTCGTCAAACAATCCTCAGGAAAATCCACAGCACGAGGCTTATCCATGGAACGGACACCCACCCTATGGATTTCTAAGGTTTGTAGCAACGGATGACGCTGAGCGGCGTCTAACAAAATTTTGGCGGTGCCTGTGCCGACCGTGCCTAGACCTAATAATCCAACCTTAAAAACCAATGTGCTATCCCATTTGATTTACCACAGACCATTGTAAAAGCCAGGGAACCCTCAGATTCACCTGGCTTTTACTATTGTTCATCTGACATTTCGACAGGCTAGGTCAGTAAAACCTAGTAAGTCTCAACATGCCAGCGATGAGCTTTCTTCATACCCTTACGGTACTCAGTCCAATCTGCACCGGTCTTAGCCGCTGCAGCTGTCAAAGCCTCATCAATGCCACCTTCCATACCGCGTAGACCACAGATATAGACATGAGTTTTCTCATCTTGGATCAAACTCCAAAGCTCATCAGCATGCTCAGCAATGCGATGCTGAATATACATACGACCGCCTTCAGAGTTTTGCTGCTCACGGCTAATGGCATAGGTTAGTCGGAAGTTGTCAGGATACTTGGCCTGCATTTCTTCCAATTCTTCCTTATACAGAATATTGGGAGTCTTAGGTACACCAAAGAACAGCCAAGCAAGACCTTTGAAGTTGTTGTAGTCAGGGTTAGCCTCGCGCTCTTTGTCTTTGAACATACGCCATAGATATGCACGGAAAGGAGCAATACCGGTACCGGTACCCATCATGATCACCTTTGCATCGGGATCATCAGGCAGTAGCATCTCTTTACCCACAGGACCAGTAATCTTCACCTTAGTCCCAGGCTCTAGGTCACAGAGATAGGTAGAGCAAACACCGTTGATGGTTTCGCCACTCTCAGGATGCTTATAAGTAAGCTGACGAACACAGAGGGAAACCGTTTTATCGTCTACATCATCACCATGACGAGTCGATGCAATGGAGTACAAACGAAGTTTGTGGGGTTTTCCTTTATCGTCAGTTCCTTCAGGGATAATGCCAATACTCTGACCCTCTACATATTTAAGGTCTCCTTCAGACAAATCAAACTTGATGTGCTGAACAATACCTATACCACCTTCGTCAACCAAAGGTTCATTGGATAAACATGCGCCCAAATAGGGAGTCTTAGGCTTGTAAATGTTAACCGGTACATTAGCACCGGGTTTCTTTGCTTTAGCTTTCGTTTCGGCCATGGGTTTCTTTGCTGCAGGTGCTGTTTGAGCCACAGGCGCAGCTGGCGAATCGCCGTTTGCTGCACGAATGCTGACAATTTCACCTCCCATGCGCATAATTCGCCGAGTTTCTTCGGCCATACGCTCATAGGGAACTGTAACGAAAGTGCTTCCGCTCTGACGCACGGGCGCTGTGCCCCCGGCTGTTGAGCCTAGCCCTTTGACCTCATATATAAACAGACGGCTACCAGAACTACTGAGACTACCGCCGATGACACTCGAATTGTACATGCGCTGAACTTTTTAGTATCTCCTAACCCTTCAGAAAGTGGCTGAACCATCCATCTGAAAACTACTTGTCTATCTAGCGTATCATTCTGAGCGAAGTGTTCTGATATATGAGGATGCTGGCTAGATAGCTACCATCGATCACATGGGTGTGGTCAGCGTTGGTCTGTGATTCACTCTGTACCCTAACGAAAATCATCAGGCAAAAACTATAAAATACGATGCATTTATGGTCTCTTTTCTTTTTTCAAAAGGTTTAGCCCTGGTTGAGATGAGGATACAGCCCTGCAAATAAGGGTAACTAACCACACAATTAGATCTAATTCTTTACAGAATTTTTTGCGTAAATGCTTGAAAGTTAATCAGGGTTTGAGTTTTGAGCGTTTTCTTTAACCTGAGAAGTACGTGACAGATTGTAAAAAAACGAAAGTCTATTTATCATAAAGTACAAGCCAGAATCCGAATCTGATGGTAGTTACGACCATTTTGATGTGGATGCTTGTGACATCCCCACGTCCTTAAAGGGTTGATTATATCTCCCCAGCCCTTTATTTATAGGGACTTGATGCCATATTAAGAGGATTTGAGATGACCATAGCAATGGGCCGTGCTGGAGCCAATCGGGGCGTCTTCGACGTTGTCGATGACTGGCTCAAGCGCGATAGATTTGTCTTTGTTGGGTGGTCCGGTTTGCTGTTGTTCC
>NZ_JADEXP010000401.1 GCF_015207065.1 Leptolyngbya cf. ectocarpi LEGE 11479 | reverse complement strand
TCTTTTCCATGGCCTCCTACAAACGTCGCAAACTCAATCAGCATCTGATTGACAGGTTTATTCGAAACTTAGACTTAGACGAGACTTTGATTAAATCACATCCCAACTTTCCAAGTCTTTGTGACTACGGGGTTCTAGTCTCCTAATTCTGTCCGGAGTATTGATATTACGGACATGAGTGATTCAAATCACTGATCAAACCAATACAAATCACACGTTGATAAAACTGCGATAAAACTGAATAAACTTGTTATAAAAACTGGATAAATTTGAACTTTTCAGAACCGTTATTGTCAAAGATGACTGCAACACTAGGTCTGTTGCAGTCCATCAACAGTGTGCAGTCATGAAGCCCCGATTTAATCCTAAATTCACCATAGCTACCGCTTACCCGATGATGTTTTCCTCGGCTGATCTAGGCCACATTGAACTAGATATGCTCAATGCTATCCTGACCGAAAAAGAGATCGGCCCTCCTCATCTATTGGCTCCGTCGGAAAATGGGTATGTTAATCCCCCAGCGCCAGATGGGTTCTACAACTGGCTAAGTGATAGTGAATTTGAGTGGCTATATCTATCAAGGCAGCTAGAGAATATTTGGGAAATTGAGCCAGAAGATTCCTTTAGAAAAGATCTAAAAAGTCCTAAAAAAACTTAAATCTCTCAGAGCTTTAGATAAAGTAGCAAAATGATAGATGGTCCAGTAGAGAAACTCTTGTTGTTAAGGGTCTCTAGAGATTGGAACTCATATCTGATTAAGTTTCAGAGACTGTACTGGACCACCCTAGATCATTCATCTTCTGCTTGATAAGCTCGTGGCATATAAACTTGAGAAGAACTCTATTATTTTCATTTTGTTTATAAACAGTTCTGACATACTACGATCCCTCTAGAGATAGCCCTTAGTTACCTCAAGGATGATCGTTTTCGAATATATAGATCCATGGAAAAGTAAGTTTCTGCAGAAATGTTTCATTTTTTAGCAACCACGCTATGAATGTAAAAAATAACACCTGAATAGCTGCACAATACCTCTAGGTATCTAGCATATCCACCCGTTTATGCTGAGGAGAGTGTGAAATCCTAAGTGAATGCAGTTGCTGTTGTGGAGTCTGGATAGTCGTGATGTGAACTAACGCAGTGGCGATAAACGAATGGGAACACTGTGCTTTAACTCTTGCATCAGCCGATGGGCCTGATAATCATAGAGGGCCAGCTGCAGAGTATTAGGCAAACTGGCCATCAATCGACGACAGTCTTCTAACTTTACACTTGAGAGCTTGGCTAGAACCTCGCTGGCTTCTGAGATCATAGTGGGATTGAGGGGCGCATCTACTTCCAGGAACCACTGTCGGGGAGCGGTCATTTCACCTCGTTCGATGCGACGTAAGCCATTGATGGAGGAAAGCACATAGAGCTTATCTCGCAGGTGAACTCGCAAGTCATCAGAGGGCATGGGGTAGTCTTGATACTGTCTGTTGGGCTGACTCTGGCGCAACAAAATCGGAACAACACCATAGCCATAGGCAATTTCTGCCAGAGGTTTGCCATCGAGAGTATCGCCGTACTCAATGGTATATTCCGTAATCAAAATGGTCTGGTGGTTTAACCGAAATAGTCCCAAAATGTTTTCACCAAAGGCAGCTCCGGCAAAGGCTTCTGCTGATAGGGCATAGACCGAAAACGAACGGGCCTGGGGTAAAAATGATTGAATGTTGTCGCTAAACAGCTGACTGAGGGTGCGAATAACGGGGGTAAAGGGCCGGTCCTCACTTTCTAGGGCCTCCGCTGCGAGCAGAGCCACCTCCAAATTAAGAACAGGATCGTCAGTGACAGCAATGACACTGCGGGCAGTGGAGAGATTGGCCTCCTGTAGCTGTTGCAGCATCGGGCCTTCCAATAAAGGAATTTGGTTGCGTAGAGCCGGATTATCCACCTGGTGGGTGATAGCCACCAGCGGCTGCCGCAGATCTTGCAAGATCCGGGTAACTCGTTTACCCACTCGCCCCAGCCCTAAAACAATCACATGATTTTCTTTGGGAACTTTGGGGCGACGCTGGAGAAATTCAAACCGAGAACTAAGTAGCTGATCGGCCAGTAAGCCCAAAACACCGATCACCATCAGCAAACTGGTGGTGGCAATTAGCAAACAGGCAATCAGTACCCAACCCTGGGCACCGCTAGATTCAAACCCACCAAAGACATCGCCGTAGCCGCCCAGGATGAGGATAGCGCCCAGAACAACAGCTTTGGTGAAGCTGATCTTAGGAACAATATTGAGATAAAGCAACAGGGTGCCAGTGATCCATAGGACAATGGCGGTGGTGAGTGCGATCGCAACCACCCGTCGCAGCGACTGCTGTTCCGCACTCTGCCAGAACGTCCACAATCGTCGTCGCCATGCCCCATCCAGTACATCAGCAATTCCCTGACGCAGCTTAAACCAGGGATCAGAGCGTTTGGGCATGTGCAGGATCTGGCTATGGGTCAGAGTTTTCACCTCCACATAGGCAACCTGGTCTCCCGACTGCACCCGCACGTGGGGCTGCCAACGGTGAAACATCGACGATGCCGTCGTCGCCCAGCCAATGGGTTGGTGAGGACTACTAAAGGGCTTTAGATTCAGCAGCCGGACATTCTGCCGATGGAGCCGATGCACCGGCATATCACAATATTGAGGATCCTTAGCTGTAATCTGCCGTTCTACCACCCGAAACTGAAACGCATCGATATTAAATACGCTCAGCGTATTATCTTCTAGACCGGCCAGGGCAAAGGTCATGGCCGGTAGCTCCGTTGCATCCAACGCCACAAACCGCCCCAGCTGACGACTGAGCAAACGATTTAGCCCCCGACGCGAGGACCGCACCACAATATGAACAGTTGGGTTTAACCGTCGCACTGCAATCGCCGTTTGTACATTAATACTTTCATCGCTGGTGACGATTAAAACCGCACGACACCGACCAATCTCTGCTCGTTGCAGCACATGGTCTCGGCGACAGTCCCCCACAATCGGTGGCTGACTGAGCATACTAGGCAGGTCTTCGAGTTCCCACTCCGTCACTGGCTCCCGATCGATGCCAGCGATCTGCACCTCAAAGGAATCCAAACTAAACTTAGTCAAATTGACAATGATCTGCTGGCCCAAACTTCCCAGACCACACACAATAAAATGATCCTGGTGCACCTCGGTGGACGGTGACAAATTAGGAATATACGTTCTAGGGTTTAGATCGCCATCATCACCAGCCATAGCTTATCCAATGTACATATTGGCTTCGTCATTATGTACCATTTCTGGTCTTGAATTATTCTTAACTACGTACTAACAGCCTAGCAAAATGTCGCCATTTAACCATCCACTTCCCAATGATTTACAACGCCAGATCCGAGCAGAGCGTAAATTTAACCTCAGTGAAGCCATTGGTCGTGAGGGTGGTTCATTTTTAAAGGGTAGTCAGGCGATGGTCCCCCGACCATTACGTGCTCTAGCAGCCATCAACGGGTCGATTGACCAACATCTGGTCGATCCTCATGGGGCACTACAGCCATGTCTCAAACGCTGGGTCAAAACCGATGGGCGGATTGGCAAATATCTAGACGAGCCCCTAACCGCATTGCAAGTGATTGTGCTCGATATTATGGAGAACCCCCCAATCCTGTACGAGTTTGCTCGTCAGGTAGCCGTGGAGTGTGGACAGATGAATGGAGAACGCCCTTATTTTCAGAAACCTGGTACAGAAGCCTCTCCAGATGCCGCATATTCCCACAAAAGTATTCAAGGAATCTTAGCCGAGTTACTCCATGGGGTCACTTCTGCCTCTAATCCGTTTTGAGTCAATACATCTTTCCTGTTGAGCCAAATCCACCCTCACCCCGTTGGGACTCGCTCAATCTTTCTATTTCTACAAATTCGGCTTGAATGACAGGGGCAATCACAATCTGTGCAATCCGCTGACCTGGGCTGATGTCAAAGGCAACCTGCCCCAGGTTGATCAAAATCACCTTAATTTCTCCTCGATAGCCGGCATCCACCGTCCCCGGTGTATTCAGCAACGTGATGCCGTGATGGAGAGCCAAACTACTCTTGGGCCGTACCTGCATTTCATAGCCTGGGGGAATTTCTGCTGCCAAACCGGTGGGAATGGCCATGCGCTGTAGCGGCTCTAGGGTGTAAGACTCAGTGGCAACTAAATCGGCCCCGGCATCACCGGGGTGGGCGTATCTGGGAAGAACGGCAGTGGGAGCAAGTTTTTTGAATTTGACAATGGGTACAGCCATAGCTTCCAACAGTTCTTCAAACAGCGACCGACTGAGGCTTGAGGTCGAGGGTTAAGGTCTCCATGGGACGCAAGGCTTTGATTTCTGTAGGAATGTGGGCAGCGGCGAGCTGCGATCGCACCGCCTCCACCCCTCCACTTGCCTTCAAAAACTTAGCCACCAGCCCCTCATAGGTAACATCCCCGCCATCGGCAGTGGGTAGCAGCCACTGAGGTTTGGTCTTTTGGGTTAGCTCTAAGGCCCCCTCGCCCCCTCGAATCACAGGCCCTAAGACAGGCAGTGTCAGGCTGACAAGCGGTGTAATCGCCACATCCACTGGCGGCCGCTGGTCGAGATCGGCCGCCGGGTAGCCATGGGGTTCATAATATATACGTAGTCCCGTACTTAGCACGGTGACAATATAAGCATTCTCCTGGGTCAGCGGTCCAATGGGAGCCCCAGGCAACGCTTCAATCAGAACATCATCCCCCAAACGATAATCTTGACCGGGAGTAAGGGCCGTCACATCGGTAAACCCTTTTTCTGTGGCCACGTTTGCCCCAGCGGTCGAAGCCACCACTGGAATCGATTTATCTAAAGCATCCAAGGTTTCTGGATGGGCATGATCTGCTAGACCTTGGGATAATAGCAACAGATCTACTTGGGTAGGAATCGACACAGGCTGAGGCCTGACTCCGCGAATTAGCCAGCTTGAGCCTCCAAATACCAGATCCCCCACCAGCCACGGATCCACCAATATATGACGTCCTGCCAGGTTAAACTGCCAACTGTTGACATCTAACCAAGTAATGTTTCCTGACTCTATTCCTGGCATAGCAGTCCCCTGATATAAGCGTAAAAAAATCCCAATGCCCTGAAGCCAAGGGCTCAATATTTAGAAATACTAGAGTCTTAGAGACCGGCTTATTAAAAATTGTACAGAATTGAGCTAGTAACCCTGACCAAAAATGTTCGTTAGCTGGAACAAAATAGAGGATATCCGTAAAAACAATTATTAAGTTTTTCTTATAATTTCGCCGTATTTCATACGTTTCTTCAAATTATTTCTTATTTTATCGAGGTGATCCCCGTATAATCAGGCTGGTTTATGTACAGATTCGGACAGCGTTTTTGAGCCATTTGCAACTTAGCGGATGTTACTCAGATAAAACGCTTAAATTCAGTGCCTATGCGTCGGCGATTGCTGAAAAATTACACCGTTTTAGTGACCCGTTCTGGACAGACCCCTGTCACCATTACGTTTACTCCACTTGCTGGGATGATCGCTGCGTTTGTCCTGCTGGGTGTGCCTCTTGGTTGGCTTGGAGCTGTTATTTTTTCCTTATTTCAAAGTAACGTTCAACTGGCCGATGAAAATCGCCAGCTAACGGATCAGGCCCATCAGGTCCTGACGGATCTCAATACACTCGATTCTGAAATTGAAAACTTGAAAGAGCGGGCGGGCTTACCTGAACTGGGCGCTCCGGATGTGTCGTCAGACAATAACCCCCCAAGGGGTGGGG
>NZ_JADEXP010000400.1 GCF_015207065.1 Leptolyngbya cf. ectocarpi LEGE 11479 | reverse complement strand
GAGAGTGCCTATGTGCAGTTAGGGGGGCTGTCGCTGCCTTTATTGGGTGCGATCGCGTACGTGCTCATGGCGGCATTGGCCATTGTTCCGATTACGACCAAAAATAAATCCCTCGAAGGCCCCACATGGCTAGGATTGTTCATTGGCAGCACCGCTATGACCATCTTTAGCGGCTATCTGCTCTACGTCATGTTTGGTGTGTTGCAAGAACCCTGTATCCCTTGCTTATTATCAGCGTTTCTCTCGGTGGGATTGTGGGTATTGACCCTCATTGGTAACCGCTGGGAGAGTTTCGGTCAGCTGTTGTTACCGGGTATCTCGGTGGCCCTGGTTGCTACCATCGCCACCACAGGTTTATATGCCTACGCCCAAAACCCCGATACCTTTACAGCGGGTAACCCTCCCCCGGTCGTAGAGACCGACTCCGGTGCTGCAGAGATTGCTTTAGCCAAGCACTTAACTGCCATTGGTGCCAAGAAATACGGTGCCTGGTGGTGTCCCCACTGCCACGCGCAGCAAACTCTCTTTGGTAAGCAAGCGTTTGAGCATATTACTTATGTAGAATGCGACGACGAAGGCATAGATCCACAGCCCAATGCCTGCCGCGCAGCGGGTGTGCAGAGCTATCCCACCTGGGAAGTCAATGGCGAAACCTACGCTGGCGTTCAATCACTACAGTCCTTGGCTGCCGCTTCTGGCTATACCGGACCCCAGGAGTTTATAAATCAATCCCCTAACCACCCATAACAGTGACCTGGCGACATTAGTAGGAGCTAATATCGGGAGCCCAACTCAGTTGTTAGGATATTGGTGGATATCCATTACGTTCTCTATGACCTGAAAAAGGCTGTACTGACCACGGTTCCCGCCAAATACAAGCCCGTCAAAATCATGGCAGTTCCTGCGGCTCGATTGATCAGTGTATGCACCTTGGGATTTTGCAAAAGTCTCTGGGCTTGTCCTGCCATATAGGCATACGCTAGCTTTACACCTCCCACTGCACCTATGGTAATTACAATAATCAGGCTTGTATCTGTCACTGTGAGATTCGCAAGATCGACAAAGGCAGGTAAAAAGCCGATGTAAAACAATACTGCTTTTTGATCTCCAAGCGTGATCAGCAGACCCGTCAAAAAGCTTGAAATCCAAGAGGGCTTTTCCACACCGTTAATCTTTATCGCTGTTGCGTTTGCCCGCCATAGCGTCACCCCCAGTGCGATCAGGTAAGCGCTGCCCACACATTTAATCACAACAAATACGCTGACTAGCGTGGTTGCGAGAACAGCCAGACCATAGACCGCAAACAAGATAAACACAATATCGCCCATCACAATCCCTAAAGCCGTGACGCCGCCATGCCAAAATCCAGCGGAAAGCGAGCGGGCGATGACGGTAAGTACGCTTGTGCTGGGCAGTGCGGCTAGCACAACCATGGTAAAAAATAGAGAAATGAGACTTTGAAACGTCATATTTTTTGAGGTGTGAATTTATGACTGTGCGTTGATAGAGCTAAAGGGCTGCAGTGTACGTGCAAATCTGCTGACTAAATAGAAGACGGTGCTTCCGTTGTACCTTTAAGCCAGAGTGATTCAAACGCAATTTTGAGAGTCATCGCCAGGCCAGGATGGGTAATGCTCAACGCGGTAAAGCTGGGTGTACTCACCAGCGGATCTTGTAATGACAACAAGACACTCCGCCCATCGAATAGCTGCAGCTTAAACGGAACGGCGTCAACAAATCGAATTTCTTGTCCCCATGTCTGGCACTGACGAATAAACTCTTGACTGCTCGGATCTTGCCAGGCGTTGCGTTCATAGATGGTTCTATAGGATAGCCCCCGCTCTAATGCAGGACGTACCAGTTTGAGCCCAACCTCATAGCTCAACAGGGATGGCGACGTAAAAAAGGCACAAATGCTCTCCTGGGCTCCCCGCGCTAGTAGTTCTCCGCGCTCGGCAATGCGTGCCGGGTCAGAGAGCACCTCCACGTAGGCCAGCGGATCTTGATTGCGATGACCCGCCTCATACAACGGCCCCAACGCGGCCACTATCTGCTCGGTTTGCTGGCGTTGCTGCTCGATTTCCCGCTCATACTGCTGCTGTTTTGTTTGCAAAAGACCTGTGAGCCCAGCTTTAGGCGCCACTGCCTGAAATAATCGCTGTTTTCCCGAGCGTCGTTCTAGGGCGAGACCGCGATCGCACAAAGACGCCAGCACATCATAAATGCGCTGCCGAGGCACCTGGGCACAGGTCGCCAACTGCGGCGGCGTAAAATCTTGTCGCTCCAACAGGGCCAAATACACCGCTGCTTCATAGCGCGTTAGCCCCAGCGCTGTCAGGCGTGTAAGCGCCGTTCCGTCTGGTTGAGACTCGTTTGCTGCCATAGGACTAATCCATATTACTAATTATGTCACCACTGCTCAGTGGTGTTATTGTAAGCCTATGGTTGAACTGATATCAATCCCCTACGTTCAGATGACTACTACAACACTTAAAAATGCCCCAAACTCCCAAGAGCAGGCGGCGACTTTCCTATCCCAGGCCTATCTCCAGGGCCGTTTTCTTCCTTTCAAGGACGCCAATATCTCCATTGCCACCCATGCCCTGCACTACGGTACCGGCGTTCTGGGCGGTATCCGCGCGCTGCCAAATCCCTCGGTCCCCAATCAAATCCTCATTTTTCGCTTGGACGCCCACTGTCAGCGCCTATGCAACAGCGCTAAATATCTTGGCTATGCCATAGATCCTGCTGACCTGAAGACCACTCTGATCGAGTTTGTTTGTCGTAATCGTCCTACGGAGCCCTTTTACATTCGCCCATTGATTTACACGGCGGGGCTTGGGGTTGCTCCTCGTCTTCACGATATCGAGAAAGACCTGATCATTTACGGTATTCCCATGGGGGACTACCTAAAGAAAAAAACGGTGCGCTGTCGCATTAGCTCCTGGTCTCGTCAACGTGACTTAAGCCAGCCGCTCCGGGCGAAAACCACCGCTGCCTATATTGCCTCTGCTCTGGCTAAAACCGAAGCGATTGAGTCAGGTTTTGATGAGGCTATTTTGCTCAACAGCCACGGAAAAATCAGTGAGGCATCTGCCATGAACCTGTTCATTGTGCGCCAGGGACAGCTGATTACCCCCAGTATCGAGCAAGATATTCTCGAAGGTATCACTCGCGATAGCCTGCTGACCGTGGCGAGAGATTTGGGCATTCCCACCGTTGAGCGTCCGGTGGATAAATCAGAGTTAATGATTGCCGACGAGATTTTTCTTTGCGGCACAGCGGCGCAGATTGTTCCTGTTGCTAGTGTTGAGAATTATACGCTGCCAGAACAACGACCGGTGACGCAACAGCTGCAGCAGTGTTTGCGCGAGATTATGCAAGGTAAAAATTCCAGCTATACCAGCTGGCTGACCCAGATCGATTACGGCCAAGTTCATTCGGTTTAGGATCGAGGAATCAATTTCTCCAGTTGGTTACAGGACCTCGGCCCCTTTGGTTAAAGCTGCTGGAGAAGATGGTGGGCTGTGTTGGCCTCCGGACTCTCAGCCGAGGCTAACTCGAGAATAGATAGCAGCCGCTGTCGGGCAACGGTAGGTTGCCGTAGTTGGATCAATATTTGAGCTTCTAGCAGCAGATATCTCAGGTCGTTGGGGGCGACAGCCAGAACTTTTTCAATGGAGTCTAGGGCAGCTGTAGACTGTTGTTGAGCGTATAGAATAGCCGCCAGCCAATACCAGCCTTCAATCAAATCGGGTTCGAGACGAGTGGCTGTTTGCAGGGATGCGATCGCATCTTGCCCCCGACCCAGTTTGTCCAAAACCCGGCCCCGCTCAATCCAGACCTCAGCAAAGTTAGACATAATGCTGAGGGCACGATCGTAGGACCCCAGCGCCGCTTCATCCCAACCTTGATACTTCCAAAAAAGATTGCCGCGCAAGTACCAGGCGACATAGTCCTGAGGCATGGCCTGCACAACCGCATCCAGATCGGCAACGGCTTGCTGAGGGTGACCGGCTAAAATCCAGACCAAAGCCCGATCCCGCAGGGCTTGCACAAAGTCAGGTTCTAACTCCAGGGCCTGATTGTAGGCGCTGAGAGCCTTAGGATAATCTCCTAAGGCAGTTAAGACCTGACCTTTGCCATACCAGGCTGGATACAGATCGGCGTCTTGTTTGAGGGCTGTTTCAAAGGCTGATAAAGCTTGTTCAAACTTTTCTTGGCGGTACAGCTGATTACCTAAGTTGATCCAGTCGACGGCGTTTTGAGGTCGTTCCTGGGAAGCAACTAACAGACTGTTGTAAGAAGCAATATCACTCGTACTGGGGGTTGGTGGCGGCTGCGTCTGATAATCCCATTCAACTGGAAAACGGACCTGGGAGGTGAGATTATCGGGCAGCGGCAAACCACTGCTAAACCCCCAGTGCAGACGTGTTAAGCCTGTATCAGACGAAATCTCTTCTCCTTCAGAACGACCGTGGATGCCGATCACCTGACCGTCTGTGTTTAGGATCGGACCGCCGCTCATGCCTCGTTCTGTTGTTGTTGTATAAAACAAACGATAGCCGCGAGCCAATGGAGTTTGGGCATGGATGAGCCCGTACTGTCGCGGTAGTAGCTGCCCTCCAGTGAGACGATGCTGCAAAGGCTGCTGATGGATGTTGCTACCCTGCCAACCGGAGACAAAGACGTTGGGAAAGGCACTGTCTAACTGGGGATAGTCGGCCAATGTTGCGATTTCATAGGGGCGCGTGCTACGAAATGGGATCAAAGCGATATCCTGACCGGGAAACAGCGTGCGACTTTCATACTGCAGTGGATACTCGGTGCCGTCGGGGGCAATCACCCAGTATTCGTCTTCAGTGGCGACTACATGCTGAGCGGTTAATACCCAGTAGTGGTCGCGGTCCCTGGCGACAATCACCCCAGAACCAGGATTTAAGCCGTCAATGAGAACAGTAGTTGCTTGAGCGATTTGTTCAATTTCGTGGAGGGGACGTGCGATCGCATCCGCAGTGGTAATGGCTATCGTTGCGATCGCGATTACTGTCCAGTTTGTCAGTTTTTTGACAGCAGAAAACATGTTACCCCCTCCCCTCAGTAATTGTTAGGCGTTATCAATCGATAACTCTAGAGCTTGTAGTATTCCCCCTTTTCAAGGGGGCAAGGGGGGATCTCGCAGCATTTATAGGTGTTGCCGATCCCCCTCAATCCCCCTTAGAAAGGGGGATGTTAGAAGATAAATGAAGTTGATTGTCAACAACTTCTGACCTAACGAGAACTTTCCAATTGCTCAAGGCCACTCAAATAGTTCTCAACGTCGATGTACACCCGAGAACCACTCTCATACAGTGCACCTACCCGACGACCGTAGGACAGATCAAAGAGACGCTGCACCACAAAGCTCGCATTCTGCCCAGGCTTCAGGGTGAGTAGAAGGCCCTGACAGGGACCACCCAGTTCATCAGAGACGCAAATTACAGGTAAGCGATTGACAATCCCCGTTGTGATGTAGTTGAGAACGCCCGCTTCGTAGTAGCGCTCAAACCGGTCAGAAACCTGACGGCAGCGTGTGAGTGGATCGTAGCCAGAGCCTGCGAAGTAATCAGATACCCAGTGAATCACGGGCAGGGCTCCCTCAGGAGAATAAAAAACAGTGGTCGGGGCTACACCAGAGTAAGGAGATTCTACACAGGCGAAGGTACCTGCCAATTCGTGAGCGGGTTCTGCAGGCAGGATGATTTCAAATTCCTCAACCTCTACAGTGGGCTTGGCGGCCCCATGGT
>NZ_JADEXP010000399.1 GCF_015207065.1 Leptolyngbya cf. ectocarpi LEGE 11479 | reverse complement strand
CGTATCTTGATTCGTCGCGGTGCAGGTATCGACAGCCAGGTGAGTAATCCGGCTGCTCGACCTAAGGCTCCGGGAAGTCTGGGTCCTAAAGTATTTAAACTTGACCAAATCCCATCCCCCCAGGGGACCAGCGTTAAGTTTGCCGAAAGCTCAACCCAGACAATTATTCGGGCTGCCTACCGTCAGGTATTTGGTCGCGATGTCTACGCGGGGCAAGAGCTTAAGGTTGCTGAGATTCGTCTAGAAAATGGGGATATCTGTTTGCGTGACTTTATCCGCGCTCTAGCCAAATCAGAGGCTTTCCGTAAAACCTACTGGTCATCGCTGTATGTGATGAAGGCGGTGGAGTATATTCATCGACGCTTACTAGGTCGTCCTACGTACGGACGTCAGGAAACGAATGCGTACTTCGATATTTGTGCCAAGCAGGGTTTCTACGCCCTGGTGGACATGCTCATCGATAGTTCAGAATATACGGAGTCCTTTGGTGATGACACAGTGCCCTATGAGCGCTATGTCACCCCTGCTGGTCAGTCTCAACGGTCATTCCGTTCGGGCACTGTAGGGGCCACTGGTGTCAAGCCTGTGGCTAAGCCTGCAGTGCCACGCTTTGTGGAGCTAGGGACTGCAGGTGCGGAGCGTGGCGATATCGAAGTCACCAAGCGAGTTGGCCAGGGTGTTAATTTACGTCGTGTCCAGAGCAAGATCTTTAAGCTCACTAGCCTCTATGACAAGGCTAATATTAAGCTGATCACCCAGGCCGCCTACCGTCAGATATTTGAGCGCGATATCTCTCCCTATGTAGTCAAGACCGAGTTCACCTCACTGGAAAGTAAGTTGGGCAATGGTGAGATCAACATGAAGGAGTTTATTGAAGGTCTAGGCTGTTCTGATCTTTATCAGAGAGAGTTCTATGCTCCCTATCCAAACACCAAGGTGATTGAGTTAGGGACTAAGCATTTCTTAGGGCGTGCTCCTCTCAATCAGCTAGAGATTCGGAAATACAACCAGATTTTGGCGACCCAAGGTATCCGTGGCTTTATTCAAACCATGGTTGAAACACCTGAGTATGCTGAGTTCTTTGGTGAAGATACGGTGCCCTATCGTCGCTTCCCCACGCTGCCAGCGGCTAACTTCCCCAATACCGAGCGGCTATATCAGCAGCTCACCCGTCAGAGTGATGATGTTGTTGTGCCGAGTTTTGCACCCTCGGTGTCAGCCGTCGCTTCCATTGACACCTAACCAGGCGTTCGGGTAGCCCCTTAGTCTTCTGATTGTGCATAACTGAGAATCGCCTGTGAGACGTTAGCGCTTAGGGCGATTCTCAGTTGCTGTTTTCTTAGCGCCTAGACATCAGTGCTGAGATTGATTTTGCCAAACCAGGCGACGCGTCGAGATCCAGTAAATTCTGAGGGGTATTGTTACAAAGTATTGCGTATTCTCTAAGAAGGTTAGCTGAATGCC
Organism: Leptolyngbya cf. ectocarpi LEGE 11479; assembly: GCF_015207065.1. Taxonomy (GTDB): domain Bacteria; phylum Cyanobacteriota; class Cyanobacteriia; order Phormidesmidales; family Phormidesmidaceae; genus Leptothoe; species Leptothoe ectocarpi. Next base: position 4,323 of record NZ_JADEXP010000399.1, on the reverse strand, counting down.
GGAGAATATTTGCGGAAGGTAGCTAAGCTAACACAAGATTTCTCGGAATCTGAGCTGATATTTGGCATGCTTCAATAGTCAGATTAAGCATTGAGTTTAGGGTAGTTAAGTTACCCGCTTAATTTGGTTTAGATTGGAAACAAGATTGTTATCTATCTTTTACAGGTAGTATCACTCTTACCAAAGGTGAACGCATAGTAGGTTCGCCTGGATATATTCTTTCGGAGGAATCCATAGATGAGTATTGTCACGAAATCTATCGTGAATGCCGATGCTGAGGCCCGTTACCTCAGTCCTGGTGAATTGGATCGGATTAAGGGTTTCGTTACGTCTGGTGAGCGTCGTCTTCGCATCGCCCAGGTTCTAACTGAGTCCCGTGAGCGGATCATCAAGCAAGCTGGTGACCAGCTTTTCCAAAAGCGTCCTGACGTTGTTTCTCCCGGTGGTAATGCCTACGGTGAGGAAATGACGGCAACTTGCTTGCGTGACATGGACTACTATCTTCGTCTTGTCACCTACGGCATTGTTGCTGGTGATGTGACTCCCATTGAGGAAATTGGTCTAGTCGGTGCCAAAGAGATGTACAACTCTCTGGGTACGTCTATTCCTGCAGTTGCTGATTCAATTCGCTTTATGAAGAGCGTTGCATCCTCTCTGTTGTCTGGTGACGATGCAGCTGAGGCCGCTTCCTACTTCGATTACGTTGTTGGCGCAATGCTGTAACTCTGTTTGAGTTATCTTGATTTGCCTATTACATTGTTAAGCCACATCGTCAAATTTCATTAAGGAATACAGATCATGCAAGACGCGATTACTTCTGTAATTAATTCTTCAGACGTTCAGGGTAAGTACCTTGATCAGTCTTCCATGGATAAGCTAGCTGCTTATTTCCAGACTGGTGAGCTGCGTGTTCGCGCTGCCACTGCTATCGGTGCTAATGCTTCCGAAATCGTTAAGGATGCTGTAGCTAAAGCGCTGCTGTACTCTGACATCACTCGTCCTGGTGGCAACATGTACACCACTCGTCGCTATGCTGCTTGCATTCGTGACTTGGACTACTACCTACGCTATTCCACCTACGCTATGTTGGCTGGCGATCCTTCTATTCTTGATGAGCGTGTGCTCAATGGTCTGAAGGAAACCTACAACTCCTTGGGTGTACCTGTCGGTGCTACTGTTCAAGCTATTCAAGCAATGAAAGAAGTAACTGCTAGTCTGGTTGGTTCTGATGCCGGCAAGGAAATGGGTGTTTACTTTGACTACATTTGCTCTGGCCTTAGCTAGGTCAAGCTGACGTAGTTTAGATTAATCGCAGCGGTTAATCTAAGTTTGTTTCGGAAGTCTGGAGCGAGTGTTGGCTGGTCACAGTCTGTCTGTGTTGAGAGATTATGACTGCTGGTCATTGGTTGTCAGACTTCCGAATTTTTGAGTCTACAATTAGGGGGATAGGGCTTTGTAGCCCTTGTCTTAAAGCTGTAGATACGCTGATATTACATAATGGGCGGTTGAGAGCTTAATACCTAGCGACGTTGAACGGGGCTGGTTCTGTTTATTCAACTAATATTTAGCCGAATTGAACTAAATCCAATATAGGGTAACTATGTTGATACTTTAGTTAATGGGCTTTTCGTAACTGATTTGCAAAATAGTTTTTGTTTGAGATTAGGAGACATCTCTGCTATGCGTATGTTTCGGATTACTGCCTGTGTGCCGAGTCAATCTCGCATTCGCACCCAGCGCGAGCTACAGAATACTTTTTTTACTAAGCTCGTTCCCTACGACAGCTGGTTTCGCGAACAGCAGCGAATTCAAAAGATGGGCGGCAAGATTGTCAAAGTAGAGTTAGCAACTGGTAAGCCTGGGGCAAATGCCGGTTTGGCTTAGGAATTAAGCGATACATTGTCATCGCAAAAAGGGGGTGCTGGTTAACTGCACCCCCTTTTTATGCCTTTTTAAAAATCTAGTCAAAGAAATTGTCCGTTTCTATGTATGCGGCTGGAATGATGTATCTCTAGTTCCTCTGTGACTCCGTTCTTTGCAAGTTATTTCCGGATCTAAATTAATGGCATCAATAGTGTAAATCTTATCTGGTTTGCCGGAATGGTTTTAAGGTCCAGAGTATCTTATAGGGACGTTCACTCTGCTGAGAAAGCGATGATATCTATCTTTCAAAAATCCTGTACGGGTCTGGTCGCGTGTGCTCTTGGTTTTAATTTCCTTGGTACACAGATTAATTGGAGCCAGGGATTGGTTCCATTGGTAGCGCAGGCTCAAGGGGTTGATGAAGAGACAAATGTTCGTGTTTATCGACAGGCCAGTCCCGCTGTTGTCGCCATTGATGCGGGTGATAGTACAGGGAGCGGTAGCATTATTACGGCAGCCGGGTTGGTGTTAACCAATGCCCATGTGGTTGGGAGTGCCACTCAGGTGACTGTGCGGTTGGCAGATGGTCGTCAGTTTCCAGGACGGGTAATTGGATATGCCGATGAGAATTTAGATCTCGCAGCGGTGCAAATTGAAGGTCAAGATAGTGCTTTACCCACTGTGCCTTTAGCCAATAGTGCTCCCCAGGTGGGACAGCAGGCATTTGCTATTGGTAATCCGTTTGGTTTGCAAGGCACATTTACGGTGGGTATTGTGAGTCGGATGGATACGGAGCGAGGTTTAATCCAAACGGATGCAGCGATTAATCCTGGAAATTCTGGGGGACCTTTGCTTAATCGGAGTGGTGAACTGATAGGTGTAAATACATCTATTTTTACAACCGGAGATAGTGCAGGCAGTATTGGGATTGGATTTGCGATCACAACACCCCAAATCAGACCCTTTATTACAGCAGTTCAGAACGGTACGGCCAGTACTGTCGCCTCTCGACAAAATCGAGAAATTCGAGAGCCGTCACCTATTGCCATCGATGGCAATACAGTCAGTGATTATCTTGACAACAACAGCAATCTATTGCCTGATAACAGTTACTTCAATGCCCATACCTTTGAAGGTAGATCAGGCCAGCGCATTAGCATTGCCATGAATAGTAACCAGGTTGATTCCTACCTTTTACTTTATGGGCCGAATCAAGAGTACCTGGGCGCAAATGATGACAACGGCAATAGCCGCAATGCCCGTTTAGACGTTACTCTACCCGCCGATGGCACCTATTTTGTCTTTGCTAATTCCTATGGCGCGAGTGAACAAGGCCAGTATGAACTGAGTGTCAGTAATCTCAGCAGTAACGGCTATCTTCTACGAGAAAACGGTGTTTTGAATAATCAAGATGATCGTCTGACCGACAATAGCCTTTATGACGAATACCTGTTTAGCGGCCAACAGGGACAGGAGGTGACCATAACCCTAATAAGTCAGGACTTTGACACCTATCTGCTGCTGATCGATGATCAAGGCGACAAAATTGCTGAAAATGACGACATTGCTCCAGATAATAGCGATTCAACCATTCGCATGGTGCTGCCTTACACGGGCCAGTATCGAGTTATTGTCAATGCCTATGACCAAGCAGGCCAGGGACAATATCAGGTGAATGTGCGGTAGGGACGCTGTTAAGGCAACCCCACCCAGGTAAAGAAATCCTGGCGTGTAAAGAATTCAAGCAGTAATAACGCTAGAAACCCTACCATGGCAAACCGACCGTTGATGCGTTCGGCGTAGGTAGTCCAGCCAAAACCAGGCTGCTCAGCGGCTGGAGGGACAGTTGATGAAGATTGTGACGTATCGGATTCTACGGGGTTGGACTTAGGCATACCACAATCAATGAAGATACAAAACAGATAGGGGGATAATGGCTCAAACGTTTCATCACTAAATTGAGGCCATCGCCAATTCTATCCTACAGGCTCGAAATATGGGGGCTAACTCATAAATGTTCACCATTGCTAGCAATGGCATCTTTAAAAAGAGATTATTAACGCTTTGAAACCGCTATTTCTGAACATTGTGATCCGATAAAACTAATTTCCCTTGATGTGGGTAAATATCAGCGCGGAGACCAGCCTTGGATATCCCCTGATTGATATTGGCAGCCGTTATTTTTATGCTTAAAAAATCGGTATGGCTTCTCCTCATGAGAATTGCATTGGGGAAATCATGATTGATAAAATTTTTGCTAGACCGGTTCATCCATTAAACTAAGAGCGATATCAAAACTAAGCTAATACCTTGCTAAAATTTAGCCTGGAGCTTTTTGAGGGATGTAAATTCTGTAAAAAAGATATTTTCTGATAGTAGATCACCCTTTTCTCGGCGATATAGTTACAGGTTTTTACGTTTCAAACAGCCTCAATACTTGAGTCATAAGCATCAGCAAGG
>NZ_JADEXP010000398.1 GCF_015207065.1 Leptolyngbya cf. ectocarpi LEGE 11479 | reverse complement strand
CAACAGCCCCCGACCTTCAGAAGCCCAAGGACTGTGTAAGCCATACCACAGAGACGGGACGTTGGACCAGCCTGGTCATCCACCTTCAAACTCAACCTCTAACCCTTGACCTCTAACCAGATACTGACTGCATGGCAGGCAAACTTGAGGGCACATCATCTGCCGCCAAATCCAGAGCCGGACCAATAATCGCCTCCACCACCTCATCGTCCGTCTGATCGATCACCAGACGAGCACAGGGGATTGTATCTTCCAAAATAGAACTTGCCATTGAGCCAGAATGTATTTCCAACTGCCCTTTAGCATTGGTTTCAAACATCAATCGTTGCCCTGGAAAAACAACTCGTTCGAAGTACCAATTAGAAATATTTGTAATCCTAGCTACCTGAATTTTACTAGAGCGATTTACATAGCAACACAGGACTGAGTTTGTGTCATCAGACGGAATGGGATCAAGTATTTGTGTCATGGGAAAAGAAAGGAGCGCATAGGTCTGCCAGCGAGAGTAAACATCATAGCATTCGCCGATCCCCGACAACTGTAAAAGCTGCTACCAATGAGGCTTTCAGAAAAAATCAGCCTAGATAAAATACAACCAGCCACAGCAATTTTTTGGCATAGCGCATATATTACTACAGCCAAATAATAAAGTTTTTCTTCTAAATATTTACGTTTTAAACGCTTATTCAAATAGACCCATCAACTGGAGTTTTTTTTTTAGGATAAGCTCAAAAAAAATCTGTTTCTGTACCAAAATGAAACACCGATTAACACCTTAAAAAATTAAGAAATATCGCTAATAGTTCAGATAAGCTGACATATGAACTGACACAATGGATACCAAAAAGATTATTGATATATCCAGTTCGTAGGGCAATATTCATCTGATTTTTTTAATCATCTGCCATGAGCACCGGACGTTTAATCGGTTTCTTTGCAGTGATTCATCCGACACCAGGATGAAATCCTAAATAAGCAATGCTATCGTAAAGATATGTGAAAAAACTGAAAATTCGTTTCACTTTTTTACGGCAGCTATTTTTCAACAAGCCAGTGCAGCCATGGTTAATCGAGTACTTTATGTCCGACTCCCATGTAATCCTATTTTTCCCATTGGAGTTGTTTACTTAGCGGACCACCTCCACAAGGTTTTTCCCGATATAGAGCAGCGCATCTTTGATCTCGGAACGGTTCCTCCCCTGGACTTTGGTTCAGCCCTAGACCGCTGCATTGATCAATTTCAACCCAATCTACTGGTCTTCTCCTGGCGCGATATCCAAATTTATGCACCTGTCGGCGGTCGCGGCGGCAACCCCTTGCAAAATGCCTTTGAGTTTAACTATGCCCGCAACCCGCTCATAAAGATGCGTGGAGCCATGGGGGGCCTGCGTATGATTACAACCTACGTAAATGAGCTTTGGCAAAATACAGGGCTAATCAAACGAGGCCTAAAGCGAGCCAAACGTTACTGCTCTGACGTGAAACTAGTGGTCGGTGGCGGTGCTGTCAGCGTTTTTTATGAGCAAGTGGCCTCATGGATGCCCAAGGGCACCATTGTCTCCGTGGGCGAAGGAGAAGTGCTACTGGAAAAATTAATTCGTCAAGAATCCATCGCTAGTGAGCGGTGCTACGTTGTCGGCGAAACCGAGCCTCGCGATCGCATGATTCATGAGTGGCCCACCACTGTGGAAAAAAGTGCTTGCGACTATAGCTATATCGAAAATATCTGGCCCGAGTTTGATTACTACCTACAGGAAAACGACTTTTACATTGGGGTTCAAACTAAGCGGGGCTGTCCCCACAACTGCTGCTACTGCGTTTACACCGTTGTAGAAGGCAAACAGGTGCGCATCAACCCCGCCGATGAGGTAGTTAAGGAAATGCGGCAGCTCTACGAGCGCGGCATTCGTAATTTCTGGTTTACCGATGCCCAGTTTATTCCGGCTCGTCGTTTTATTGACGATGCCGTTGAACTCCTACAAAAGATTGTGGACTCGGGCATGGAGGATATCCACTGGGCCGCCTATATTCGAGCAGACAATCTCACCCCCGAGCTGTGTGACCTGATGGTCAAAACCGGGATGAACTACTTTGAGATTGGTATCACCAGCGGGTCCCAGGAGCTGATTCGCAAAATGCGTATGGGGTATAACCTCCGCACCGTGCTGCAAAACTGCCGCGATCTCAAAGCCGCCGGGTTTAACGATTTGGTCTCAGTGAACTATTCCTTTAACGTCATTGACGAGCGGCCCGAAACCATCCGCCAAACCCTGGCCTATCACCGTGCCCTCGAAGCTATCTTTGGTCGCGATAAAGTAGAACCCGCCATTTTCTTTATTGGTCTGCAGCCCCACACGCACCTGGAAACCTACGCCATTGAAAACAACATTCTCAAAGAGGACTACAACCCCTTAGCAATTTATTTGCCCTGGGTTGCTAACAAACTGCTATGGAATCCAGAACCCCTCGGTTCATTTTTTGGAGAGGTCTGTCTACAAGCCTTTCGACAAAATCCCAACGATTTTGGCCGCACCGTCATGGATATTTTGGAAGACCGTCTGGGGTTAGCCCCTTTGGAAGAAGCGCTCACGGCCCCTGTAAAATCAGCACAATCGCCCAAAAAAGCGGAACTTTTGGTTCTCTAGCCCTGTTAGTGAAACAATCCAAGTAATTCATTAAGCAAATGTTAGGATCACTAGGCAGGAATTGACGGAACGCCATGGTAGACAAACCGATTCTAAAGAAAGATCGTCCCCCCGAAGCAGAGGGGGAGAACAAGCCTTCATCTAACAAGCCTTCATTTGATAAGGACAAGCCGAGGAGCAAGGGTGGTGGTAAAGGTAAAGGCAAGGGCAAAGGCCGCCGAGACAAGGACGACCGGGAGAAAAAGCCACCGGTTAATCCGGCCTTAATGCGAGGCCCCAAGCCTAGCAAGAAGGTTGAGCCCGAGCCTGAACCTGAAGTCAGTGAAGAGGCAACTCCTGACGCATCAGCTGATGAGGTGACTCCTGAAGCAAGTACCGAAGCTGATGCAGCTGATGCAGCTGATGCTGAGGTCAGTGCTGAAGCCACGGACCCCACGGCTGAATAAGTTGGGCAATTAATTTTTCCAAAAAGCACTCGCTGGCAGTCTAGCGAGTGCTTTTTTACGGGCTCTTTCAGGTTTAAAAAAACAAAAAAATCCCCAGCGGAATCCGCCGGGGAGGACATCAGGGTGCATCTACCAATTAGGTCTTCTAAGAAATGAACATAGGTCAGGAGAAAATTTAGAACATTGGTCCATTAACTTTCAGCCCCCCCAACTTAGGGACAGCAAAGGCTACTATCAGACAGACAAGATTACAGCTTAAGATCAACATGGTTTTTTCCTGGCTCACATCCTGGCTGCAACACTCTCCACTGCACCTAAGGATAACTATGGTGGCATTGTCATTGGCCATGGTTGGCTGCCAGCAACCTACACCGTCGGCAACCGACTCCCCCCACAGTGACTCGTTTGAGGAAGATATTGCCACGCCTGAAGTCCTCAAGCTGGTTTATAGTCGGGCTCCAGTGACCCTAAATCCCCATTTAGCCACTGGATTTCAAGATTTTGAAGCAGCTCGCATTGTTTACGAACCATTGGCGAGTTATGGGCCTGATGGTGAGCTGATCCCGATTTTGGTGGATGAGCTCCCGTCTCTGGAAAATGGCGATGTCAGCGAAGATGGGCTATCGGTTACTTGGCGACTACAGGAAACACTGCGCTGGTCGGATGGTGAACCTTTGACGGCGGCGGATGTCGCCTTTACTTATAAATTTATTGCCAATCCTGCCGTTGCGGCGGTCACGGCTCAGTACTACCGAGATATTAAGTCAGTGGAAGCCGTGGATGACCACACGGTCAAAATTACCTTTAAGCAGCCAACAGTCAGCTGGCAAAAACCCTTTACGGGGTTAAATGGCTTGATTTTGCCGGAGCATTTATTCAAAGACTTTAATAATCGCAAAGCTCGTGAAGCACCGACCAATTTTCAGCCTGTGGGCACTGGTCCCTATCGCTACTTAACGGAGGCCAACGGTCGCTTACTGTTCACCCCCAACGAACTGTATCGACAACCGGTCAACCACTTTAAACGCGTCGAAATCCTGGGGAATGTCCCTCCCTATGTAGCCGCTCGGGATGTGCTCCGGGAGGGAACGGCTGACTTTGCCCACAATATTCAGCTAGAGTCAGCTGCTTTAGTCGATTTGGTGCAAACGGGCGACGCGGGTGCCCTCAGGCTCACCTTTGGTAGCCAGGTGGAGCGCATTATGTTGAATTTTGCCGATCCGGATCAGGAAACGGAGGCCGAAGAACGGGCGAGTAAGGAGTTTCCCCACCCTATTTTGAAGGATTTGCGGGTCCGCCAGGCCATTGACTATGGCATTGACCGTCAGGCCATTGTGGAGCAGCTCTATGGGGATTTGGGTAAGCCCACTTCCCAGCTGTTAGTGGCCCCCAATCCGTCTGCGGAACAGTCGATTTCCTTTAAACATGATGTGGAGACGGCCAAGGCCCTGCTGGATGAGGCGGGTTGGGTGGACAGTGATGGGGATGGTATTCGCGATCGCAACGACGTCCCGCTACAGCTAGTCTTTCAAACCTCCATTGGCACCATTCGCCAAGCGACCCAGACCCTGGTGCAAGAGCAGCTAGCCGAAATCGGGATTGATATCCTAGTCGAACGGGTGCGCGCCGAAGACTTTTTCTCCGCCGACCCAGAGCAAACCAACAGTATCAACCACTTCTATGCCGATATGCAGGAATACGCCATCGGCAATGACATTCCCGACCCAATCGTTTACATGGGCTGGTGGACCTGCGACAACATCGCCGCCCTGGAAAATAATTGGCAAAAACCCAACAATGCTCGCTACTGCAATGCGGACTATGACGAACTGTGGGAAGCCGCTCGCAAAGAACGGGACCCAGCCAAGCGTAGCGATCTATTTCGTCAGATGGACCGCAAACTCGCCAATGATGTAGCTGTGCTGCCCATTGTGCACCGAGCCTTGTCTAATGCCGTTAGCGATCGCATCACCGGCTACACCTTTACCCCCTGGGATGCCAGCACCTGGGATATTGCCAACTGGCGGCCTGTAGAGGCAGAACCTGCAGAACCTGCAGAAACGGAGGCAGAGGCAGAACCTGTGGAGACGGAAACAGAGCCCGTAGAAATAGAAACAGAGGAAGAGACACCGACAGACGTTTCAGAAGACGCACCAGAAGATCCCAACTAGTTAACCGTCACTCTCCGGTTGAGAGGATGTAGAGGGAGCAGCCTCTGCTTGATTGACCCGCTTCTCAAGCTGCTCTAGCCGTTCGCGATAGGATTGCACCGAGTCGTCTAAGGTTTCTAGCTGCTCCGTCGAAGTCTCCCGCAACGTTCGTAGCTGTCTTTGTTGACGCTGCAGCTCCTCCGTCATCTCTTCAAGCTGCTCCTGTATGGCTGCTTCAGCGTCAGCAGCCTGGTCTGACTCACGCCGGAGGATTTGCTCTTGAACCAACAAATTATAGGCAAACCACCCCGCCGTACCGATAGTCACCAAAATCGCAATGACCAATCCGACGATCAGAGTCTGGATGAGGCCCCAGGTTTTAGTCATTTGCTGCCGCAGGTCCTCAATCTGGCGCTGATGCGTTTGCTGCTGCTCTTGCAAAGTTACCAGCAGGCTATTGGGCTGTGAGGGATTGGGCAAGTCAGATTTAGAAGGGGGTGGGGTGCTCATAACATCGATGGAAACAGCGGCAAGCCAGCCTAGAGGAGCCTAGAG
>NZ_JADEXP010000397.1 GCF_015207065.1 Leptolyngbya cf. ectocarpi LEGE 11479 | reverse complement strand
CTCCGCGAACCTATGATGCGCTCAACGAGGCCATCGCTGATGCTATTGATGAGATCCATCAAAACGATATTATTGGATGGTTTACTCACTGTTGTTACTATACTCAAAACAACTGAGAAACGCTATAAGCTCAAGCTTGAGCATTTGCGACCGACTGATATCTAGAAGATTAGCAATAGAAGAGTGTTTTGAGGTTAGTTTCTAATCGGTGAAGTGCTGTCATATCCTATTCCTCAAGCACCGCTAAACTGAGCAAACACTTCAGCTTCGGTCATATCCTGAGTTTTGTTAGCAAAACAATAGAATGCAGGTTTTTGGTCTATGAACACCTGATGGTCAAAGATTAATTTTGTATCATCGTCGAATAAGCCAGCTGCCATAAAATACTGATGATTTTGTTTTAACCGGTAAAAAAGATGGCTGCCGCACAGTTTGCAAAAACCTCGTTCTGCCCACTCGGATGAACCAAACGCCGCTATATTGTCTTCGCCTTCAAAGGTGACGTCTATACCACAGTCAATGGCCATGAAGGGGCCACCAGTCCATTTTCGACACATCTGACAGTGGCAGGCACCGACGCTTGTGTTCATAGTATTTACGGTAAAGTGTACGGCACCGCAAAGGCAGCTGCCTTTACCCATCAGATCTGTCATAGTTATTCTAGAGTGTATTTAGGGTCAGAGCTGTCATTTTGATTAACACCTAGGCATCTTAGCCATCACCTTTGAAAAGTGACCTCTCTATTTACAGAACTTAGGAACGATGACTGATGCAATGGGTAAGCATGGGTAATACCTGACGACGATGACCATCCAGTGAATCATGGTTAAACCAAACAGCTTTGTACGACAGCAGAGAACATTACGAACCAGGCTGTTCCATTTAATAAAACTGATGACTGCTGGATTGTTGGGGCTAGCAGCTGCTCTTGTTGCCTACATCTATATCCCCCGATCGCTACCCCCTCAACCTGACTCATTTATGCTCATTGCCCATCGGGGTGTCAGTCAAACATTCCCGCTAGAAAACTTAGAGAATGACACCTGCACGGCAAAAATTATTTATCTACCCACCCATAGGTTTCTTGAAAATACCCTGCCTTCTATGCAGGCTGCTTTTGACTATGGGGCAGATATGGTGGAGCTTGATATTCATCCCACCACTGACAATCAGCTGGCTGTGTTCCATGACTGGACTGTAGATTGTCGAACAAACGGCAAAGGGATTACCCAGGAGCAAAGTATGGCGATTCTAAAGCAGCTGGATATTGGCTATGGCTATACGGCAGATGGGGGCCAAACCTATCCCTTTCGTGGTCAAGGTGTGGCGATGATGCCAACGCTAGATGAGGTGCTCACAGCATTTCCTGAGCAAACGTTTCTCATTGATCAAAAAGATAGATTTTCTCAAACAATTGAATTGTTATCGCACACATTGGGTCAATACTCGTCTCATCAGCAAAGCAACCTATATCTCTTTTCAGGAGAAGAGCAGTATGCTCAACTCAAACAAGAGATTCCAGACGTGCAAAGACTGTTCTCATCCCGACGGGAAGTCAAGGACTGTATCCCTGATTATTTAAAGATGTTGATTTCAGGACAGCTGCCTGATATTTGTAGCCGATATGCGTTGGGTTTACCCATTCGCTACCTTAACTATGTGCCTGGTTGGCCTGGTCTTTTTCTATCCAAGGCCAGGCAGGCTCATTTACAGGTTTATGTGCTCGAAGTGGATACGCTAGATAGCTGGGAGAAAATTCAGCATTTGCCTCTGGATGGCATTGTAACCAATCGAGTTGAAGTCATTGGGCCATTGCTAAAATAAGTACTGTAGGACAAGCATGATTGCTTATGCAGGTATTCGCGCCCCGTTCGAGTGATACTGAACCGTCGAGTCAATCGGTTCCGTTCCGTTCTAGCACCCTGGACAATGGCCTATTTTTTGCCCTGATCGCGCTATTTTTGTTGCCAATCTGGCTATTTGAGTACCTGCCCACACAGGATGGTCCTATCCATGTCCATACTGCCGATGTATTGCATAGTTTTCTAACAGATGGCCCGTCGATTTTTCAAGATTATTACGTTCCTAACTTACAGCTAGCGCCCAACTGGACAACCCAGGTCATTTTGACAGGGCTAATGTTTATTGCCTCCCCTGCGATCGCAGAAAAGCTGCTCCTGTCACTGTATGTCATTCTGCTACCGTTGGCGGTTCGCTATGCTCTCAACGGGGTGCGCCCAGAGGTTCCTGCCCCGTCTTTTCTGGCATTTCTGGCGTTTCCTCTGTGCTACAACCTGACATTTAATATGGGCTTTTACAACTTTGCCTATAGTCTAGTTGTCTTTCTGTTTACCCTAGGTTACTGGTTTAGATCCCGTAACCGTCCGTCCCAAATAGGGCTGTTAATGGTGCTTAGTTTGGGGCTTTATTTCACCCATTTGTTTTCCTTTATTGTCTTTTGCATTGTTGTGGGAGTGCTTATTCTTTGGCAGGGGATACGTCTCTTTCTCTCTTCTCGTCGGGGGCACCCCATTACCCTCAAGCGTTTTTTAATTAAAACAACTTTGCCAACTGGAATGGCGCTATTGCCCACTTGCCTGATTTGTCTTCAGTTTTTGAGCCAAAACTCAACGGGGTCTAAAGGTCCCAGGTGGGTAGCTTCAGTAGTTGACAACCTGCGCCTGGGAAGTTTGATCACCCTGAGTTCTTTGGTGTCATACAGCTGGTTTGAGCTAGTTTGTGCGATCGCAATTGGGCTAGTCCTCATTGGTTTAACGGTTTACAGCCTGTGGAGGCGTGGCATTCCGGAGCAAGGCGAAAAGATCATGGCCGGAAATGGGTTGCTAATGGTGACTCTGGTGCTGTTAGGGGTTTATCTGTTTGCGCCCAGAGGACTCTCGGGGAGCGTCACCATTAAAGATAGACTCTTACTTTATCCCATTCTCACTTTGATGCTCTGGCTGGCAACTGGTCGGTATCCATCCTGGATTCGTCGAGGTATGACGGGATTACTCGTGTCGATATCCATAGCACTGTTGGTCATTCAAACTACAACCTATGGTTATCTCAATGATTATTGGCGTGAATATACCTCAACCGCTCCTTTCATTGAGGAGCACTCTACCCTGTTGGCCATTAATTTACCCTCCTCGTCCTTAGCCTCGCCCCAAGCGCCCGACCTGTGGCGACCGCCTAAGTTTGTTCGTCCCTGGCAGCTCAATCCCTTTATCAATGTCTCTGGCCACATGGCCGTTTCTAGAAAAGCGGTCTTGCTCAACAACTATCAGGCTAATGAAGATTATTTTCCAGTCAATTTTCGGCCTGAATTAAATCCCTTTGAGATTATGGCTGCAGATGATTGGCGATTATTGGGCAAAAAGCTCCATGTTGATATCTTGGGCTATGCAGTCAGCACTGGGCGCCCCATCGACTATGTTGCCATTTGGCAAACCGCCGATCGTCCGCTTCAAGAACAGGAGGCAATTTTTCAACAGCTTTCAACGGCCTATGAGCTAATTTATACCTCGCCCCAACGGGGATATGCCCGGCTCTATCGATATAAAGGTTGAGCTGATCAACTTTAGCTGAGCTGTATCCATGCCAAGGACTTGTTAGCTGAGGAGCCGTGTGAAGGAAAACTTTCACGCACGGTTTTGAAGCCGAGCGGGAGAGGTAACTCTCTCGCTTAGGTTAATCGTCGGTTAGGTGTTGGTTCCACCTGCCAACGGTGCTAAGAAATTAGGTTCCAGTGTAGAACAGCTGCACTAAAGTGTGCGGCATTGGCCAACTATAAAAACGGACTTTGGGGTTTCGTCAAGCGATTTGATGATGGGCTAGACAAATCCTTATAACAACTTTGTTTGGCAAAGATGCTGGAAAAAAAATCCAATTATCTGCTAGCTTCTCTAAAGATATATTCCCTTAGACAACCAATTATCTATCTCGAGTAATAAGCTCATCGAACCAATTCTTACCAACCGCTGACTCCGAGTTCCTATTACTGTCGCAATCTATACGGGCATCACACCATTGGAAGAAAACGTCTGCCATCTCGGCAAAAGGGCTCGCTGTAGCTGTTCTAAAAGAACCAAACCTGGCAAACACTACGAATGGCTAAACTGAGATTGCGATAGTGTGGAATAGGCATTATGAATTAGGGTTACCTTACTTTCAAGATGACAATATGAGTTGTATCATAGCAGTCTTAAAAATAGCGAATTGCGACGAGTATGGAGAATGAATTCTGCAGAAGTGTCTATTTAACAGGTGTCTGAATAATAAAAAACATTAAGTAGCGTGCTTATAATACAATATAGGTGATTATACTAGTAATCAACTCATATTGGTGGATTAAGCGGATATGTTTCTATCTAGCTAATCCTCTGTATTGAGATTTTGAGTGGAAAAATTTCCACCTAACTATCTGTTTTGGGCTAGTAAAAGTGCAAGGAATCTTAGGGAAGCTTATAAAGCAGGTTCATCACTGTATTCTAGAGTTGACACAAAGCTCTTTCTGTACTTTATGGCTGCTCCCTATCGGTGGATTTCACTTGGCTAGACCAAGCAAAGCGTCTGTATCAAGACTGTGAAGGTCTACCAGAGAGCTGCTAAGGGACTGACTATGTTATGTAGTGATGATTTGCTTAATACTGCGTTAATCGACCGATAACTGGCAGTGGTAGACTTCCAAGCCAAAACTTTTCAGACTATCTAATAATAATTTACGAACCTACTCTAAAATAGAAATTCAAATATGTCTCAAGGAAATCTAGATAAGAAACCTTCTCAGCCTACAAATTTTGTTACTTCTGGTCAAGTAGATCTGATCAAGAAAGTAGAAAAAGAGATTAATTTGCTTTTGAAAGACGTTAATCGTAAAGCGACAATAAATCGTAATTGGGATTTAGGACTGACACTGGGAAGCATTTGTCTGACATTAGGAATTACAATTTCAGGAGTGCTAGGAGAAGAAGTTGTAGGAAAAAATCGGAGCAAAGTGCTGGCAGGTATTTTAGGAGCTGGACTTGTTGCCATTCAATCAACAAGCCGTTCAATTCCGATAAAACAACGAAGTGGTGGCTACCGTGTTCTTGAAGCCCAACTTATAAACTTAGAGTTTGAATCTATATTCATGCAGAGTAACGACGGTAAGTTAGATAATACAGAAATAAATCTGATAATAAGTAAGCTCTCTGATCTACGAAAAGAAGCAGCAAGACTTGAGCAAGATCTTTCACAAAAATAATTAGTCACGTGTGGCAAATGAAACAATAAACCTAACTCTGATTCAACCTTCTAAAACATGAGGTTCACATAATTATGAATCTAAAAAAAGGGGCTAAAGGTGATCGCGTAATAGCACTGCAGAAGATACTTAAGAATAAGGGGTTTGATCCTGGTTTTATTGACGGTGACTTCGGTAATGGAACAGATGCTGCTGTGAAGGCTTTTCAAAAAAGCGAGGGGTTACTGGCAGATGGAGTAGCAGGTTCTCAGACTTTAAGTGTCCTAGGCATGGATATCACAGATGATGATAACCGATCTGATGCGACAGCTCAATTTACGGTAAACGTTGTCTCAGATATGTTTCCTTCTACTCCCATCGGCAATATTAAAAAGCATTTACCTTTTGTTCTATCGGCTTTGAAAAAAAATGATCTAGGCGATCAAGATATGATCTTGATGGCATTAGGTACAATTCGAGCTGAGACAGAAGGTTTTGTACCCATTGATGAATTCAAATCACGTTTTAATACGCCACCTGGAGGACCTCCCTATTCTCTATACGACAATCGCAAAGA
>NZ_JADEXP010000396.1 GCF_015207065.1 Leptolyngbya cf. ectocarpi LEGE 11479 | reverse complement strand
GATTATCGTCTCGCGTAGAAATATCTACTGACCAGCAACAAGATATCCAAACTACGTTGAAAGACCTGGTAGAAGCTCAACCTAAACCAATACCTATCCTAAAAGCGTTCAATAAGATTGATCATCCTGAAATTCACCAACGATTGGCTGTTGCTATCGCCCAAAGCTCTGGTTTCACGTCAACAGAAAAGAAAAAAATCAATAAGGTAATTGCACGAGTTCAGGAATTGAAAAGCAACGATCCTGGTATAGAGTTTTTTACCCTCAAAGATTTTCTAGAAAAGCTTGGCTGTGAAAAAGTTAAAGGAAGAAAACTTCGCTATCTGACCGAAAAGAGTTTGCTTAAGCTGATAGACCAATGGCCGCTGTAGGTAGTTGATGCCTAGGGAGTGCATCCAAGTTCCTATTCTATAAGGCTAGTGCCGACAGCTTAAATCTCATCAGGATTGATCCCTAGCTGCCGTAATTTAGCAGCCAACTTAGCGGCTTTGTCTTCTGCCCGTGCGACTCTATCTTCTGCCTGGGCGACTCTATCTTCCGCTTGGGCAGCTGCCTGGTTGGCCTGTGCCGCTTTTATTTCAGCCCGTATTACATTGGCCGTTGCCTGTTCAGCTTTTTCTTCCGGTGTGAGCAGCCGACGACCAGTCTCATCATACCAATAGAGCCATTCTCGTTCCCAACCGTTGTAGCGGCCGCTGCTGCGACCCAAACCCAACCCGATTTCCGGTAACCATACTGGTTCACCCTGTAGTCGCTGGTATTCTCCATCTATCAGCTCGTATACCTCTAGCGGCTCTCGGTCTCGACGACGGCGCTGAATGGGTGAATACACGGCATAGTAGCGAAGGTCGTGAAAGATGGCGAGTATGCCAATGCTAGCGCAATCGATAGTTTGCCCCGATACCAGGTGGTCAATACAGGAGTGGTCAATATAGGAATAGTCAACTTAGATCTTGCACCTGGTGGGGAAGCGCTCACCCGCCCAGGGTTCGAAACCCAGGGCTAACCGAAGGGTGTCCACTGGAAGGGACACAAGCATCGGAGATGTGTTTTGAGGGTTCGCTTCTAAGCCGTCAACTATGCGTCGAGCGGTCCGCGACCAACCCCCAACGCCTCACTACCAAAGTGTCCCTTTAGTGGACACCCCTCAGCTAGCGCCGGAGTTTCAACCCGGCGCGGGCTTCAGCTCCACAGCCAACACAGCGGCAAGGGCTCAGTCAATATAGATAACCAACACCCGCCAAAATGTAGCCGACAAGGAATAATAGGAGCTGTTGGGTTTACCCTGACCTCAAGCCCCTACCGCCTGCACTCCCCATGAGATACCTTGTCGCTGCTTTTCGCGATCGCACCCAAGCCGAAGAAGCCTACGCCAGGCTCGAGTCCAACAATTTTTCCATGGACGACATCGCTATTCTGGGCGAGGGATATCAGACCGACGATGAGTTTGGCCTGCAGGACCCTAAAGAAGCCGCCTGGCGACAGGTGCGGCTGATGGCCCTGTGGCTGGTGCCCTTTGGCTTTGGTGGTGGGTTTGTGTTTGACACCATCACCGGTCTCGATACCTTTGCATGGGCGGGCAGGCTGGGCAATCAGCTCCTTGGGGGGCTGCTGGGTGCCGGTTCGGGACTGATGGGCAGCTTTTTTATCGGCGGCGGTCCGGCGTTGCTATTTAACAATAATGAAACGCCCTATCGCGATCGCATCGAAGCGGGCGAATATCTGGTAGTCGTCAATGGTGGAGAAAATGTCATCATCCAGGCAGCCCGAATATTACAGGCCCTCGAACCAGAAGTCCTTGACGCCGAATAGCCCCTCTGGGTAGTTCCCAAACCACACAACCAACCACAGAATAAAATTACTACACTAAGATAAACCCAAGTCAGAATAATTCCGGGAAGCTAACCTTTCTTGGTTTTCCTGAAATCTTGATCACTTCATTTTCCCTTTTGCGATCCCTATGACTTCTACGGCAACTACCAGTGCCCCCACGGCGACTAATCCATTCCTCATTGGCCATGGCCTGCCCCCCTTTGATCAGTTTCATCCCAGCCAGGTGGAGCCCGCCGTCACTGAGCTGATCGGCGATCTGACCACAGCTTTGGAATCATTAGAAGCAACCCTGACGCCGACGTGGGACGGTCTGGCCGTACCTCTGACTAAAATTAGCGAACGTCTGGGCTGGACCTGGGGTGTATTGGGGCATCTCATGGGTGTGCAAAATAGCTCAGAGCTGCGGGCGGCCTACGAAGCGGTACAGCCTGTCCTGGTGCAGTTTGCCACCCGATTGAGTCAGAGCAAAGCCTTCTACGATGGGTTTAAGCAGCTGGCTGCCAGCAACCTCAGTCCGGCCCAGCAACGGATTGTGGACGCGGCTATCCGCGATGCTGAACTCTCAGGCGTGGGTCTGGAGGGCGAGGCGAAACAGCAGTTCAACCAAATTCAACAGCAGCTGGCTGAACTCTCCACCCAGTTTTCTAATCATGTGCTGGATGCCACTAAGGCGTTTAGTCTGACGCTGACCACCCAGGATGAAATCGCGGGCTTGCCCCCCAGCTTGCTGAGTTTGGCGGCCCAAGCGGCCCGTGATGCTGGCGAAGAATCGGCCACATCCACTTCAGGCCCCTGGCGGATTACCCTCGATATTCCGAGCTATGGCCCCTTTCTGAAACACAGTCGTCGTCGAGACCTGCGGGAAAAGCTGTACCGGGCCTATGTGAGTCGAGCCTCCTCTGGGGATCTGGATAATTCTCCTTTGATCGATAAAACCTTGACCCTGAGAAAGCAACAGGCTCAGCTACTGGGCTTTGATACCTACGCGGACCTCAGCATTGCCCGTAAAATGGCTCCCTCGGTAGACGCTGTGGAAGCGCTGATGGAGGAGCTGCGCAGCGCTAGCTATGATGCGGCGGTGAAAGAGCTAGACGAGCTGAAAGCGTTTGCCCAGGCTCAAAAGGCCGGTGAGGCGGACGACCTAAAGCAGTGGGATATTCCCTTTTGGGCGGAACGCATGCGCGAAACTGAGTTTGCCCTCAATGATGAAGAGCTGCGGCCTTATTTTCCGCTACCTCAGGTTCTGGATGGCCTGTTTGGTCTGGCAAACCGACTGTTTGGGGTGACTATCACTGCTGCGGATGGTGAGGCTCCGGTATGGCATCAGGATGTGCGCTATTTTGCGATCGCAGACACCAATGGCAATCCCATCGCCCACTTCTATCTAGACCCCTACAGCCGCCCAGCGGAGAAACGCGGCGGTGCTTGGATGGATGAATGCATCGTTCGGGATCATACGGATTCCTCAAATCCGGTGCGGTTACCGGTGGCCTATCTGGTGTGCAACCAGTCACCGCCGGTCGATGGCAAACCCAGCCTGATGACCTTCCGAGAGGTCGAAACCCTGTTCCATGAGTTTGGCCACGGGCTGCAGCATATGCTCACCCAGGTGGACTACCCAGGGGCAGCAGGCATCAACAATGTGGAATGGGACGCGGTCGAACTCCCCAGCCAGTTTATGGAGAACTGGTGCTATGACCGCAGCACCCTGTTCAAGATGGCCCGTCATTATGAAACCGGTGCAACGCTGCCTGAGGAGGACTATCAAAAGCTGTTGGCTGCTCGCAACTTTATGACCGCCAATGCCATTTTGCGCCAGGTGAATTTTGGCTGGCTCGACCTCGAACTCCATGCCCGTTATCAGCCTGGCGGTTCTGAAACCATCTGGGATGTGCGGGATCGTTTAGCCCAAAAGACCACCATCTTGCCCCCCTTAGCCGAGGACTCCTTCCTCTGTAGCTTTGGCCATATCTTTGCCGGGGGCTATGCGGCAGGCTACTACAGCTACTTCTGGGCCGAGGTTCTGAGCGCTGATGCCTTTGCTGCCTTTGAGGAAGCGGGCATCGATAATGAAGCGGCGGTGCAGGAAACCGGCCAGCGTTTCCGGGATACGGTGCTGGCCCTGGGGGGGAGCCGTCACCCCATGGAGGTCTTTCAAGCCTTCCGAGGTCGTGAGCCGAGTACCGATGCGCTGTTGCAGCATCGCGGTTTAAAGGCGGCGTAGTCGTTTGTAGCGCGTCTATCTGGTATTGGGTGAGCTATATCCACTCAATACCAGAAATTTGCAGTATTTTGTTCGTTCTGCACCCCGTCCGCCACTAGACTAGAGGCAACTGGATCAGGCATACATTCCTTGACGGACACTGAACAGGCTACAAGCGCTGCATCATTCTCGCGCCGGGAACTGCGTGAACTGGTGCGATCGCAACTCCAAGCCCTACTAGAGCAAAATAACTACCAGGGGGCCAAGGCGCTGCTGGTACCCGTGCAGCCTGCCGATATCGCTGAGGCCATTGAAGGTCTGCCCGAAGCGATGCAGGCCTTGGCCTTTCGGCTGCTTTCCAAAAGTGAGGCCATCGAAGTTTACGAAAACCTCGATTCCAGCATTCAACAAAACCTCGTCGAAGATTTTAAGCGCCAGGACGTCATCGACATCGTCGATAAAATGTCCCCTGACGACCGCGCTCGCCTGTTTGACGAGCTTCCCGCCAAGGTAGTTCGACAGTTGCTCCAACAGCTCAGCGCCCAAGAACGTGAGGCCACTGCCCTACTACTAGGCTACGAAGCCGGTACAGCCGGGCGGGCCATGACCCCTGAGTACATCGCCCTCAAAGAAAACTGGACGGTGGAGCAGGCCCTCAATCACATTCGTAAACTGGCCAGCGTCAGCGAAACGGTTTACTACCTGTACGTCACGGACCGTGCCCGCCGTCTAACCGGTATTCTCTCGCTGCGGATCTTGGTGATCGGTCAGCCTGAGCAAACCATTGGTGACTTAATGACCCGTGAGGTGGTCTCGGTCCAAACCGGCATTGACCAAGAAGAAGTCGCCCGGCTGATTCAGCGCTACGACTTTCTGGCTGTCCCCGTGGTTGACACCGAAGAACGGCTGGTGGGGATCATCACCGTTGACGACGTGATCGACATCCTCGAAGAAGAAGCCACCAAAGATATCTATGCCCTAGGGGGTGTACAGTCCGGCGGCGATAACTATTTTCAAACCAATCTGCTCACCGTCGCGCGTAAGCGTGTTGTCTGGCTGTCAGTGCTGCTGGTTGCCAACACATTTACCGCCGCTGTGATCAAAAGCCAGCAAGACCTGATTCAGCAGGTGGCCGTCCTGGCGTCGTTTATTCCGCTGCTGATCGGTACCGGGGGCAATGTGGGGGCCCAGTCATCCACCGTTGTGATCCGAGGCTTAAACACGGACGACCTCAAGCTCAGGGAAGCCTTCCGGGTGATCCGGCGAGAAGCCATAGCCGGAGCCTTTCTCGGCATCATGCTGGGTCTGGTGGTGACAGGCGTAGCCTACCTGGCCCCTGACATTAGCCTGGGCGTGGCCCTGTCGGTTGGGTGTAGTCTGGTGGCGATCTCCATCTTGGCGTCCAGTGCTGGAGCGGCCCTCCCCATCCTTTTTCAGAGTCTCGGGTTTGATCCGGCCCTGATGTCTGCTCCTTTTATTACAACTGTTGTAGATGTGTTTGGTGTCCTGATTTACCTAAATTTGGCCCGCAGGGTGCTTCAAATCTAAGCCTGCCAAGGTTGGCACCCTGCCCGAGGGCAAGACGACCGTACCTAACCGATCCCATACTGATCCCGGTCATGTGTCCTAAATAATTTAGGATATAGATAGTGATGCGTTGCACATCACCCCAGTTTTCTACCACCCACGCTATTTACGACAGCTATCGCCATCAACTGCTACGACCGTAACCGAGACGTCAGCCCGTGCTAAACGACTTCAAGCGAGGTTTGAAAAATTA
>NZ_JADEXP010000395.1 GCF_015207065.1 Leptolyngbya cf. ectocarpi LEGE 11479 | reverse complement strand
CCCCTAAACATTCCTCCTGGCGCTGGATCGGAAAAACGATGGCATCATGTATCCCCAATCGCTTAGCAATGGCTTTCCATTCACCCGCTCGATGGGACTCTTGTAAGTCATAAATTGCGGCTGGAGCCCCCCGGTCTATAACCTGCTGCACCGCATCATCAGGCTGGAGACCTATTTTTTGCCAGAGAAAGTTCTTGCCACTGGCAAGCTGAGCCGTCTGAGTTGTCAGAGTCTGATCAGCCTGATTGTAAAGACCAATCCAGGTCAGCTCGTGGGGGTAGAGCTGCTGCATATAGTCAGCAATCTCTGCTAGCTGGGCCTCGACTGTTTCCTGTTCCCATACGGTTTTAAGGACTTGGCCCATGTTGGCCAAATGTTGTTCACACGTCGCTGGGGGTAAGGGGCTGACCATAAAGATTCAGAATTTGGGCAACAGGCAGGTGCCTGGACAAGATGGGCAGAACATAGCTTAATGTAAGCTAACTCAGCTCGTTAGACGATCCTATTATGACTAAATCCATGGGCTCCATACTTATACCAGCTATTGCCGCTCCTAGCTGAGCCCCCTTAAGGCTAATAGGCCATCGTCCGTAACCAGGTTATCCTCCAATTGAACGATATAATCCACAGGGCTATCTGGGGGTAACCTGTGTTGCAGGATATATATAAATTTAGCTGGGCACCATTGCTATTTCGGCGTTTAAAGGCCGATCCGGAAATAATCCATCAGCAAACCCTACAAACACTGGCTTGGATTGCTCAGCCGCCAACCACTGCGCCCTTTTGGAGCCAGCCAGCTCGACGTTTTGCCCAAGCTTGGTGCGAGAATAGCTGTCAGCTACGATCACCGCGCCTGAGCCAAACTCTGTGGCAGCAAACTTTTACAAATCCGTTGGGGCTAGCCGCTGGGTTTGACAAAAATGGCGTCGCTGCAAGCTGTTGGCCGCTCATGGGCTTTGGCTTTGCTGAGCTGGGCACCGTTACCTGTCAGGCTCAGTCTGGCAACCCTAAACCACGTTTGTTTCGCCTGCCCCAAGACAAGGCGGCCCTGAATCGGATGGGGTTTAATAATCAGGGCTCAGCAGCCCTGGCTCAACGACTGGCACCTTTGCCCCTAACAGCAGACTTTCCCAGGGGCATTAATTTGGGAAAGTCCAAGGTTACCCCTTTAGAAGCAGCGGCGGCTGATTATTTGCAAAGCTTTGAGCAGTTACAGGATTTGGGCAGTTACTTTGTGGTGAATGTATCGTCTCCCAATACACCAGGGTTGCGATCGCTCCAAGCCCGCTCCCAACTTGAACCGATCCTAGCGACACTCCAAGCCGCGAATACTCAGCAAAAACCGTTATTAATCAAAATTGCCCCAGACCTCGCCTGGGAAGACATCGACGATATTTTAGACCTGGCGCAGCAGTATCAGCTCGCTGGGATTATTGCCACCAATACCACCATTGCCAAAGATCAGCTGATAACCAAACGTTTGGACGCCACTGGCAATTTGGTCACGGAAGAAGCCGGGGGTATTAGCGGTGCTCCGGTGCGGCACCGCGCTACAGAAGTGATTCGCTATATTTACAACCAGACTCACGGGCAGCTACCGATTATCGGTGTCGGCGGAATTTTTACCGCTGACGACGCCTGGGAAAAAATCACAGCGGGGGCATCACTGCTACAGGTGTATACCGGCTGGGTCTATGAGGGGCCTTGGATGGTTAAAAATATTCTGCAGGGGTTGCTGGAAAGGCTGGACAAACAGGGTTTGGGAAACATCCAAGACGCGATTGGGTTGAATACCAATATCCCCCAACGTAGGTTGGGTTGAGGCACGAAACCCAACGATGCCAATATCTCTGAGGCACGAAACCCAACGATGCCAATATCTCTGAGGCACGAAACCCAACGATGCCAATATATTTGGATTTGTTGGGTTTCACAAATTTAACCCAACCTACAGGATTTTGTCCAAGCCATATAAGAGCGATTTTAATGGCAGCACCTTGCGAATGCTCAACAGCACACCTGGCATAAAGCAAACCCGGTCCATGGCATCGTGACGCAGGGTATATACCTGTCCAGCTGCCCCAAACATAATTTCCTGATGGGCGACCAATCCCGGTAAACGCACGCTGTGGATATTGATCCCCTCCTCGGTCGTACCGCCCCGTGCCCCCTGCAGCGTTTCGGTCTCATCTACCTGGGGTGGATTAAAGGACGGTTTGACCTCCTGCAGCATTTGCGCCGTTTTTACTGCCGTACCGCTGGGGGCATCCGCCTTCCGATTGTGGTGCAGCTCGATGATCTCCACATGGTCAAAATATTCAGCGGCCTTGAGCGCGGCCTGCTGCATCAAAATGACGCCAATGGCAAAGTTGGGAATAATCAAACAGCCGACACTGGCCTTCTCAGCAAATTCTGCCAGGTTAATAATTTGTTCAGGGCTCAGTCCGGTGGTGCCCACTACAGGTCGAACGCCATAGGCAATGGCCGCCCGCACCTGCTCGTAAATTTTGGCGGGATGGGTAACATCTACCATCACCGCATTCCCCTCACTCTGGGCCATCACCAGCGTGGCTTCTAGATCATCTGTCACCGGGATCTCTAGGGGACCGCAGCCGGCAATTTCACCAATATCTTCACCAATGGCCTCGGATTTACGGTCGACGGCACCCACCAGTTTTATATCGTCAGCGGCTGCGATCGCATTAACAATTTCACGGCCCATCCGGCCCATAGCACCATTGACCACGACCGGAATTTGGGGCTGATTGCTCATGATGGTTATAGACAGCAAGTACGGTCAGATATCTTAACGTGCTGAGGCCACAGACGCTGAGCTTTGACTCAGCCGCCTCAACTCAAAACTCAACATTTAGCACTTAAAACTTTAACCCTCCTTACCCTTCTTAACCTAGTGAACTTTTCCAAACCCCTTGTCACTGTTGGGTTACAGCAGAGCTACGCTTAAACCATAACTCAGGGGATCAAAGCATTCTTAACGAGAAGATAATCTGCTTGTGTTGAGAGTTACCATCCCCTGCGCCCAGAGCTTAGCCGGGGTGCTTGTGACTATTTCAACCCCCAACTTAGCCAGGGCATCGTCTCTTTAGAAAAAGGGGTAAACCTATGGCCAAAGCCGCTGTCTCCCGTTCACGAAACGTGGCGATTGTAGGCCCATACTCAAGTGGTAAAACCACCCTACTTGAGAGTCTGCTTTCGGTCACCAACGCCATTTCTCGCAAAGGGTCCATTCCAGAGGGAAATACGATCGGTGACCATACGCCCGAAGCCCGCAATCGCCAAATGACGACCGAAACGAATGCCGCCTGTACTGAGTACGGCGGCATTCGTTTTACATTCCTCGACTGCCCAGGATCCATCGAACTACTCCAAGAACCGCTCCATGTACTGATGGGTGTAGACGCCGCCATCGTGGTGTGCGAACCGGATCCCAGTCGCGTGCTCACCGTATCACCGCTGCTGCATTTTCTCGATAAGTGGGAAATCCCCCACGTTGTATACCTCAACAAAATGGACCGGGCCAGTGCCTCATTTGCAGAGGTGCTAGATGCCCTTAAGTCGGTCTCCAGTCGTCCTTTGGTCCCCCATCAGTACCCCATTGGTATCAGTGAAGACTTGGTAGGATTTATCGATTTAGTTAGCGAGCAAGCCTATCACTATCATCCCGGAGCGGCTGCCGACCCTGTACCCCTACCAGCAGAACTGGCTGAAGAAGAAAAGGCAGCCCGGACAGAAATGCTAGAAACGCTAGCTGATTTTGACGATCATCTTCTAGAAGAACTCCTCGAAGAAATTGATCCCCCCCAAGATGAGATCATCCAAGATCTAAAAATGGAATTGGGTGCGGACCTAGTGGTGCCGGTTTTTGTCGGTGTGGCCTCTAATGACTACGGCGTTCGTCCCCTGCTGGATGCGCTGGTGCGTGAAACTCCTGAGCCCCAGATCACTGCTGAGCGTCGTGGCATTGATCTCAGCTCCAGCGAACCGCTGGTCCAGATTCTTAAAACCTACTATAGTCCCCAAGGTGGCAAGCTATCGCTAGCCCGTCTGTGGCGCGGCACCCTAAAAGATGGCGCGAGTCTCGGTGCTGATCGCATGGGCGGTTTATATTCGCTGATGGGGAATCAGCAGCAGGCTCTGAGCGCAGCAGAGGCAGGCAGTGTGGTTGCGATCGCACGTCTCGAACATGCCAAAACCGGCGATACCCTCAGCCTAGCCGAAACCTCTGAGCCCCTACCCATAGCCGATATTCTGCCAGCGGTTTACTCCCTAGCCATTGCCCCCGAAAAGCGCAATGACGAAGTCAAACTCAGCGGAGCCCTTAATAAGCTGGTCGACGAAGATCCTGCCCTGCACTGGGAACAGCACGGCGACACCCACG
This sequence comes from Leptolyngbya cf. ectocarpi LEGE 11479, assembly GCF_015207065.1. GTDB lineage: Bacteria > Cyanobacteriota > Cyanobacteriia > Phormidesmidales > Phormidesmidaceae > Leptothoe > Leptothoe ectocarpi. The sequence goes on along the minus strand of NZ_JADEXP010000395.1, from coordinate 1,438 downwards.
AAGTCATTTTGTGGGGTCAGGGGGATGTCCATCTCAAAATTGCCATGGACTGGCTCAATCGCAAGTACAACTTGCCCATGACTACCCATGCTCCCCAGGTACCCTACAAAGAAACCATCCGCCATGCCAAGGAGGACATTCGCGGACGCTATAAGCACCAAACCGGAGGTCACGGACAGTTTGGCGATATTTACATCGACATTCAGCCCCTGCCCAGAGGAGAAGGGTTTAAGTTTGCTGAGAAAATCGTCGGCGGCGCTGTCCCCAGGCAGTATATTCCCAGTGTGGAAACCGGCGTGCGCGAGTTTCTCAAACAGGGTCCCCTCGGCTTCCCAGTGGTGGACGTATCGGTCACCCTCAAAAACGGTTCCTACCACCATGTGGACAGTTCCGACCAAGCCTTTAAACAGGCGGCTCGCATCGCGATGCAAACGGGTCTGCCGGAGTGCAAACCCACCCTGCTAGAACCTGTCGCATCTCTATCCGTCTCGGTACCGAATCGGTTTACCTCCAACGTTCTCACTTTGATCAGCGGTCGTCGCGGTCAGGTAATGGGATACATTAACAAGGCTAACTGGCCCGGTTGGGATGAAGTCTCTGCCCAATTGCCCGTAGCTGAGATGCAAACTCTGATTCTAGAGTTACGCTCCTTGAGCATGGGCGTTGGCTTCTTTAGCTGGCAGTATGACCACCTCAGCGCTGTACCCGAGCGGCTAAAGGAGAAGATTGTGGCTCACCAAAGCAGCCACTAGAAGGCATAGGTAACGAACGCGTAGCGCATAGCGCCAGTGACTATACCACACCGGTTTTCTTACACTGGCGCTATGTGCTACCCCGTTTGTCTAAGCCAAAAACTGAATCCCACCACCAAACATCCGTAGACCAATCACCACCAGCAGTAAGCCAAAGATCCGTCTTAGCTGCTGGGGTGAAATGCTATGGGATAGCTGTGTGCCAATGGGGGCTCCAATCATGGTAAATGGAGCGACTAACGCGACAGCGGGCCAATAGATGTAGCCCGTTGACCAGGCAATATCGGTGTAGCCGGGGGACAGGAGTAAAAATGACAGCGTACCCACAATCGCAACCGGTAAGGTAAATGACGCCGACGTACCGCTGGCTTTGCTCATGGGCAGGCCGCAATAGAGTAAAAACGGCACGCTGATGGCCCCACCGCCAATGCCTAAAACACCTGACTTAAAGCCAATGAGGGTGCCAACCATGGCAAAAACCCACAGGGGGGGTATCGTTGTTTCTTCAAAAACAGGTTTCCAATCAAGCAAAATTTTGACGGACACTACCAATAGAAAAACGCCAAAGATAGTTTCTAACCAATGGGTATCTAGGTGATTAGACACCAAATTACCGAGGACAACGCCGATACCAATGGCGGCAATAATGCGACTAAAGATCCCCCACTGCACGTCCCCCCGTAGGT
>NZ_JADEXP010000394.1 GCF_015207065.1 Leptolyngbya cf. ectocarpi LEGE 11479 | reverse complement strand
CCCACTTTTCGTAGTAGACCCGGTATGATGCATGTCATGGCTATTCAGGTGGGTTTGTCTGTTAACAAAACCTTAGTGCCTGAATAGCTTTTCTGGCTATTTCTCTCGCTTTTCTGTCCGGACTATTGTTAAGCGGATCGAACTTTTCTACACCCCGTTGTAGACCAATGGTGCCCTCTTGAATGAGATCCAAAAGTTCAATATTTCGATTGAGGTACTTTTTAGCAATGGAAACAACCAAACGTAGGTTGGCCTCCACCATTTTTGTTTTAGCGGCTGTTCCAGCACGGAGATGATGCGTTAGCTCTTTAACTGTTAGGTTTGCTGCAGCGGCCCAAGCTTCCTGATCAACAGGATGATCTGTGTCTTCTCTAAGATTTTCCCGCAGATTTTCTAGCTCAACCAATCGTTGAACCGCTTTACCGTAGGTGATTTCCTGCTCGTGGGTTAAACGGGGAACGCGGCCAATCTCTTTTAAATATGTTTTTACATAGTCCGTAGAGGGCACTGTAGCTTTTTTCATGATTGTTGGCTTTAGTATGCAGAAATAACGGTGATGGGGGGGAGACCACTTAGACCTAAAGTGATTCGACTGAATTATTAAGATTATTTACGATGCCCTGCGTTTAAAAATCTATCTGGAGGAATATCTTTCGACGCTCACGACGTCAGCGCTTTTCCTGCACTTAGGGTCTTGCGGCTGAATGATGTACCCCATAAATCCGGTTTCGACTCTGCTCAACCTTCCAGGTGCATAAGGTCTGCTTATGCAATAGGTCTGCAAATCGGAGGCAATTTTTCGCGAAAAAACCGCGCATGTGCAAAATAATTTCATAAACTAAAAACTATGGTATTTGCTAAAAGCATAGACTCTTGACTATGAAATAGGTTTGACTAATTTCAAGCTGTGGCCCACGCTGCACCTAACTCACAGGTGAATTTTGGGCAGGTGTTCTGTGCGATACAGGCATTGTTCTGTTAGCGATACATATGATAGGCATGGAGTGGAAATCATGAATAAGTTTGAATCGAAACAATGGCAACCCAAGCTGGATACTGATGAAGGCTGGGTCGTGCAGGTATATGGCAGCAACCGCCGTTTGCTCTGTGTCTTAGAGCCTTCTCACGGCTGGATTTTTCTAGCTGGCTGTTGCGTGGGCTTGTTGTTATCAGTCGTTTGGTTCAATGCAGCTCGCTACAGCTCTCCGGTCGAACCAACAGCCCCCATAGAAGCGCCAGCATTGCAGATCGATTAGAACACCATGGCCGTTTTTTCTGTCGGCGAAACATTATTTGCCTGTTGAACAGTAAGAGTTCTTCTGAAGTGTATAGGTTAGCGAGAGACGATACCTCTTCGACAGGGACGAGTTCTAAAATTAGCAGCTTTCAACGAGTAGAATTGGCTGGTTCTGGAACTGCATATTCTACTCGTTCAGTTTTGAGGTCTCGGCCTGAGCGAATGTGCTCCATCGGCGACTGACAGTGGAGAAAAGCATACCCATAACCGTGAGTTTACATCAGACAAATGGATTGCTTTGTACTCTTAATATAATCTAAACTTATCATTTGGTTTAGATAATCCATCCTGTATTTTGCCTTGATGGCCCAATTTCCAAGGCTTTGTAAGATAGACTTAAATATATGGAGATTTGGTTTTTGATAGATTAAGGTCTATCAAAAATTGTTTTCATATCAGTGGACTGCTCTCAATGCATCGTTTAGAGAGCAGTCTTTTCTTAGAGCTTTGATCAAGCAAGGTTTCTAGACCCTGATAAGATTCTTAAATACGATGCAGTTTCTCAACATTTCCAGAATCTCCATGTGTCAATCAATCACTTTGGGGTTAATCCCCATGGATATAGTCCTGCTCTGATCAAGGAGAATTACAACGTGGATTTTTTGTCCAGTTTCTTTACGCTTTTCCTGGGGAAGTTGCAGTCCCCGACCCTAGGCTTTCTCATTGGTGGTATGGTCGTTGCCGCCTTCAACAGCCGACTGACAATTCCAGATCCGATCTATAAGTTCATCGTCTTCATGCTGCTCCTAAAGGTCGGCCTGAGCGGCGGCATTGCCATCCGCAACGCCAATCTGGTGGAGATGCTGTTGCCCGCATTGTTCGCCATGTTAGTGGGTGTCCTGATTGTGTTCATCGGGCGTTACACGCTGGCCAAGCTACCGAAAGTCAAAGTCGTGGATGCTATTGCGACTGCGGGCTTATTCGGTGCCGTGAGTGGTTCCACCCTGGCCGCTGGCCTGACAATCCTGGAAACCGAAGGCGTCCAATACGAACCCTGGGCTGCCGCACTCTATCCCTTTATGGATATCCCAGCCCTCGTGACTGCGATCGTCTTGGCCAGCATATATATCAGCAAGCAGCGCGACAAGTATTTCAGCCAAGAGGAGTCTCTCAGCAAGCAAACTGTGACTGCAGGCGGGTACTCCAGTGAGCAGGGCGGTACCGTAAGCGGCGGGTCCAGCAATCAGAGCACCACTGCAAGCGGGTATCCCAGAAAGCAGCCCGAGCGAGTCAAGATATGGCCCATTGTGCAGGAAAGTCTCCAGGGTTCTGCCCTATCGGCATTGTTGCTCGGCCTCGCTCTAGGCATACTAACCCGGCCGGAGAGTGTCTATGAGAGTTTCTTCAATCCCCTCTTTCGCGGCCTGCTTTCGATACTGATGCTGGTCATGGGTATGGAAGCCACGGCAAGGATCGGTGAGCTGCGCAAGGTGGGCCAGTGGTATGCCCTATATGCTTTTATAGCGCCGCTGCTGCATGGGTTCATTGCCTTCGGTCTTGGCATGATTGCCCACGTCACCACAGGATTCAGCCTTGGCGGCGTCGTGATCCTGGCCGTCATTGCCTCCTCTAGTTCAGACATCTCAGGACCGCCCACGTTGCGAGCCGGTATCCCGTCAGCCAATCCTTCTGCCTACATCGGCTCATCCACAGCCGTCGGCACACCGGTTGCGCTTGCCATAGGCATACCGCTCTTCATCGGACTTGCCCAGGCGCTAGGCGGCGGCTGATTTCGGATTTCCTAAGTTTCTATGTAGTCTGTAGTTTAATAAATACACTCATCGGGAGGTAATCAACATGAGTAAGCAAGCCAGCAAGCTCGTCATCGTCACGGAAAAGTTGTTGTTGAAAAAGATCGCCAAGATTATCGACGAAGCCGGGGCGACCGGTTATACGGTGGTGGACGCTGGCGGTAGAGGCAGTCGTAACGTGCGCTCGTCAGGGCAACCCAGTGTTTCCGACACCCAGGCGAATATAAAGTTCGAGATACTCACCCCCAGTCGGGAGATGGCCGTGAAGATTTCGGATGAGGTTGCAGCCCGGTTTTTCGAAGATTATTCGGGCATCTCCTATCTCTGTGACGTGATGGAGGTACTGCACGCACACAAGTTCTGATTCAACAATCAGCAACAAAAAAGCCGGGGGTTATGCCCCGGCTTTTTTGTTGCTGTGTGCCCACGGGATGTAGAACTAACGCTCTAGAGCTTGGGCTCAATTGTCAGATTAGGGAGTCCAGCTAAATCCTCAGACTTGGAGGATACCGGTTGCTGAGGCACAACCAGGGTTAACCCTTTGGGAACACACACAACGTCCAGCGGCGTTGTCCCCAACATCTCTCCATCTAGAACAACCTTTTGGGGCGGGTCAGTGGTGATACGGACGTGGCTACTGCGCAAATAACCCACATCGTCCCTCTGGGCTGCTTGGTTACTGATGGCGGAGCGAAAGAGTTCGTATGAGACGGCAAGGGTGCTGCCAATCCCTTCAGAGGCCACAATGGTAATATCCAGCAAACCATCATCAGCAATAATTTTCGCAGGTCCTTGAGCCAGTACCGATGTTGAAGGCGCTATGTTGGCGATGGTAATGGCGCTAGCACTGACTGAGATCACTCTGTCTTCGGTTTCTATGGTGGTCTCAAATGTATTCAGTCCTCTCAATTGCTGAATGCTCGACAAAATATAGGCTAAGGCTCCCAGCCGGTCCTTGGCATCCCGTGAAACTTGATCAATGACGTCTGCTTCTAAGCCAATCCCGGCTAACAACACCATGGGATACCCGTTGCAACGGGCGGTGTCGATCGTTCGCATGGATCCGGTTAAAGCAATCTCGCAGGCGTCTTCTAGATTGTTGGGTATATCCAACGCAGTTGCGATCGCATTGGCCGTACCTCGCGGAATAATCGCCATGGGAATCGACGATTCAGTCAAGGCCTCAGCTGCCGCATTGATGGTGCCATCTCCCCCCGATACAATCACCAACTCCACACCCTGCTCGACGGACTGAGCGGCTAGGGTGCGGGCATCGCGATCAGGGGTGGTCTCATAAACCGTTAGATTTAGCGACTGGGACAGATTCGCTCGCAAGCATTCTAAGTCTTGCTCGGCATTCCCCTGACCAGATACTGGGTTAAAAATTAAGTGGGCAGTACGATGCATACGATTGATTCTTGGCTTTAGAGGCAATTCTATCTGCCGTTGCTGATTTAGAGAATCAGCAACACCTTCCATACAACTATGACTTGGCCGCTACATGATCACTATTGGTGTGAGTGCCGTTGGCATGAACCTCACTGTTTTTAGGTTGAAAATCGCTGTACTGATCCTGATTGTAAAAGTAGAGTGTGCGAATCGGATAGGGAATGCCAATGTCGGCTTGATCAAATGCCTGCTTGATGGCCATCATCACCTGGGTTTGAATCCGGCGTACACATTTTTGTTCAGGATGGGTCCAATACCGAGCGACTAGATTAATAGAGCTGTCTCCAAACTCAACAATGTCCACTTCGGGAGACGGATTAGACTTAACTTCGTCTACACTCTTTAACGCTTTCATCAGTACGCTGGTGGCTTTGGGGAGTGGTGTATTGTAGTCCACACCAACGCCCAAATCTGTACGTCGCTGGGGGCACGCCGTTAAGACCTGCACCGGGCTAGTAAAAACAACTGAGTTAGGAATGACCACCTGCTCTCCTTGGTAGGTGCGAATGCGGGTGGCACGCAGCGCAACGTCCTCTACAGTGCCCTCATAATCACTTACAATAATCTGGTCGCCAATGGAAAAGGGCTCTTGCAGGAGTAACAGAATACCGGCTAGAAAATTCTTAAAGATATCTTGGAAGGCAAAACCAATGGCAACGGAACTGAGACCTAGTAGAGCCACCAGATCGCCCAGACGCAAATCAGGAAACGCCAGCACACAGGCAAGCAATATACCCACTGCCCAAGTGCCCACACGGCTAGTTTGAACCAGTAAAGACCGTAGGGATAAACTATTTAAAGTTTTGCTAGCAACCCGCCGCATGAGGCGCTGCACAATGCCTGCTAGAAAACTCGTGGCAGTGATTATAAGAATGGCCATCAACAGACCCGGTAAGATGCCAACAAACTGGCCAACCAGTCCAATTAACGTGCTTTTTACTTCCTGTATCAGAGATGTCATAGACCTGCCGTAAACCTTACAATATTTTAGAAACCTGCTCAAACCGGGAGAGGTGAGCGTGCCTGATATAGAAAATCATGGTTAGCAGGTGGTTGGCATCTGCCCTTGGGGGGAAATTGGAACTCAAAGCTATGGTCTATGGGCAATTTCTACCTTTGAGATTAAGTTGTCGCCCATAGCCACTTTTATTATCTTTCCCAGGGAGGATTCAAACTTGATGGAAAACCAGATAAACCTATAGATGTAGCTGCAGCGCTACTGAGAAAACGCATTCATGACCTCTCAAATCTCTTCTATATAGCGGTTCCTAGTTGTTTAGAATACAATATGAGGCTTACCTACAGACTCTAGGAATCTCCCTTAGATGAAGCCTCTTTCCACTGATTTACGTCAGCGCATCATTGCTGTTTATGCCGATGGCTCGATCTCCCAACGCCAATTAGCCGAACGCTTTCAAGTCAGCTTGAGTACGGTTCA
>NZ_JADEXP010000393.1 GCF_015207065.1 Leptolyngbya cf. ectocarpi LEGE 11479 | reverse complement strand
TTGTTATTCCCAGTGGGCAGATAGGTCTTTCAGCTCCTAATGAAGACGCTGACTACTTACGAGCTTTATCTATTTTTCGTAATTCTAGTATTGTTCAGTACTATCTTTTTTTCACAAGTCCCCAATTAGGAGTTGATCGAGGTCGGATTACACTAGGAGCTTTTGAACAGCTTCCAGTTCCTCTGTTTTCAGATGATCAAATTAGTCAACTTTCTCAACTTCACAAGAATTTTTCTGAAAGAGAACATGATGTCTTATTAAACAATGAAGATGTGCAAGAAGAACTTGACGATATGGTTGAAAAAATTCTGAATATACCTAAAAATGTGGGAATCTTAGCAAAAGATTTTATGAGTGTACGCCTTAGTTTAAATGAAGGAAAATCTCACGGGATAGCTGTTGATTTACCTTCTCTAGAAACGCTCTTCGATTATGGAAGTACCCTTCGAGATGAATTGGATATGTTTACTGGAGGAAATGGCTTAAGGCACGAGATTGTCTTAAGTCGATCAAAGGAACTAGTTATATGCTCAGTTGAATTTATTCAATCAGACGATCCTATTGATGTGAGCATTGAAGAAGCTCAGACAGAATCATCTGCACTTTTTGCTTACATTCGAGAGAAGATAAAGCAACGCTTTAGTCAATGGGTCTATGTACAAAGAAGTCTTCGTATTTTTGAGGATTCAAGGGTCTATATCTGTAAGCCTCCTCGGTTGATTGATTGGACTAGAACCCAAGCTCTAAATGACTCTGATGATATCATCTCAGAAATCCTCTCTGCACAACGCAGACTAAATACGGTGGTCTAGATATGGAAGCAGAGAATCTTAACTCGTTTACTCTGAATTCCTATTTTTACGGATTTCGACGAGACGCTCATCAGCTTCTTGCTTGGGGGCATCAGGAAGCCTTACCACAAATTCACTGCAATCTCACGGAAGAAGAGATTACAGGGCTGATTGTGGAAGAAATGAGAGAAAAACTCAAAGATCCTACTATACCTGAAAGGTTTTATGATCGATACTCTGTAGGAGAAGAAAAACCGTTAGCAGTTGAAGGGCGGACTGGTAAACGTAGAAGAAAATTAGATATTGTTGTCGAAAGTAATTTGCCACGAGAGTCTAGACCTGAGTATGTCTTTGAGGCAAAGCGATTACGAAAAAACGGTTATCCGATTGGGAAGTATACAGGAAAGGATGGGGTGCAATGTTTCGTTAAAGGTGTGTACGCGTCACAATATCCAGAGGCAGCAATGGTAGGATATGTTCAAAGTGATGTTACAAGTTACTGGGTGTCTGAATTAAAGCGAAACTTTGGCAAAGATACAAATAATTATTTGCGTATCACAAAACTCTTGCAGAAAGTCCAGGTTTTGTCTCCCGTCCCTGATACATGGGTTAGTGAACACGAACGAATAACAGAGGGGTCGATAGCTGTGTATCATATATTTCTGAATTGCTTAGCATCTTCTGCTCAAACGGCCAGCTAACACTGCGTTGGTGTGGACGGAACAGACGTTATCAGTGAGAATTCGAGGTTCTTTACCGGCGTACAACTCCACCGTTAATTTCCCATTAAGATAGTTGTTCCGCGACGCAACTATTCCGGCAAATATATAGAGTTATCACATTGTAATCCCTTGAGGACGGCGGCTGGTCGCTTCTAGCTTTAGCCGATTTTGCTGAACGAGGGTGGCCTGTAGCTGCTGAACTTGAGTTGTCAAAAAATTATCCAACGCCTGATCTATCTCCCGCAGCGTAGCCTGAGGAGATTCCATCATTAATGTTAAGAGTCTCTCATAGGCACCTATCCAACCGGCGATAGTGGTGTCTTCAAACAGAGCACTGCGGTAGACCGCTGTGAGATGCAGACCGTTTTCCATCTCACTCAGGTGCCAGGTCAGATTCCACCGTCCGTAGGCAGGGGACTGAGGTTCCGCTTCTACGGTTAACCCTTGAAAATCAGGGGCACTCATCGATGGGTCTAAATTAAAGAACGCTGGCACAATCGGCTGTAGCGGGTCGGTAGACGAATCTTCTCGATTGTTCTTTGACCAGCGCACCCACTGACTTAAGGAATAATCGGTATGGTCATAACATTCCAGCAAAGTGGTGCGAATCGCATGTAAATACTCCGCCAGCGACTGCTCAGGGCGCAGCTGACTATACACCGGCAGCACATTCACACAGTGAGCCACTAGCCGCCCATAGCCGGGTTGCCCCTGGCCCGCCACCGAAATGCCCACCATTAATTCTGTTGTTTGACTCCAGCGATGCAGTAGGAGGCAAAAGGCCGCCAGCAGCGTCATAAACGGAGTGCAACCCTGTTGGCGGCTCCAGACTTGAAACTGTTGATAGCGCTCAGCAGACAGCTGCCATGATTGGGAGGTGCTGTGGTAGTCGGGTGCGTCGGTCTGTCCGTCCGTCTTTAACTGCCATTGAGGTAGGGGCTGCCGTTGCCAATAGGCGGCATCCGCTGACCGGCTCACCTGCTGCACATAGTCTCCATAGGACCCCGGCGGCGGCAGGAGTTGCACGGCATCCTGAACGGCCATGTTGTATAGCCGACTCAGCTCTTCCAGTAAAACCTGAATCGACCAGCCGTCTACCACAATGTGATGGACGGTCAGCACTAAACCATGGTGCTGCTCAGCCAGCTTCAGGGCATGCATGCGCAACAGAGGCGGCTGGGTGAGGTCAAACGGATATCGCTGCTCTTGGTGTAGCCAGCGCTGAACTGCTAGGGATTGCTCCTCGGAAGTGAGGGAACTCAGATCAATCAACGGCAGGTTAAACGTCAGCGTTGGCATCACCTGCTGGGTGGTGCCGGTGGGGTCAATCTTGGTGCGCAGCGCTTCATGGCGGTCCATTAGCTGCTGCAGACTCCGACGGAGGATCGCCTCCTGCAAAGGCCCCTGCAGGTCTAACCAAACACATTCTGTATAGGCAAGGGAAGCGTCAGGATTGAGCTGCGTTAATAGCCAAATCTCTTGCTGGCTTTTGGTTAGCGGCAGCGTCTGGGCTGCCACCAGAGACTTTCCCGGCAGGAAGCCTCCCTGTTGCATCTGGGCCACCGCCGTTTGGACCGCCTGGATAATCTGTTCAATGTCGGCCTCGGTGTGGGCGGTGGAGAGAAAACAGTTGCGCCCTTCCCACACGTATATGCCCTGCGCAATCAGGTGATAAAACAGCAGGTCATAGTTACCGGTAAAGGTAAACCGGAAGAGAGAACCAAAGTGGACAATCTGGATCGGCACCTCGACTTGGTCGAAAAAGGTATTGAGTCGCTGGGCGAAGACCTCGGTACGCTGATTTAGCTGAGTTTGCAGGTCGGCCCCCTGCTGCTTCAGGTGCAACAACACGGCCTTAGCAGCGGCCATCGCCAGGGGGGGTTTACAGAATGTGCCGGCAAAAAAGGTGCGCTCAGCACTTGGATAGGAATCATCGCCATAGTGCCAGAGACCACCATCGATGCCGTCCATGTAGTGGGCTTTACCGGCCACGATGCCAATGGGGATGCCGCCGCCCAACACTTTGCCATAGGTAGCTAGGTCGGCCTCCACCCCAAACCAGGTTTGGGCTCCGCCCGGATGAATCCGAAAGCCTGTGATAATTTCATCCAGGATGAGCGCCACCCCATGGTCCTGGGTGATGCGGCGCAGCTGCTGGAGAAAGTCTCGCGGCTGCAGGTCCGGGCGACGGCTTTGTACGGGTTCGACCAGAACGGCGGCGAGTTCAGAGGCCCGTTGTTGAATTATCTGGAGTGCGCTGGGGTCACCGTAGGGCAGCACCAGCACATCTTCCACCATGCCGGGGGGAATGCCGGGGGCGATGGGCACAGCGGTGTTGTCTCCTGCCGATCTGGCCTTTGATCTGGCAAGCACACCATCAAAGTGACCGTGGTAGGCGTTTTCAAATCGTACGATCAGACGGCGGTGAGTGGCGGTGCGGGCCAGTCGTAGAGCGGTCATCACCGCCTCGGTGCCGGACTGGGTAAAGGTGACCCGTTCCATGCCCGTTAGTTCGTGGATTAGTCTAGCGACGTCCCCAGATAGTTCTGCCTGGGGACCGATTTGGATGCCTCGGTTTAGTTGGGTTGCGATCGCATCCTGTACAAACTCAGGTCGATGGCCAAAAAGATGCACACCAAATCCCATGGTGATGTCGATATATTCATTGCCATCCACATCCCACAGCCGAGACCCTTCGGCCCGAGTCCCCACAATCGGATAGAGCATCTCTTTAATGGATGGCCGAAACCCTGCACAGGCACGACTGTCGGCTAAGTAGGGATGACTCTCCTGCTTGCGGCGTTTAGATTCAGCCGTACGCTGGGTATAGCGCTGAATAAATGATTGGAGATAGCGCTGCTGCGATTCATTGAGAGATTGAGGAATTGAGACGGATCGAGAGGGGACGGTTTTTGGAGCAGGCGGCGCAGCTTGTGGAGTGTGCTGCGAGACAACCTGTGGAGGAGAAGCCAAGGGTTTAGGAACAGGGGATGAAGGCACTGACTTCTGGATATCCTGTTGGGCATGACGCAACAGGTCGATCTGTTGCGTCATCAGCTGCATCTGCTGAGTCACAATCTGCTCCAGGGCAGTGGTTGCAGGCTGCGCTCCTGAGGACATCGCTGGAGCCGTTGTTGCGGCAGAAAGAGATTCCTGGCTGCTAAGAGAGAGATTAGAGTCCGTTAAAGGAGCATTGACAACTGCCAATGTCCCAGGAGTGTGGCTGGTATGACTGTTGGTATTATCAGTGGAACTATGATTGGCATTCTCGGTGGAACTATGGCTAGCCTCAGCAGGCATTTGCTGAGCAATAAAGTTGGATAACGCCTCCAGGGTTTGCAGCTCTTCAAAGAACTGACGAATTGTCACCGTCACCCCAAAGCGGGTCTCAATACCCTGAACCGCTTCGATTAAAACAATAGAATCAGCGCCCATTTCTAAGAACGGCGCTTGTGGATCAACATCCTTAGGAGAGATTTGTAGCAGCTTAGCCACCAGGGTTGTTAATTCTGTCTGCACCTGGGCCACAGGATTAGACGGTGTTACGGCATCAGCGGATGGGGCCATGGGTGAGGTGGGAGTAGGAGAGATCGGCATAAACCAATAGGACTGGCGTTGAAAAGGATAGGTGGGCAGGGCAATCCGTTGCCTCTGGGCTGGATGAACGGCGGCCCAATCGATGGCAAAACCACGCACGGCCAGATGGCTGAGGGTTTTGAGCATCGCACCATCTTGTTGAGGTGTCAGGGAGGGCAGCCGGAGGGCATCAGGAAAACTGCGTTGCGCCATGCCCAGCAGCACTGGCTGGGGGCCAATTTCAAGCCAGGGGCGTTGTTTTTGGGCTAGGGTCTCCAGACCCGCCGCAAACTGCACCGGCTGACGCAAATGTTGACACCAGTAGTCGGCATCTGGGGCCGCTGTTAACGGCTGACCCGTTACATTAGAAATCAGCGGAATTTTTGGTGGTGCGTAGGTCAGCGTCTGGGCAAAGGTGGCAAATTCCGCCAGCATGGGCTCCATCAGCACCGAATGAAACGCGTGGGAAACTGCCAGGGGACGACTACGAATCTCCTGCACAGAGAGAGTTTTTAAAACAGCGTCCACCGCAGTTTTAGTACCGGAGATGACGGTATTTTTGGGACCGTTGATAACGGCAATTTCCACCCCGTGGGTCTTGATCAAAGGCTGCAGTTGTTCAGGACCTGCAAATACGGCAGCCATGGCATCATTTGGCGGCAGTTGCTGCATCAAATGGGCGCGTTTGGCCACCAGCCGTAGCCCATCGGCCCAGCTTAAGCCTAGTTCCAACTCAGTTTGTTTGGCTAAAATGAGGGCATAGAGTTTGGAGGCCAAGGACGATGGCCAAACGCAAACGACGAGGAGTCGCCGGGGATAAAACGATCTGCCTACCGATAGCCGAGGGGA
>NZ_JADEXP010000392.1 GCF_015207065.1 Leptolyngbya cf. ectocarpi LEGE 11479 | reverse complement strand
GCCCACGGCAGCTACACCACCAAACAACAGCATGTTGTAGAAGGTATCGGTAACTAGCTCCAGACCAGGTAAGCTCACTACGCTCAGTAGCAGGCTGCCGATCGAGATAATAAAGCCTATCAGAATTGCTTGGAGTGCATTGAATCGAATGAAGTGGCTAATATTCGGATTGCGCACTACCAAAAAGAAAATGGCAAAGAAAACAGCAATGTCCCCTAGGCCAAAGGGTAGGAGCCCGTAAACAAACATCACTGGTGTGATCAGTAGTAGCAGCACTTCGCCGATGGGGGCCAATACTGGAAAGTTTGCAATCAGCTTGAAAATCGCACCCCCGACAAGAACAGCTCTAAATAGAGGCAACAGATAGGGCAAGCTTCCAAGGATCTTGTCAGAGGTTTCAGGGGTGCTGCGCCAAGTCATAGGATTATTTGCAAAGGAATACGTCAAATCAACAGCCTAACAACGATGGCCTAACCTACACAGGCTGCCAACGTGCTCCAAGCTTTTTTCAGCATAGCGCAGCTTTTCTCAGCTGTTTTACGGTTTTCCACGAAATAATTTCAGGATTGCCGTTCCTGCAGCGTAGTTATTGGACAACTATTGACTAATATTCACACTGTTGAAATGATTTGATATTCGCCAAGCGAAACCCCATCTGGCACTGATACTGGGGCAGTGCTGCAGAGGACTCTAGGGGCTGAGCACACCCTAACTTGCCATCCCGTAAACGGGGTTGCCCCCTGTGGTTGGCCATCAGGCAACCACAGCAAACTGAGTCCGACGGGATCACCTGATCGTCTAAAAGTACCACCAACATAATCAGCAAACCCTCCTCAAACGGGCTCTATGCCTATCTTAGGCGAGGGATAGATGTATTGGGTACAACATTTACTGAGTTTAACTGGGGGCACTCGCTGGGATGCTATGAAGCAGGGGTGTGAATCCGACGACGACGAGCCCGACGACTACGCTGACGGCGAGGTTCTTCTGCTGCCATATAAGGTTGCTCTTGGTCATCTTCCCCACGCATCCACGCAGGGCGAGTCTGGTCATAAGCCATTTGCAATGCAGCAGCAGCAACCGTGTGAGGGTCGTAGTTTTCGGTTAGCTGGGACACAATAGGTAAGAAGGATGCCAGGCGTTCGCTGGTGACGGCTTCTTTTACCTGAGTTTGAAGCTTTTCCAAGGAGCGCGCGGCAATAGCTGCTCGGGTTGGCACCTTACAGAAAGTCAGCTCCTGCTTCAGGTGGCGCTCAATTTGACGCACCTGATATTTTTCCAGGGGATGCACAATAGAGACAGCTCGTCCCTCTTGGCCTGCACGACCAGTACGACCAATGCGGTGAACATAGCTGTCTAAGTTATCGGGCAGCTCATAGTTGATCACATGGGTGAGGTTATCTACATGAATACCTCGGGCGGCAATGTCAGTGGCAACGACCCAACGTACCTGACCTTGCTTGAACCTTAGCAGCAGCCGCTCCCGCTGGGCCTGGTTTAGATCGCCATGGTATTCATCCACACTGTGACCGGCAAACTGGAGCTGACGCGTGAGTTCAGCGGCTGTCCGTCGAGTGCGTACAAAGATCAGGGCTGATTCTGGATCTTCCATTTCCAGAATTGGCATGAGGGCGCGGGGCTTACTCCAGCCTGGGGGAACCACATAGGCCAGCTGAGTGATGCGCTTAGGTGCTGTATTCTGTGCCTTGACCTTAACGGTAACTGGAGACTGGAGAAACTTAGCGGCTAGCTCTCGCACCGCTGGTTCCATAGTGGCGGAAAAGAAAGCTGTTTGTCGGTCTGAAGGGGCATGGCTGAGGATACTTTCCACATCTTGAATAAAGCCCATGTTCAGCATTTCATCGGCTTCATCCAGAACTAGCCAGCTCAGCTGTTCAAACTTAAGCGCCCCGCGATTGAGTAAATCTAAAACTCGTCCCGGTGTACCCACCACCATGTGTACGCCACGGCGTAGCTGACTCAGCTGACGTTCGATGGACTGGCCACCGTAAACGGCCAATACATGCATCTGGGAATGGCATTTCAAGCCCTGGACAGCCTGACATACCTGCATGGCCAGCTCACGGGTGGGGGTGAGTACCATGGCTTGTACGGCACGCTTATTGACATTTATCTGCTCCAAAATTGGCAGAGAAAAGGCAGCCGTTTTGCCTGTCCCAGTCTGGGCTAGACCCACCACGTCATGGCCAGCAAGCATATGGGGAATGGCTTGAGCCTGGATGGGAGTAGGCTCTTTAAAGCCAAGTTCATCGAGGTGTTGGGCTTGGGGGTCAGATAGCCCGAGATCGGCAAAAGACAATGTCATTTAGACTCCTTTTTTAAGGTCACTTAGAGCAGATGAGGGATTATGAAGCAACGCTGACAGATGCTTTGGGTTCAGAGCATTGGGTTGCGAAGACAGTGCCAAACAGATCGTAGGTATCGGCTCCATTAATCTGAACAGGAACTATCTGGGCTAGCGGTGGCGCACCTTTGACATAGACAAGACCATCCACATCCGGGGCAAAACGAGCCGAGCGGCCAATACATTCACCTTGCCCTGGATTCTCTTGCTCGATTAGCACATCTACGACTTGCCCAATCTGAGCTTGGTTTCGTCTAAAGGAAATTTCCTGCTGGGTCAGCATCAGCTCTTCTCGGCGCTGGTGCATAATGGCTGGATCAATCTGGTCAGGCAGGGTTGCGGCTGGGGTGCCATCCTCAGCAGAAAAGGTAAATACACCGACATGGTCAAACTCATGACGCTGAACAAATGCTTTGAGATGTTCAAAGTGGGCGTCGGTTTCGCCAGGGAAGCCAACGATAAACGTAGTGCGCAGTACCGCATTGGGTAAGTTGGCCTTGAGGCGTTGGATGATGTCATCGTTGACGCGCCCCTGCCAGGGACGATTCATCGCGCGCAGGATATCGGGATGTGAGTGCTGCAGCGGCAGATCTAGATAGGGCAAAACGTTAGGTGTGGTGCGAATGGCCTCTAGGACTTCTGGGGTAAGCCCGGTGGGATAGGCATAATGCATGCGAATCCAGGGTACATTGACCTCACCCAGTGCTCGTAAAAGCTCCGCTAACTTAGGTTTGCCATAGAGATCAACGCCGTAGTTGGTGGTGATTTGGGAAATTAGCACCAGCTCTTGCACCCCTTCGGCAGCAAGCTGATGCGCTTCAGCGACGATAGATTCGATGGGGCGTGAGCGCTGATTGCCCCGTAGATGGGGGATAATGCAGAATGCGCAGCGATAGTCACAGCCTTCGGCTACACGGACATAAGCAACGCCTTCACTGGTGGTGCGATAGCGGGGCACCGTTTCGTCAGCGATATAGGTGGGTTCAGCGGAAACAGCCTTGACTCGCTCACCCGCTTCGGCTCGCTCAATGACGTTAACAATGCGGTGATAGTCGCCTGTGCCAACTAGGGCAACGGCTTCTGGAATCTCGTCCAGTAATTCTGATTGAAAGTGTTGGGCCAGGCAGCCTGTGATGACAACTTTTTTTCTAGCCTCGGCTAGCTCTACTAATGTGCGAACGGATTCCTGACGGGCCTCTTCAATAAAGCTACAGGTGTTGACGATCACGTAATCGGCCAGCTCTTCGTTGGCGTCAACCTGATAACCGGCCTGGACCAGGAGGCCTAACATGTGTTCTGTATCTACTCTATTTTTCTCACAACCTAGGTGAGAAATAGCAATAGTTGGCTTATGAACCATAAATTAAAGTCTTACTTGGGAAAAACGGAATGCTGGTCTCCAGAGCAGGCGTTGCGATCGCACGGATGACTCAGCACCCTACCCTACCATCTTCAAATTACCAAGACCACATTGGGTGGCTCTATGGAGGCGGTAATTGATATCCAGTGAATAGCGATTGTTTTTGCCTGGTTGAGGAAATTATAACATAACTATACAATTCTGCGATCTTTACTCCATTACGAGCTAGGTATCTCTGGGGGATAACGTTTGCTATGGTCGCCTAGGCGCGAGCAATTGATTTGGCGATTTATTCTATAAGTCAGCTAAATCAGCAATGGCAAATAATCGTCCTTTGAGGTCTTGTGGAGTTAAGCGTACTTTTTAAAACATCAACCCCTGTGATTGGAGTTGTTCATTTGCTCCCTCTACCGGCGTCGGCTCGCTGGCAGGGATCGTTGAGAGCGGTGGTAGACCGAGCTGTTCAGGAGGCTGTGGCTCTGGCCTCCGGCGGTGTCAACGGTATTATTGTAGAAAATTTTTTTGATGCCCCCTTTACGAAAGGGGCGGTGGACCCCGCTGTGGTCAGTGCCATGACCGTTGTGATTACTCGTCTACGGCAGCTGGTGACGGTTCCTATCGGGGTGAATGTATTGCGCAATGACGCCCACAGTGGTTTAGCGATCGCAGCCTGTACTGGAGCTGAGTTTATTCGAGTCAATGTGCTGACGGGCGTGATGGCAACGGATCAGGGGGTGATTGAGGGGGATGCCCATGGGCTGATGCGCTATCGGCGAGAGCTGGGCGTTGATGTCAAAATTTTTGCTGATGTGCTGGTCAAGCATGCTGTGCCCCTGGGGACTGCTGCCGGATCAGCCATGGCGGACGCTGTGGCCGATACGATCCATCGGGGGCTGGCCGATGCTGTGATTGTTTCTGGTGGGGCGACAGGACAGGTACCCACCCGTCAGGATTTGACCCATGCTAAGGCGGCTGCGGGCGAGACGCCCGTTTTGGTGGGCAGTGGTGCCACCGTGGACAATATTCCTAAGCTGCTGCAGTCGGCGGATGGGGTGATTGTTTCGAGTTCTCTAAAACGGGGGGGACAGATTGAGCAGCCGGTGGATCCGAACCGGGTGGGGCAATTTATGGAGGCGATATTGTCGTCATTGTAGGGGCCTTCCATGGAGCGACCCTACTAAATTCATGTGCCGCAGGCCCTATTTTTTGTCTAAGATGCAGTCGGGAGCAGCCTGTTAGGTCCGCTCTGTTTTTGTTGATCTTGATGAGCTTAGAGTTATCTGTAACCTATGGGACGTCGCCGTAAGGAAAATCGTGGGATTTATCGTTGGTCGCGCCCGGCCATTGGTGCGATCGCAACCGTTGGAGCCTTGGGCACGGCTTATCTGACGGTAATCAAGTTAATGGGAAACAGCGCTGCCTGCCCGGTCAAAGGCTGCGATCAGGTTTTAACCAGTGCCTATGCGGACGTTTTTGGAATTCCGCTGACGCTATTTGGCTGCCTTGCCTATCTTTCGATGGTGGTGTTATCCCTGGGGCCGCTGTTGATCAATGGTGAGACCAACCGCGAGCAGCGTCAAAAACTAGAAGATACCACTTGGCCCCTCTTGTTTATTGGCGCCACCGGCATGATGGTCTTTAGCGGATACTTAATGTATCTGCTAGCAACTGAGCTGAAGGCCGCCTGCCTCTATTGCATTGCATCAGCTTCCTTCACGATGCTGATGTTTCTACTCACGCTCTTGGGGCGACAGTGGGAAGATACAGGCGCATTAGCATTTCGCGGTGTGATCATGGGTATGGTCACCCTGGTGGCCACCATTGGTATGTACTCCATTAGTATCAATGGTCCAGCTGCAACCGCCAGCAGTGCCGGCAATACAGGGCCTGCCATTACGAGTACCTCGGGGGCCGCCGAAGTAGCCTTGGCAAAGCATCTAAAAGAGGTGGACGCAAAAATGTATGGTGCCTATTGGTGTCCCCACTGCTTTGACCAAAAGCAGCTGTTTGGCCAAGAGGCTAAAAAGTACATGCCCTACATCGAGTGTGCTGACGATGGAGCCAATTCCCAGACAGCTCTATGCCAGTCTGTACCTGAGGTCACTGGTTTCCCAACGTGGGAAGTGAATGGAGAGTTCTTGCCAGGGACTCAGAGCTTGGCCACATTGGCAGCGGCGTCAGGTTACCAGGGGCCAACAGACTTCAAGAATTAATAACGAAAACACGCGTGG
>NZ_JADEXP010000391.1 GCF_015207065.1 Leptolyngbya cf. ectocarpi LEGE 11479 | reverse complement strand
GAATCTCTGAGCAAATAATATTCAGACTGGTATCTACTAATTTTTTGTGGGAGTATGAATGATTGCCTAATTCATGCCCTTCAGCAACAATGCGACGAGTTGTTTCTAGATTGTTCTCGACATTTTCACCAATTGTAAAAAAGGTGGCTTTTGCATCAAACTCACGAAGTACATCCAGTAAGCCTTCTGTGTAGGGAGGATTAGGACCATCATCGTAGGTCAAGGCTAATGCTTTTTCATGGGTGCTGATGCGGGTAATCATTTTCCCAAACAGCTGGAACTTGTATGATGTTGCTAGCCAGTTTAAAGAGAAGCGAATTAAAAATAATAAGGCCCCGAAAATAAAGAGAGAAACTAGAAGGTAATTCATCTTGTCAAAAAACTAGTTGAATATTTGGATTAACAACTATACGAGCCAGGAGATTGTGTTAGTCGTCTGTAATTGTACCCAACTCTTGATTCAAAACTAGATTGGTCAAACAACAAAATCCTTCATTTCATAATTGCTTAGTACAATCCACATATTTGTATAGCAATGCGGACGGTTTGCAGTCTAGTCAGCTCTAGACTGAACCTCTGACTTAATTGGATTTGCCTTAGTGCTATTACCCACAGGCACTCGTTTTTGATGAGGTATACGGTGAAATCAGGCTCTGGGATTCGTGAGCGTGCGCTAAGCTTTTAGGATCGAAGGTATCGGGAAAACTTGCAATACTGGCAACGTTTGTTTAATCCTCGATACTTAAGCGTTATCTGACAGGCTAGAGCATGAGTGCAAAGTGGTTATGGTTAATTCTTGGGGGATTTATTGCGATTACCTTCTCCGGATCGCTGGTGCACCTAACCACGGAGGTGTGGTGGTTTGAGTCGGTAGGCTTTGCGGATGTGCTGTGGACTCGATTGCGTTGGCAAGGTGCGATCGCAACCCTAGCCTTTGCCATCTGGTGGCTAGTCCTATTTGCCAACTATGCCGTTGCCCAGCGTCTCACCCGTGAGCGCCCCCTACGCGTCGTTCAAAACCCCCAGTGGGATCCCTATTTACCGGCTCTAATCCGTTACACCAGCCTGGGATTAATTACACTGTTAGCAGTAACGGCTGCCGTTAATAGCTCAGAAGCCTGGCAAGACGTCCTCAAATTTCTCCATCCGGTGGACTTTGGTAGCCAAGATCCCCTCTACGGACGCGAAGTCAGCTTTTATATTTTCCAGCTGCCGCTTTTAGCAAAATTACACAGAGCGCTTGCTGAGTTGCTGGTGTGGAGCGTCGTCTTGGCCGCCAGCATCTACGGCCTCAAAGGCGAGATCCGCCCGGAACGAGGCTGGAAATACTTCCTCACGGGGGAAGTCAAAACCCACTTCTGTGTTCTTCTAGCCGGATTAGCCGTCGTATTTGCCCTCGGTTTTTGGTTAGCCCGCTATGAGCTTCTATATTCACCCACAGGTGTCGTCTTTGGAGCTGGCTATACCGACGTCAATGCCCGCATGCAAGCCTACGGCATCATGGGATTTATTACCATCGCCGTCGGTATTCTATTTGTAGCCTCCCTGTGGCGGAGCGGTTTTCTAATTCCTTTAACTGCCATCAGCCTCTATGCTGTTGTCTTTTTACTGATTACCGGTGTTTACCCTTGGGCCCAACAAAAATTTGTCGTAGAACCCAATGAACTTAGAAAAGAGGCGCCCTATATTGCCGATAATATTAAGCTAACTCGTCAGGCCTATGGGCTAGACAACGTACAGCAACAGTCTTTTGACGTTAAAAACCAGCTAGACGGTGCCGCCATCGCCCGCAATAGCGGCACCATCGATAACATTCGGCTCTGGGACTACCGCCCCCTGCGGAGCACCTATGGTAGCCTGCAGACCCTACGTCCCTATTACCGATTTCAAGACGTCGATATTGATCGCTACACCCTGAACAATGACTATCGACAAGTCATGCTGTCTCCTCGAGAGCTGGTTGATGATGCCCTCCCAGCCCAAGCTCAAACCTGGGTCAATCAGCACCTGATCTATACCCACGGCTATGGACTGGCCATGAGCCCGGTGAATAAAGTTACCGAAGATGGCCTACCCGAATTCTTTATTAAAGACCTGCCACCCAAAAGTTCCGTTGACCTAAACGTTGAGCAACCTCGAATTTATTACGGAGAAGCCACCGACCGGTATATTTTGACCGGGACTGACCAAGCCGAATTCGACTACCCCCTCGGCAATGACAATGCCCAATATGCCTATACAGGGGTGGGCGGTGTTCCCATTGGCTCATCCCTTCGACGGTTGGCCTATGCCTACAGTCTGGGAGATTGGCAGTTGCTACTGTCCACCTCCCCTGGAGAAAAGACACGGATTCACTATCACCGCCTGATTCAAGAACGCATTCAGCAGCTGGCACCATTTCTTTCCCTCGATAGCGATCCTTATCTAGCGGTCATTGACGGACGGCTACAGTGGATTATCGATGCCTATACCCTTAGCAATCGCTATCCCTACTCCGAACCCCTATGGCGCAGTGAAGGCATTCGGTCAGTGCTTCAAAGTCAGGCCATGCAGCGCATTGTCAGTGATGGCACTAACTACATTCGAAATCCTGTTAAGGCTGTTATTGATGCCTATGACGGTACTCTTAAGCTTTACGTCGTAGACAGTACCGATCCGATTCTTGCCTCATTTCAGCAGAGTTTTCCCACCCTGTTTGAACCCTTGGAGAGCGCCCCCTCAAGTCTGCAAGCGCACTTCCGCTATCCCCAGACCTTATTTAAGATCCAAGCCCAAATTTACCGGGCTTACCACATGGATCGCCCAGACGTCTTTTATAACCAGGAAGACCTCTGGGACTTTCCCACTCAAATTACTCGGGAAGAAAATCCAGAAATCCTAGAGCCTTACTACGTCATCATGAAGCTCCCAGAATCAGATACAGAGGAATTTATGCTGATTGTACCCTTCACTCCCGTGCGCAAAAACAACATGGTGGCTTGGATGACAGCGCGCTGTGATGGGGACAATTATGGCAAGCTACTCGTGTATGAGTTTTCCAGACAGGCCCTGCTGTACGGCCCCCGTCAAATTGACTCCCGCATCGATCAAGATACCGAAATCTCCCAACAATTGACCCTTTGGAATCAAGAAGGCTCGGAAGTCTTTCGTGGAGATTTGCTAGTTGTCCCCATTGAGGAATCACTCCTTTATGTTGAACCTGTTTACCTGCAAGCCCGGGGGCAAAATGACAATAGCAATGCCATTCCAGAACTAAAACGGGTGATTTTAGCGTACAAAGACTCCATTGTGATGGAGACAACCCTAGAAGATGCTCTCACTAAGTTATTTGGTCAGCGCCTAGCGCCCGTTTCCCCAACGGCTCCAGCCTCCCCTGAGTCATCCCCTGCCCCTACGACTAATCAACAGGCCCTGCTCAGTGCTGCCCTTGAAGCCTACACCCAAAGTCAGCAAGCTTTGAAAGCTGGAGACTGGCCAGCCTATGGCGCTGCACAAAAACGGTTAGGAACACTGCTAGAGCAACTGGCTGCCCAATAGCGTTGATGCGGCAAGTTCGCTCCGGCCATCAGCCCATTGCCTGTGTCGATGGGCTGAATTTGGTGGCATGCCTGATTGCAGGATGCGCCTATTTTTAATCGAGTTTTTTGTCACGGTCCTCCTGACACTCCCTGATCTTGTCTGGAAGATAAGTCAAGGGCATGCATCGAAAAATTATTAAGATATGAATAGCTAATTATTATTTTTTTGTATAGGCCTTGTTTAGAACTAGAGTTTTTTCGTAGGGGAAACTATGGGTTTCCAATTGGGGTATGGTTTATCTGGACCGTCTAACTGGCGATGACGACGAAACAGCTTCCATAAGCTAAGCTACGGGCAGTAGCATCTACTGCCGCCCTCTTGGATACGATGAACTCCTAACGGAAGATACTAACTACTTATTAAACCCACAAGGGAATCTGAATAAGCGTGAAAATTCGATCTAAGAGCCTGTTGCTTCGGCTCATTACTCCCTTATCTTTATTATCTGCCGCTACTGTATTGACAATCTCGGTCAGCACATATTTTTCGGCCAGAGAAACCCTAAAAGAGTCACTGTACGAACGTCTAAGTGTGGCGGCCACCCTCAAGGAAGAAGAACTCAATCAGTGGTTTCAATCTCAGCGCAATGACATTCTGCTTTTAGCCCGGTTACCAGAAGTCCAATCACAGACTGCAATTATCCTGTCTGGTCCAGAGTCTGCTTCAGAAGTTGAATCAGAACCTGCGTTGGAAGACGAACAAACTGCAGCAGCAGCTGGTGCAGCTGCTCAAAAGCAGTTGGCTTCCTATATACGGGATATTATTGCGTTTAAGCCTGATCTAGCAGAGGTATCCATCGTGACTGACGATGGTACAGTTGTGTTTTCCACCAACGAAAAACTGAAAAATTCACAGCTGCCATTAAGTGATGACAATACCACTTACTTTGCAGATGCTTCTGTAAAAATTAAGCCTGTTCTGTACACGTCTCCTGTAACAGGTGCCACTGCGATTACATTTGCGACGCCGATCCTGGATGATGCTAAAAATAGCATTGGTGTTCTGTTGGCAACCTTAGATTTACAGGATGTAGATTCTCTGATTCAAGATCGTACGGGCTCAGTGAAAACCGGGACTACTTACTTAATCAGTCAATTAGGGCAACAAAATACATTTATTGCGTCTGCCCAAGCTAAGGATACTACAGGAGATATTAATAGTTTTGCGATCGATGCTGCCATTACCGGAGAAAGTGGGGCCGGTCTCTATCAAAATTATGCGGGTGAGCCAGTCATTGGTGTTTATCGTTGGTTAGATGACCAGAGTCTGGCGCTGTTAGCTGAGATCAATCAACAAGAGGCCTTTGCCCCCGCTCGGGCTTTAGCCAGAAATATTTTACTGATTGGCTTTGTGGCAACAGGACTTTTGTTGTCGGGTATTTATCTGTTGTCCCGTCGCATTACTAAGCCTATAACAGAGATTACAAAAGCAGCAATTCAATTACAAAACGGCCAGCTGGATCAGTCTCTATCGGTTACTAGCCAAGATGAAATTGGGATTCTAGCCCAGGCATTTAACCATATGACCCGCCAGCTACAGCAATCATTTATCATCTTGGAAACCAACAATCAAGAGTTGGAAATGCGGGTGCAAGAGCGTACTGCTGAGCTAAAAGATGCTAAGGAAGCGGCTGAATCTGCTACTCGTACCAAGAGTGCTTTTCTAGCCAACATGAGTCATGAGTTGCGCACACCGCTCAATAGCATTATTGGCTATAGCGAGATGCTAGAAGAAGACTTTGAGATTTTGGGTGAGGATAGTCTAATTCCTGACCTGCATAAAATTCAAGGGTCGAGTAAACACCTGCTTCATCTAATTGATAGCGTTCTAGATCTGTCAAAAATTGAGACGGGTCGAATGGAACTCCATTTAGAGTCTGTCAATCTTTCAGCACTGGCTGAAGATGTGGTGGCAACGATCCGCCCAGCCGCAGAAAAGAGGTCAAACCGCATTATTGTGAATAATGCTAGTACGGTTGAGTCGATTGAAACTGACTTGGGTAAGCTACGCCAGTGTTTGCTGAACTTGCTCAGTAATGCTAATAAGTTTACTGAGCAAGGTCAAATTACCCTCGCAATGCAAACGTTGCAGCAGCAAGATGAAACCTATCTTGAGTTTATGATCGAGGATACGGGCATTGGCATAGAAGCAGATCAGCTGGAGCAGGTTTTTGAGGCCTTTAACCAAGCCGATATATCGTCAACTCGTCGCTATGATGGCACAGGCTTGGGTCTGACGATTACCCGTGAATTTATATATATGCTGGGTGGAGTCGTCATGGCTCAAAATGGTGCAGAGCAGGGGACTATCGTCACGATCCGGATTCCACAGGTTATTCCGAGTCTTCAGCGGCAGGTAGCAACTACTCAGGTCTGACCAAGAAATTATGAGTATAAAAG
>NZ_JADEXP010000390.1 GCF_015207065.1 Leptolyngbya cf. ectocarpi LEGE 11479 | reverse complement strand
TTGACTCGTAGGATTTGGGCTTCCCGGTCTTGGATCGTCATAGGTAGGCATCCAGTATGGCTGTAAATCCCTACTTTGAACTATTTGAGACGATACCAAGCTATGGCGAAAAATTAGTGACACTAACTATTTTGCAGCGGTGGAAAATCAAGACCTAGGGGTGGTCAAAAAACTTCGTAAACCCTTAGCTAAACTTGATTTGAGGCCTTTTCCAAGAGATGACTTGACGTTTACGTCATTTGTTTAACCTGTCACAGATGATCCGTATTGATAGTGACATTTGGCGCAGCAGGTTCTCCGCCCGTGTAATAGGCATTGTCAGTATCAATGCTGCAACCAGACCAATATTCATACTCATCTGCCAAACCAAAAGCAGCATGCCCCATTTCATGGATGGCAATATTTTCCCATCCTGGTGAGATAGAAGTAGTGCCAATAGAACCACCCGCACCACCCCAGATGGTTGAATTCACAACCACCAGGATCTGATGCCATTCTGGCACCTCAACATCAACGGTGTTAATCACCTTGTTCGAGTCTACTAACAACAATCGCCGAATATTACCATTGCAGAAAGAGGCATCGAAGTATGTATCCACAGTGACTCCTGTCCCACCACAGGCGGCAGGATCATCAGCCCCACTCTCCGTTGAAGCGACATCAACTCGATACACATTGAAGGCATTGCTTAAGCTATCGAATGGAGGAGTTGTAAACAAGAAATTGACAAATTGCTCTACTTGAGTTGAAAAATCACCAATTTCTCCAGCCTGGAAACCCTCGGCAACTAGAACAAGATTAAACCGATCCGAGGCAGCGCCATGATCAATAACTTTTTGAGTCCCAATTACGTATCCACTTCCCATAGTATTACCTCCTTTCAGGCTCTATCCCACTCAGCGAAAACCGAGCAACTTCCTGCGCAGGTTCCAATTCTTGTCGGGCCTGCATGGTTTCTACACCGGGTGTAATATCCAATGGCCTGATCGGACTACTAAACAACACAAGATCTTGCGCTGTTCCTAGATCAGGAACAAGCACCACAAACAGGCCTTGTGGTTTATTTATGGTCTCCCACGTCAGAGGACTGGCAGGATCGTCCGAACGAACCTCTACGGCATAGCGATTTGGCATATCGGCAATGCGCCGATACAGGGGTTGATCACTGCTGTCTCTGACTTCGTACCAAAACCCACTAGCTCGTTCTCCTGGAGACAAATCATCGGAAGGTGGCGCAATCGTCTTGACACGTTTGATGCCACTAAGCTGAATGGTTTCTCCTTCATATCGAAATATCAATCGAAGCGATTTTTTGATGGGGCGTTGAGACCTAGATTGAGTCATAAAATCCCTCCTCTCTTTAGCCTATTTATCAAGATTTTTCCTGCTAAAGGATTTACATTACCGTGAGCCCGCCAGCAGCCAAAGCCCATGACTTCACGCACCATCAGCTAAGGCCTTTTTATACTTTAATTTTAGCTCTCAGCTCAAATTGTTAATTCATCTAAATCACATAAATTAAAAGGCTAGCTGGATTAGGTTTTATTATCGAAATTTAACCTGGCGTCCAGCCTCCAGTTCCTCACTGGGATGCAATACTACCATTCTCCATTGCTTAGTCCCGTCGTTAGCTCAGCAGCCATAGTACTGCGATGATCAATGGAAATCTCACGGGAGGGAGTTGCCGCTGGTAACGTATAGACAACCCAAAATGGCTTCAGAACTTTTAGCCTACACTGTGTGAGCTTTTTTACAGGCTTTACCTCTTTTCATACAGCCTCTTAGAAAGCATTAATGCTATTGTTTGGCCCTCATGCATTCCCCAAACTATTCTTTTATACTTTAGGTGGGAGCTTAGCTCAACTATCTAAGTTCTCTTCATCCTCTAGCAACCAATAGGAGGAAGTTAGTATGTGGACCACATTCTTTACAGCCACTGCAATCTTGCTCATAGCGATAAGAGTCTTTCTGACAGCTGATAAACAATTCGAAGTTATCGCTGCCGGACTAACCGCTACGGCCTGCGTGATGATTATGATTGGAGTCTCTCCTCCAGCACTTCAGGTTGCTTTGTTAGTGGTTATTTTCTTAATTGAAAATTGGATCTTGGATCATCCACTCAAAACCAGTTAGCTATCTGCCTCAATGCTGGTTAGGTTTTCAAGCAAATTACTGACTTCATTCATCAGTTGGCTAAGCGAGACTCATAACTTTCTCACACTCTTTCTCTAAGCTTAGGGTGAAGAGTCGGTAGCTCATCTCAACCGTAAGGCCACTGGAGGTAACGTTATGTTATTTCGACAGCTATTTGATCCAGAATCATGTACATGTACCTATTTGATTGCGGATACTGAGCTAAAGGAAGCAATTCTTGTAGATACCGTGAGGGAACAGGTTGATCGTGACCTTAAGCTACTTAAGGAATTAGGCTTGACCCTACGCTACTGTCTAGAAACTCACGTCCATGCCGACCACGTTACTGGGGCGGGCGAGTTGCGGGCAGCTACAGGTTGTCTAGCCATTGTGCCGGCCCATGCGCAAGTAAGCTGTGCCGATCTGCATATTGATGACAGTGAGATCATCACTCTTGGTGACATCCTTGTGGAAGTCATTGCAACGCCTGGTCATACGGATAGCCACATGGCCTATTTAATCAACAGCAGTCGAGTCCTTACAGGCGATGCATTGTTCATTCGCGGCTGTGGTCGCACCGATTTCCAAAGCGGGGATGCCGGTACGCTGTACGACTCAGTTACCCAGCGATTATTCACCTTGCCGGAGACCACACTTGTTTATCCAGGACATGACTATCGTGGTCATACCGTATCGACGATTGCCGAAGAAAAGCGGTGGAATCCCCGGTTTGTTGGTCGCAATCGACAAAGTTTTACTGAGTTTATGCAAACGCTGAACTTGCCCAATCCTAAAAAGATGATGGAAGCTGTCCCTGCTAACGAAAGTTGCGGCAGAGTTATGGCAGAAGTTTAAGCTTAGGAACAAGGATTTTATAAGATCCCAAAAATACGTCTGCAGAGGTTGCCATGGAACGCCTGTACGGCAAAAAGTACGGCATAATTAAATCCTCATTCCTTAGTATCTCAGCCATCCATCCAATCCTTAAGGAGAAACACCATGTCTGTTGTTCCTAAGTACCCCCTGCAAGAGATTGATGTCATTACCCTCAAGCAATGGTTAGAGAATCAAGAAGCCTTATTACTCGACGTTAGAGAACCGGCAGAATATGCCGCTGAACATATTCCAGGGGCTCGTCTGATGCCGTTGTCTAGCTTTGATGCCAATACATTATGGACACTGAGCGATCGCAAGATCGTCCTTCAGTGTCAGTCAGGCAAACGCTCGGCCCAGGCTGCCCAGAAAATGTTTGAAGCAGGTTTTGATAAAGTAGCCCATCTTCAAGGCGGACTGCCTACCTGGAAAGCCGCTGGTTACCCCACTAAAGTCAATAAGAATGCGCCAATCAGTATGTTTCGTCAGGTGCAAATTGTGGCGGGGTCTCTCGTCTTTTTAGGAACTGTCCTAGGTGCTTTGGTCTCACCGTGGTTCTTGCTAATGAGCGGGTTTATAGGTGCAGGGTTGGTGTTTGCAGGCGTTACAAATACCTGTGCCATGGCCATGCTCCTGGCCAAGCTGCCCTATAACCAACGGGCCGTCCACAAAGGCAGCATGGTTCTTTAGGGAATGATCACCCATGGTGCCTAAACAACCGCGAGGATTGCCTCTAAACACATCCTCACAACATCCTCAAAATGCTTGATTATTCTAGCTGTGAACCGCAATTATCACAGGCATAGTTCGTAGAGGATCCAATATGACTATCGAAAAAGACGCAAGAACAAATGTCACTGAAACACGGCACAAAGCAGAGCAACTAGAGGAAAAAGTACACAACCGGGCAGTGGAAAGCTTAGATGAAATCGCATCGGTCAAAGCAGAAGAACGTGAGCAAATGACTCAGCAGCGACAGGATGCCCAACACTTACAGGAAAACGTGCTCAGTCGCGCACAGGAAAGCGTAGACAGCACAGACGCTTCAGCCTAATCGAGCTAACGCAAACCTAAGACTCTGGAGGTATACCAAAGTCTTAGGTTAATTTTTCAGGATGGAATTGTCATTACTGGACAAGGCGCATGGTGTAAAACATAGTTGCTGATACTACCCAAAAACAGCTCATCTAGTTTAGAGCGATCAGGTTGTCGAATAACAATCAGATCAGCTTCCCAATTATCGGCCATATGACAAATAACATGACCAGTATTGCCAACATTTTGTGAAAACTCAGCTTTTACTCCGGCAGCTTCGGCCTTTTCCGCTAAAGCTTTGAGCATTTCTAATCCTTGATCTTCAACATCTTCCCACCGTTGCCGATAGTCCTGCATCAGCTCATCTGTAATCACTGGATACCGGTACAACGTTGGATTGGGAAGTGCTGGAGTACTTCTCATATCAGGAGAGATTACATGGAGCAACATCAAACCTGCCTGATTTTGTTTCGCCAGAGCTAGAGCCTGATCAAAAACCCCTTGATCGGTCATAGTTGTCTGAATTGGCGCAAGTATCTTAGAAAACATAGAGCCTCAATCCAAGTGCATGATATAGAGGGTACATTAATATTATTATCTATCCCTGTGAAAATTTCTTTAGGTGTTAATTCAAATTATTTTTCGTAATCAAGCAACGTGCTTTAAATAACAAAAGCTATCACCACCACCAAGGTGACGCAATTTTGATGGCACATGCTCATAAGTTCCTCAAGTCAACCCTTTACATTGAGGACATGCGACAGATGCACCAAACTTTTGGTTGCTGTAGCAACTGTGTAGATACAATTACTCAATGCTATGCCAGAACGTTCCTCGTCTCCTCGCTCAAATCCAACAAAAGAGAATTCACCTGGATTCAAATCAACCCTCATCAATCTAGGATGGGTGGTGGTATGGCTGTTGATCATGATGTTCACAGTTACCCGTATGCCACAACGCCCTGAGGAAGTACCCTATAGTGAATTTCTCACCCAGGTTGAAAGTGGTCAGGTCGTTAAGGTAAACATTAGTGAGCATCAGATTCAATACACGCTCAAAACACCTGCTGATCAAGAAACAGTAGACACTGAGGCTGCAGCGATAACGTCAGTGACCACCCCCTTACCCGATGACCCGGATCTAGCCCGCATTTTACGCAGACATGGTGTTGAAATCACAGCCACAGCCGCCAATGAACGAAACTGGTTAGTTGGTCTGTGGAGCCTTATATTTCCCCTGCTGCTGCTATGGATGCTATGGGGAGTCTTTGCTAATAGAATGCAAGAAGGACCGGCCGCTCTCAATGTGGGCAAGAGTAAAGCCCGTATTTACGCCCAGGGTAGTACTCAGGTCACATTTGACGATGTGGCTGGTGTAGATGAAGCGAAAGAAGAATTACAAGAAATTATCGAGTTTTTAAAAGATGCTCACAAATATACTCGATTAGGAGCCAAAATCCCTAAGGGTGTCTTGTTAGTTGGCCCACCGGGAACTGGCAAAACCCTATTAGCCCGTGCCATTGCAGGTGAAGCAGAGGTACCCTTTTTTAGCATTTCAGCTTCAGAATTTATTGAAATGTTTGTAGGGGTGGGGGCCTCCCGAGTCAGAGATCTGTTTGAGCAAGCCAAAAAACAGGCCCCTTGCATTGTTTTCATCGACGAACTAGATGCCTTAGGCAAGGCGCGTACCGCCAATAATCCTTTTTCTAGTAATGATGAACGGGAACAAACTTTGAACCAACTTTTGGCAGAAATGGATGGATTCGAGCCCAACACAGGGGTGATCTTACTAGCAGCAACTAACCGTCCAGAAGTATTAGATCCGGCACTGCTTAGGGCAGGCCGATTTGACCGACGCGTGGTGGTCGATCGCCCTGATCGCCAGGGTCGAGAGGCTATTTTGCAGGTCCATGCCAGAACAGTACATTTAGGAAATGATGTAAAAC
>NZ_JADEXP010000006.1 GCF_015207065.1 Leptolyngbya cf. ectocarpi LEGE 11479 | reverse complement strand
CGCCCTAGTCAATCATCCCAAACTGATCCTGGCCGATGAACCCACTGCGGCCCTCGATAAAAAATCAGGTCGAGACGTGGTGACCTATTTACATAATTTATCTCGTGAAGAAGGCTGTACCGTTTTAATGGTTACCCACGACAATCGCATTCTGGACGTGGCCGACCGGATCATCAACCTGGTGGACGGTCGACTGGAATCGGACAGCAGCCCCAATGCCTTCGTACAAAGCAAAACCCAAGCCCTAACAGACGTCAGCGCCGACATGTTTATTATGTAGTGCCAGGTCCCAATAATAGGCTCTGATGAATAGCTTCAACCACTTGCTCAATAAAGGTTACCGCTTCATTAACTAAGATTTCATCAATAGGCCAGCGGTTACCAATACCGTAGGTCACATCAATATCAGCCTCATGGGCAATCTTATTCCTTCGCTCCACAATAAGAGTTAATTTCTGTTTCACAATTTCGGCAGATGTATTTAACCTCGCAGCTACATTTGTCCATAGCGAAATATCCGAGATTAGTCGAATCGCATCAGCAATATTGTTAGGAGTTTGAAAACTTTTATAGCTCAGGCTCTCGCGGATTTCATCCTCCAGCCAGGGACTGCTATTGAGACGATTAGCGATACTACTTGTAACCGCAGGGAGCAACTCATTCAATCGGCAAGATTCTGCGGTGAAGTCCGACCCCATAGACTGCTGGATATCCTGCTCCAGCCAAGTGGCAATATCCAATGCAATCAGCCGCTCTTGACGAGCATTACCCAAAGATACTTTGAACCGGGAAAAGGCGGACTGAGATGTATTACGAGAAAGGGCTGGCTCTGGTCGCTGTCCCCGATGGATCTCTAACATGCCCAAGGTTGCCACCTCATGGATGTAATAATCCAGAGCACTAACGGACATCACTAAAGCAGCTCTGAGAATATCGGTTAGGTCAAGCACTGCCGTAGCTTGCGTTTGCACAGAACCATGGATGGCGATCAAATCTCGAACACGGGCAATGCTGATACGAAATTGATCAAGCGCTGACTGCATAAACAGAAGACGTAAGACCGATGATTTTATCTGCTAATTCTTCAAACGTTTGTCGAAACTCAGCTTGCTTATTTTGATTATTTTCTAAAACTTGTCCAGTTTGCTGTAATTGCTGCTGAGTTAAGGCATATACTGGCGTCGAATGTTCTTGAGATAGAGCGATCAAACTGTTAAAGTCAGGAATTTTGACAAGACAGAAGGATTCATCAATGCCATTTTCTCTATAAATCTGCCCAGACAGAGTCATCCCATTATTGTCAAGAACAGGAACTAGCTGATCAGAAACTTGATTTTCGATTTTAGTAACCCATTGTTCAAACGCAACAGTCACTCTGCCCTTTCTGACGCGATAATTCTGAACGATAATTCCCATGAAGCGCGGGCTGGTATCAGGAAACGGATAGGCTGCTTCTCGAAGAGTTGGCAGTGCGCTTGCCCTTTTTGCCCAGGCTGCCCACTTGGGCAGAATTGTACTTAAAGAATTTATTGCCATTAGAGAAAAGAAATCAGCCGCAGTAGGCACTAGGAAAAAATCGCTGGTCATCAAAAGGTTTTGATTTATAGAACCTAAGCTAGGACTCATATCAATAAGGATGTAATCTGCTTGCAGCTGCTCAGCGGTTTTCTCTAAAAGAAAATTGATGGAGCCAGGAACATTTCTAAGGGTCTGAATTGAGCCGCTCAGTTCCTGGGCAATGCCAAGAGTTACCTCATATTCAGCTAAACCAACATGCCCCGGTAGCAAAAATAATCCTGCTTGTCCTTCAACAGGAATGCAGTCTACAGCTTCAATAATCCGTGGCTGGGATTCGAAAGCTGGAGCTAAAGCGGTCTTTATATTATTAGGAAGATCGTAAAAGGATGCTAGATCTGATTGGTCATCCTCAGTGTCTGTACCCAAAACCATTCCCGTCAAATTACACTGTGGATCGGTATCTACAAGAATTACTCTTTTACCTTTTGATGCCAGCATCCAACCCAAATTAAATGTGGTGGTAGTTTTACTCACCCCACCCTTGTGATTAAAAAGAGCAATTTTCTGAACCACGGTACTGATGGCCTCTTAGAAGCTAAATCGCCTATAGTATAGCGCTGGTTTATTCGTTGAATAACAGTAGTTTAACTCTATATGAAGTTTGAAAATTCGGCTCAAGAGCTGACCTATGAGCGGGTGCAAGATTACCTGCAGAGCAGTTTGTTTAAGTCAACAGTGCGAGCTAGTGAGGAGCAGCCGTCCTTTGACTTGCTCTATCAAGACACCACGCTAATTGAGCTACAGGTACTACTCTGGAATACCCATCCTTACCCTGATCGGGAGCTGGCCATTGTGCGGGCTAGTAGCTGTGTGGCCATTGGCTGTGGTCCAGAACTAGAGCTGCTGCGGTTTTTGCTAGACGAAAACCGTAAGATGCGGTTTGGTTCATTTCAGACCGGTGAGGCAGGTACCGTATTTTTTGCTAATCGCATTCTAGGCGGCAAGCACATGGACCCGACGGAACTGGAGGTGTGTCTGCTTTCGGTGGGTGCGATCTCAACCCGCTACAGTGACATCATCATTGACAAATTCGCAGGGCAGCGTGCCCTCAACACCCCACAAGCCTCTAAACTATAAAAGTAAAAAACGAACGTCGCCCCATGGAAGACCTCTCAGCTTACGACGGCATTTTTGCAGTGCTCGCCATTATCATCTTGATCAGTGGCTTCATTATGCTGTTTGGCAATCTCATCGGCGTCAATAACAACTGGAAATAGCTTAGTCGAAGCAGATGCTGGCAAATGTGTTGGCCGTAATTATTGGGGCAGGCAGTTTAGCCTTTTATTTGGTCGCCTTTATTCTGCCAGAGGTGCATCGCCGCTCAGATTTTTTCTGGAGCGGTGTTGGTATGTTTTATGCCGTGGTGCTGTGGTACTGCGCCAGACAAATGAACGGTGCCGTGCTGCTGGGGCAAACCGCCTCGGTGGGACTGTTGCTGTGGCTAGGGTATCAAACCCTGCTGCTGCGGCGAGAAACTACCCCGGCGGCTCAGCAAACCCCGATTCGATTGGGTAAGTCTGAACGCGATCGCACCGCCAGCCGTCCCATCGCTAAGGACTATGAATTTGTAGAAGACGGCGTGGAAGATGCGCTGGATCAAGACCCAGATCCCGACAGCCCCATCTTGCTCAAGTCGGCGGATGAGTTTGCCCCCACAATGGTCGTTCCAGCAGCGATGCCGACACCCACGGCTGAAAAAGACGAGCCAGAAAAGTCACCCCCTGAAGATATACCAGCAGAGATACCAGCCCCCCTCCAACCCTCTGAGTCCCGTGAACAGCCCAATCCCCTCGCGGCTGTTGGCATTTTTGTCGGCTGGCTCAAGGATGTGATCACTCCTCAAAAGAAGGAGCCCAAGCCGATGATTGAGCTACCACCCAGACCACCGTCCATTCCCAAACCAGATACCGCACCTAAATCAGATACGACCAATGCCGCAGACAGCACCGCCAAAATTTCCGATGAACCACCAGAGATCGCGGTAGAAAAGTCAAAGGTGTCAGCAGCAAACGTCAGTATATCGTCTGCCAAAGAACCATCGCCCACTAAAGATCCAGCACCTAATACCGCTCCCGAGGCTGTCCACACGCCCTCACCAGCTGTCGCCCAGAAGGATGAAGATAGCAACTGGCCTGACGATGAATTTTGGGATTAATTAGGACTAACCCATGTGCCATTTCCCTACACTGGTGGCTGCCAATGCGGCCAAGTCCGGATTAAGCAACACCCCACATCTGAGGAGTCTGTGGAGATGTGTAGGAAATTTAAGAAGACGCCGTAAAGTCTCTTAAAGAAATCTAGTGGTCTATAAAACTTGATGAACCGTCAGAGAAAAATACGCCTATACGCGTATTTTTTGTTTAAGGAAACTTAAATGCGGACACTCACTGGGTTTTTGTGACCTAATATACAAGTTGTTTGTAAGCGTTGTTTGTAAGCACAATTAGCGAGTAAGTCAATTGCAAACAATAGGAGCCATGAGAGCTGAAGTTGCCACGTCAAATGTACTGATTTCTGAACTGGATCAAAGGATCCAGTTTGCTAAGCAGAAACAGCTGACAGGCATTCTAGCGATCAAAAGTGGCCTGATTCATCAGTGGCGCTTATATTTTTTGGCAGGGCAGCTGGTATGGGCCAATACGCACACCCATACGAGACGTCGCTGGTATCGTCACCTCCTACAACATCGGTCTGACTTACTTAAGCATGGTCTGAGTGCCTATTCTGACTTGACCTATAATCGACTGGCTCGGTTGGTTATCTGTAAGCAGTTTAGTCGACAATTATTCTCAGATATCGTGACCGGGTGTATCTCAGAAGTATTGTTTGATCTGCAGCGACAGGGGACCCTAAGCTTCCAAGAAACCGGGCAGGGATTAACTTATCGCATTAAGTCTCAAAAAGCCTGTGATTCTTCCTACATAAATTTACAAAATATTCGACTATGGGCCCAGGCTAAGCATGAGTGGCAAGCTTGGGAAAACGCTGAGCTAGCCCAGGTGAACCCTAACGATGCTCTGGTGATAAAAGATTTAGCATCTCTAGAAGATTTGGCCTATCCACGTCTCTTCAAATTGTTGAGTGCGCTGGTCGATGGTGACCAAACCCTGCGAGATCTGGCATTAAAGATCAACCAGCCGCTGATTCCATTTGTGAGGTCGGTTTTACCCCATATCCACAGTCAGGCGCTGCAGCTGAAGCCTGTAGAAGATAAGGTAACTAAATCGGTCATCACAGCTCAAAATGACATAGTGGTTAAGCTAGCGCAGGCAACAATCCCTAAGGATGCCAGGATTGTTTATGTGAATGACAGTCTGGCTGATAATCATAAAATGGCAACAATTATTGAAGCGGCAGGCTATCGCTATAGCAACATTGCCGATCCGCTTGAGGTGTTGAAACAGTTAGCTCAGCTAAAGCCGAAGCTAATCTTTTTGAATTTAATGATGCCTGTGGTCAATGGCTATGAGCTGTGTGCCCAAATTCGGCGGATGTCGGATTTTAAGAAAACACCCATTGTCATGGTGGCTGGTAGCAACAGTGTTACCGAAAGGATGCGCGCCAAGATGGTAGGTGCATCGGAATTTGTGAGTAAGCCCATCAAACCGAAAAACGTGCTCAAGACATTGATTTTGCTAGGTATGATTTGAGCAGTCATTTTATTTTGTTGCTCCCAACTAATGCCTAGAGCCCCGATTATCCAACCCGATCAGTCCTATAGCTTTGCCGACTATTTCAAACTCAACTTTGCCCCCCAAGATATCTTGGCCTACTTCGATGTTTCCCTGCAGCGTCGTTCTCTAAACCTTCCACATCATGCTTGCGCTCTCGATCGCCTCAACGATCTCAAAACTCGTATTGAAGAGAGTTTGCCCCGCCTCAGTCTCACGAGTGAAATGGCTCGTCGTGAATTTCTTATTGCCCCGGTGCTTACCGATGTGCTGCATTACACTCAGGCTACCCTCAATGTTGAATACCCCGTTGCTGTTAATCATCAGCTCAAAGGTTCCCTGGATTATCTTTTACAAAACCAACAAATATTTTTGGTTATAGAGGCTAAAAACGAAGATCTGGAGCGGGGATTTATACAGCTTGCCATTGAACTCATTGCCCTAGACCAGTGGATTGAATCCGATCAGCCTGTTTTACCAGGGGCCATTTCCACTGGCAATATTTGGCAGTTTGGCCAATTTCATCGCCAAAACAGAGCCGTTACACAAGATCTAGATCTATACCGAGTACCTGCCGATCTCGAAGATTTGCTGCGAATTTTAGTGAAAACCTTGGCCCCGTGATCGAGTGTACCTAGATAGTAAAAAAGCTAAAACTATTGAACCGATAGGAACTTCTAAGGCAGAATGACGGGAGCGTAGTAAATTCCCATACTTTTCCCCTGCACCGTGACTGACCCCAAGAACGCCGACGCCAAGAGCTATAAGGACACCGTCCTGCTGCCCAAGACCGACTTTAGTATGCGGGCCAACGCGGTCAAGCGTGAGCCAGAGCTGCAGGCATTCTGGGACGACAGCAAGATTTATGAAACGCTTTCCCAAGAAAATTCGGGGGATGTGTTTGTGCTCCACGACGGGCCGCCCTATGCCAATGGCAACCTCCACATGGGCCATGCCATGAATAAGGTGCTCAAGGACATTATTAATAAGTATCAGCTGCTGCGCGATCGCAAAGTTCGCTACGTTCCCGGTTGGGACTGCCATGGTCTACCCATTGAGCTGAAGGTACTCCAAACCATTGACCGCAAAAAGCGAGCTAACCTCACACCGCTGGAGCTGCGCCAAAAAGCCAAAGAATTTGCCCTGGAGACCGTTGAGAACCAGGCCAAAGGCTTTCGCCGCTTTGGCGTCTGGGGCGATTGGGAAAAACCCTACATGACCCTGCAGCCCGAGTACGAGGCCGCTCAGCTCGACGTATTTGGTCAGATGGTGCTCAAGGGCTACATCTACCGAGGGCTGAAGTCCGTCCACTGGAGCCCCTCATCCCAGACGGCCCTGGCCGAAGCTGAGCTGGAATACCCCGAAGGTCACACCTCCCCCAGTATCTATGTAGGCTTCCCCATGGTGAGCGCATCGGATACCGCTAAAGCGGCCTTAGCACCCTACATGGATAACCTGGGTGTCGCCATCTGGACCACGACGCCCTGGACCATTCCCGCCAATGTGGCCGTCGCCGTCAATTCAGACCTCACCTATACCGTTGTAGAAGTTGCCTCTGGTGCCTCCTACAAATATCTGATTGTTGGTAAGGACCTGATTAAAACCCTGGCCGCCTCCTTTGACACTGAACTTACCCCCAAAGTGGATATCAAGGGTGCGGACTTAGCAGGCTCCACCTATCACCATCCGCTCCATAAAAAAGAAGACACCTTTAACCGCGAAAGCCCCATTGTCATCGGCGGTGACTACATCACCACCGAGTCGGGTACTGGCCTGGTACACACCGCCCCTGGTCATGGTATAGAAGACTTTGGCGTCGGTCAGAAGTATGGGTTACCCATCCTCTGTCCCGTAGATGCAAGGGGTTACTTTACCGCCGAAGCAGGCAGTTTTGAAGGTCTAAACGTTCTAAAAACGGCTAATGAAGAGCTGATCAAGGCCCTGACCGAAGCTAATACCCTACTTAAGCACGAACCCTATCAGCACAAGTATCCCTACGACTGGCGTACTAAAAAGCCCACTATCTTCCGTGCCACTGAACAGTGGTTTGCCTCAGTCGAAGGCTTCCGTGATGAAGCCCTCAAGGCGATCTCCGATGTGCAATGGATTCCGGCCCAGGGAGAAAACCGTATCACCCCCATGGTGGGTGACCGCTCTGACTGGTGTATTTCCCGTCAGCGCAACTGGGGTGTACCCATCCCGGCCTTCTATGACGAAGAGACCGGCGAGGTTCTCATGAATCAGGAGACCATCGCCCACGTGCGCGATATCTTTGCCGAGCACGGTTCCGATGCCTGGTGGAGCATGTCTGTAGAAGAACTGCTGTCCGAGACCTATCACAACAATGGCAAAACCTACGTTAGAGGCTTTGACACCATGGACGTATGGTTCGACTCTGGCTCCTCTTGGGCGGCAGTGGCCGACCAGCGCGACGCTCTCAAGTATCCGGTGGATCTGTATCTAGAAGGTTCAGACCAACACCGAGGCTGGTTCCAGTCCAGTTTATTAACTAGTGTCGCTACCCACGGCTGTGCCCCTTACAAAACTGTTCTCACCCATGGGTTTGCCCTGGATGAAAAGGGACGCAAGATGAGTAAGTCCATCGGTAACGTGGTGGACCCCTACGAGATTATTGAGGGGGGTAAAAACAAAAAACAGAAACCGCCCTATGGCGCGGATGTATTACGTCTGTGGGTCTCGTCGGTGGACTATTCGTCTGATGTACCCATCGGTGACAACATTCTCAAACAGCTGGCGGATGTGTATCGCAAGATTCGCAACACATCGCGATTTTTGTTGGGTAATCTCTATGACTTTGATCCAAAAGAGAACGCTGTGCCCTACGAGCAAATGCCCTCGCTGGATCAGTACATGCTGCATCGCATGACAGAAATCTTTGCTGAGGTAGAGTCCGCATTTGATACCTATCAGTTCTTCCGGTTCTTCCAGACGGTGCAAAACTTCTGTGTGGTGGATCTGTCGAACTTTTATCTAGATATTGCTAAAGATCGTTTGTACATCAGCGACGCCGACTCTTTTCGCCGACGCAGCTGTCAAACTGTGCTGGCGGTTGCCCTGGAGAACCTGGCTAAATCTGTTGCACCGGTACTGTGCCACATGGCCGAAGATATCTGGCAGTTTATGCCCTACGACACCGGCACCAAGTCAGTGTTTGAGGCGGGCTGGCTAACGATCGATTCGCAGTGGGCAAAGCCGGAACTGGCGGATACTTGGAATCAGCTGCGGGAGCTGCGGGATGAGGTGAACCAGGTGCTGGAGCAGGCCCGCTCGGCCAAGGATATTGGCTCGTCGCTGCAGGCAAAGGCGTTGATCTATGTGGCGGATGCTCAGCTACGAGACCAACTTAAGGCGATGAATCCGGACGATGCTGTGGCGGCTGGGTCTAGCCATGTGGATGAGGTGCGGTATTTGCTGCTGGTGTCCCAGGTAGAGATTTTGGACAGTGCCAACGGACTGAAGGATATCAAGTATCGCAGCGAGTCCGACGCCTTTGGTATCGGCATTGTGGATGCAGATGGGAAAAAGTGCGATCGCTGTTGGAACTATTCCACCCATGTGGGCGAGTCAGCAGAGCATGAAACCATTTGCGAGCGGTGCGTAGATGCCTTGAATAGCAAGTTCTAACAGACGACCGGCTGATTACAGAAGATCATCAATGCCTATACGGGAGGCGGTATTTTCCAACGGGGGCTGGCCAAACAATTCGGAGTGGCTAAGAGTTTTATCCAAAAACTGCTCAAGCAGTACCGAGAGACCGGTTCGATAGCGCCCAAGGTTAGAGCGGACTATAGCTTGATGGGGGCAACCGATGGACTGACCTTTGAAGCCTTCATTAGTCAAAAACTGGTCCCACAGTTGTGGAAGGGCACTTGTGTGCTTATGGATAATTGTTCGGTCCATCTGGGCGAGACCGTCCGCGAACTGATTGAGGCTGCGGGGGCTCGGTTAATTTACTTACCTCCGTACTCACCAGATTTCTCGCCTATTGAGAATTGTTGGTCTAAAATCAAGAGTCGTCTCAAGAGCATCGGTGCAAGGACCTACCCTGACTTGGTCAAGGCGATTGAATATACCTTCTCAGAAGTCTCTCTTGACGATATTCGGTCTTGGTTTACGCACTGCTGCTACTGTGCCTCAGAAGACTAGAAAACGCTGTACTACATTCGCTAATGGTATGGGTAAGGATCTAATTCTCACCTAGCTAGCATATAAGCTTTAGCCATTCTTAACCTCGACAGTGTCGAAAGTTCTGCCCTTATTTTACTACGCTGCCCATGATGAACTCCTACGCCAAGATAATTGGGTAATCGATGGATTTGGCTCTCTGGATACGGTATGGGAACGGTTATATACCGCTGATACTCTGGTGTATCTTGATCTGCCTGTGGTACGCCATGATTGGTGGGTGACGAAGCGATTTCTCAAAGGAGCAACCCTCGCTGGCTGGCCAGACAATAGCCCCCTAATAAAAGGAACGCTAAACTCCTGTAACACAGTCTGGCTGTGCCATACAAAACTGACACCTAAGTACCGGGAGTACGTGGAGCAGGCTAGGGGAACGAAACGGGTTTATCATTTGAGATCGCTCCAGGAAGTCAACCATTTTCTGCGCATGATTACATCAGAATTCAAGGATAAACAACCATGATCCTAGAACTCGATCACGTTTTTATATTGGTTGAGCCAGAAGCGAAGGTAGCCGATCGGCTGGTTGCACAAGGCTTTCAGGAGGGACCAAGAAATACCCATCCCGGTCAAGGTACCGCCAATCGTCGGTTTTACTTTGCCAATGGCATGCTGGAATTCCTATGGGTGCAGGATGCTGATGAGGCCAGAAATGGACCAGGTCGGGATCTGCGCTTTTCTGAGCGAGATGCAAACCCTACGGCCTCTCCTTTCGGCGTCATTTTTCTACCGCACAAAGATAATGCCAGTCTAGACATGCCTTTCCCTGGCTGGCATTATCAACCAGCCTACTTTCCACCACCTAACGGCTTCCATGTGGGCGCAAATTCTCACAATATAGCTGAACCGCTCTGTTTCTATTTCCCGTTCCAGACGCCAGGAGTTCCTAAGCGTCAGCCCGTCCCCCGCAACCCCCAGACGATTAGTAATGTCACCATTTTTACGCCATCGACGGATACCAAAGGGGTATTGGAACTCGTTTCTCAGGCCGATCGGTTCTCTGTGCAATTAGGTCGCGAACATCTCATGAAAATCACGTTGGATAATCATGCCCTGGGACGCCTTGAAGATTTTCGCCCCGCCATGCCGCTAATCTTATATTGGTAGGTATCAAACGCTTTTTGCTATTCACCAATGACAAAACGACCGGCCAACAACTACGAGCAGTACCACGCCCATGTCTATTTTGATGAAAACTCCGTGGCCAAAGCATTCTCTATATGTCAGGAAGCGGGGAAGCTGTTCGGGGTAAAGGTGGGCCGAGTTCATCAGAAGCTAGTGGGGCCACACCCTCGCTGGAGCTGTCAGCTGGCCTTTGATAAAACACAGTTTGATGGGCTGATCCCATGGCTTGATAACCAGCGGGAAAATTTGACGGTGCTTGTACATGCGCTGACAGGCAGCGATCTTGAAGACCATACCGAACATGCCTCCTGGCTTGGAGATCCCATCCCGCTCAAATTGTCAGTTTTCGGGGAGAACCCATAGTCCCTGCAGTGGATCCCCTGCCCAATCAGTTCAACTCCAAGCCCCCAAACCCTTAAGATTGAGGGCTTGGGGGCAAACAGTGAGACGTTAATCAGCTTATGTGTAGCTTACAAACGATTGAGTTGGCTTACTGAGCATCGCAGCAGTGACTCCAATCAGCTAGCGCACTAGACGTAGGTAAACTGGTTGGTGTCAGCCAAGTTTAGGCTGGCGGCGTTCACGTTTTGGACGATGCCGATGAGGTCACCCCCGAAGCGAATACCGGCCCCAGCAACGCCATTGACCGAGACATTGCCCAGGGTGTAGAAAGCCGCACTGCCGATCAGCTGGATTCTATCAGCAACATCTCCTACGAAGTTGTGAACATCAAAGTCGCGGATAACAGCATGGTCAGTATTACCCTGGTCGTTGTAGAACACACGACCGTTTTCTCCGAGGATAAAGGTGTCGCGGTCACTCATGCTGCCACTGCGGAGAATATCGCGCTCACCGGTTCCCTGCGCAGCGTGAGTAGTACCATTGAGCCGGTCGTTACCCAGACCGCCGACAATACTGTCATTACCACGGCCACCGAGAAGATAGTCGTTACCGTCGTTGCCGTAGATGCGGTCATTGCCGGACCCACCGTAAACGGTGTCTATGCCAGCCCCTGCGGAAATAAAGTCGTTGCCACCCAGAGCAGAAATAAAGTCATTACCACCGTTGGTATAAATCCGGTTAGCGCCATTGGTGCCAATTACAATATCGGCCCCGTTGCCTGTGCGGATGTTCTCAAAGTTGCGAATCTCTTCATTGTAGTATCCAGAGAAGCTAGCAACCTCGGTGGAGAGATTGTAGCTACCACCGCCATTCCAGTGACGATAATCGACGGTATCAATACCGCTGCCGCCATCCATAAAGTCATCACCACTGCCGCCGCTGATAAAGTCATTGCCAGAACCACCCCAGATCCAATCGCGACCGCTACCACCATGGAGAGAATCATTGCCAGCACCGCCCACAATGATGTCGTTACCAGCGTAGCCGTAGATGCGGTCGTTGCCACCGTTGCCTCGCAGATAGTTGTTGGCACTGTTGCCGTAGATGCGGTCGTTGCCGGACCCACCGTAGGCATTTTCAATCAACGAACGGGTATCGCCGTTGTACTGGAGGGCGTTAAATACATGGCCGCGAGCATAGTTACCATCGCCAAGATAGGCCCGCTGGTCATTGCCGCCCACATCGAGATCGCTCCAGCTACCGGGAGCCAGATTTACATTGAGATTGTTACTGTAGTTAGAAAAGTCGTAGGTATCGATGCCATTACCATCCCAGATGGTGCGGAAAATATTGTTTCCACCGGGTTGCCCCTGACCGACGCCATTAACAAACATTTCACCCGTGGTGGTAGAAAAGCGGTAGGTGGTGTTGCCAGAGTTATGGTTAAAGTTAGCCCCATACATTTGTTGAATGGCTCTGATGTCATACATCATTAGAGACTGGGCATATCCCCAAGTTTCATTGCTATAGCCACCAACGAGCGGGTCGCCCTCGTAGGAACGATAGGTCATGATGGAAAATTCCATCGAGTCCCGGTTCGCATTCATGGCGACATTGCGAACTCCACCGGTTTCATGACCGTGCTCTAGACCCAGGGCATGGCCGATTTCGTGGCCAAAGGTGTGAAAGGCGTAGTTACCCATCTGGGGGCTGTTGTAGCTGGTTCTGTTAAAGAAAATATCGCCAGCTTGAACAGACCCACCAGGAAGATAGGCATAGGCGGTGCGAGGGTGGCTAGACTCCGCCATCCGCATGGTGGCATGGCGATCGCTAGCGCCAGAAAGCTCAATCATATTGAGGCCAGAGACACTCTCATACATGGCCATCCAATCACGGGTGGCTGAGCGCTGAGCGGCATTGAGTGGGGAGAATGTCGCGTTGTGGACACCGCTGTTGGGGTAGCCGGATTCGTCTTCGTAGTCGTTGCGAAAGTTGCTAGTAAAGCTGTAGGTGACGTTTCTCGATCTCCAACGTCGGTTAGCCACTAGGCTGTCGATATTATTGTTGCCGGTTGAAGTGTTATTAGTTGTGCTAGTGCCAAATCCGTAGGCCATGATTCAGACTCCAATTTTGGGGATAGGGGGCATCATCCACAGGAGACAATGCTGAAATGGTGAGCAGTGTAAAGCGTCGCGGGATGACCGCGTTGGGGCGCTTGTAAACAGTGTGAAAATACTGTTGAGTAGGTAAACCGGAGAGGACGTTAGGTTGTTTGTTTTTTGTCCTTTCAGTGGGTACTCATGAAGAAAGCTGGGCTTTTATGCAAAAGCTGGATCTTTCTAATGCAACTCAAGCCCAAGCTCAGCCTTGCCGACCATTTCAAGGGTATCGAAGACCCCAGGATAGAGCGTAGCAAAGATCACTTGCTGATTGATATCCTGACCATCGCCATCTT
Source organism: Leptolyngbya cf. ectocarpi LEGE 11479 (assembly GCF_015207065.1). Taxonomy (GTDB): domain Bacteria; phylum Cyanobacteriota; class Cyanobacteriia; order Phormidesmidales; family Phormidesmidaceae; genus Leptothoe; species Leptothoe ectocarpi. The sequence continues at coordinate 35,551 of NZ_JADEXP010000006.1, read as the reverse complement.
GGCTGTTATCTGCGGGGCCGATGGCTGGGTCGGTATTGTCACGTATGGGAAGGCAAAACATACGTGGCTGAAGACGTTTCTTGCCTTGCCCAATGGGATTCCGAGTCATGATACGTTTGCTCGAGTCTTTGCCCGTTTAGAGCCTGAGCAATTACAAGGATGTTTTCTAAGTTGGGTGCGGTCGGTGAGTCACCTAACGGAAGGTGAAGTGATTGCGATTGATGGCAAGACTGTGCGTCGTTCCTATGATGAAGGTAAAGAGAAAGGGGCCATTCACATGGTGAGTGCATTGGGTTTTGGATGTGGCCTTCCGCGAAGATGAGTGTCGAATTCGCTCGGGACACGCCCCTGAGAATTTTACTCTGCTCAGACATCTGGCGCTAAGTGCCTTAAACCAGGAGAAAACGGCGACGGTGGAGTTAAAAACAAGCGTCTACGGGCTGGATGGGATGATGACTACCTACTCAAGGTGTTGGCTGGTTAAGATGCGATTGCCCTAGCGATTCAGCCTTGAGCAGCGTGCCCTTTATTTGGCCTAAATTTAGGTAGTCACATAACAGCACATCGATCTTGTCGCCGTCTAATAACTTACAGAGAGTAGAGCGAGCGCCTCATAGATTGTATCGATAGGCTCTAATCTCAAATTGGTCAAGCTTCATGGTGCCGGTCAGAAACGTTTGCTCGGTGAGCAGGTAGTTGGGTTCTAAGGCGGCTTGGGCATCTCGATACAATGCCTGAGCGATGTCATCGGTTTTTGGAGTATCCCAGACAGGGTAACGGGTATTGGCAAATAAGATGCGGTCGTAGTTGCCAGTATCAACGGCGATTTCCAGGTCGGCAGCGAGGTCTGCGGGACTACGCATCAAGATATCGACTGGTTTTTGGCTGCCATCAATGTGATACGCCAGGCGACTGACATTGCCCCAGGCGTTGGAGTTGATGACGATCAGCGTACTTTGTCCGGGTTCGATCAGGGTGTCTAGGGTGCGGAAAATGTTGCGATCGCGACCCACAAAACTGCCTACACCCATAACCAAATACAGCGACAACACGCCAGCAATGACCGGCTGCTGCCACCGTTGCAGCGTCATCAGCCAGCTGGCAATCAGCAACAAACATCCCGGCAGGGCCACGATGGTGGACCGGCCCCAGCCAAATCCCACCGTAAATTTGTTGGTCAGAATATCCAAACCTAACGCCACCAGCAATGGGATTAGCCCTAGCACTACCCCAGTTGCTAAAATGCGTCGCTCTCGCCGCAGCTGCCAGAGAATAAACACGAGAAAAATAATCACGCCTACACCCACGGCAACAGCGGCAGGTTTAATACTCTCCCCATAGGGCTTCAACCCAGTGGTCCAGTGCCCTAGCAATAGGTGGTTAGCCAGCGTGTGGGCAATGTCTTGAAAATGTCGCCAGGCGATCTCTGCAGGGCTGCCCTCCACCGAGATTTGATTTAACACATCGGCGCGGTTGTTGGCCTGCTGCCGCGTTCCCCACAGCACCCACGGCAGCGACAGCAAGACGCCCATCCCCAGGGCGCTACCGCACCGCAGCCAGTGTCTTCGCCCCAGCACCAATACCGTAATTCCGAGACTAATCAAACAGTAGGCATAGAGATACTGGGTGAGCAGTCCGCCCGCAACAGCTGCTGCTAGACCTAGCCAGAGAGGTCGCCAGGGCCGTTTCTGTTGATCATAAGCTAATAACAACAGTAACAACCACTGGCTCAGGACAGCCCAAAACGTCAGCAGCGCATACATCCGCAGGTTGAGCGAGTGGGCAAGAAAAAAGGGATTTGTGGCTAACAACGCTGCTAAAATTAAGCCACCGCGAGCCCCCAAGACCAATCGCCCCAGCCCATAACCACAGCCGATGGTGCCAATACCGGTGAGCACCACCAGACTGCGCTGAGCGGCAATCCCGGCCCCAAACAGCCGCATCCAAACATGCTGACTCAGATAAAACAAGGGAGGATGGGCATCGCCCAAAATGCCTTTGAGAATATTTTTAATGGTTTCAATAGTGTCGCCCAGGCCCTGCTCCATTGGTATTTGCAGCAGCTGACTATACTCTTTTAAGGCGATGGGTGCCGCCCCCGGTGCTTGATAAGACAGCCTTTGCCCCGATGACAGCAGCATGCTCAGGGCTTCGTCGTACCAGAGTTCGTGGCGGGTAAGCAGGAAAAAGCGCAGTGCGATCGCAACACCAATCACCCCCATCAAGGCAGGTTCCAATGGCAAAGAAAATGATGGCTCAGAACGTTTCATGGGTAAATTATTGTCTGTTCTCTGGCGGCTCCGAATGCTCTTTTGTGAGAGCCTTTGGCAAAGCTCGCCGTCGTCGATACCAGGTGGCACCTCCCACCAGCAGGCCTATCAAGGTTAACGCTACCACAAGCGGCAACAGGTCTCCCGTTTGGGACAGCGTTAGTCCAGAGCTACCCAACAGAACAAACGGTAACACCCCTGGTAATGTGCCCAACGCTGTTCCTAGCACGTAGTCCTTCCAGCTAATGGAGGTGAGCCCCGCCGCAAAATTGACCAATCCATAGGGAATCACCGGCAGTAGCCGAATGGAGAACATATAAAAAAGCCCCCCATGGCGAATCTCCGCATCAAGGGTTTGCCAGTAGCCGGCCAGTCGTTTTTCGACTAATTCTCGCCCGATAGTGCGGGTAAACCCAAACGCGACCATGGCGGCGACGAGGGCACCAATCGTAGTCCAAAGCGAACCCAGCCATGGTCCAAATAGGGCTCCCCCAGCCAGGTTGAGCACCGTAGACGGGAGTACCAGGACCGTGGCCACCGTGTAGATCACGATGTAGATAATCGGTCCCCAAATACCGGCTTGCTTCAGGGTGGCTTGCAACCAATCAGCATCAATACCCCCCAGGGAGACCATGGCAGCCCCGGTGGCAATAATGCACAGGAGAGCAATGATTAGAACCAGGCGTTTGATATTATCCATTGATTGTCCATACCCCTAATCCATTGTGGGGAGGTTCCATGGAACCTCCCCACAATGGATCATCGGATGTTCACCATCAATCATTTTGCCTTTCCTCCATAAAACTCTCGTACCAGATACAATGGTCGCTGCTTCACTTCCTCATATACGCGCCCCAAATATTCTCCGATAATTCCCAAGCTCACCAGCTGCACACCGCCTAAAAATAGAATGGCCACCATCAATGAGGCATAGCCAGGTACGTCAATCCCCAGTAGCAAAGTACGAATGATTAAAAATGACGCGTATATAAAGGAGATCACAGAAATCATCACCCCCAGATAGCCCCAAACCCTTAGGGGGGTAGAACTAAAGGAGACAATGCCATCAATGGCGAAATTCCAAAGCTTCCAGTAGTTCCACTTGGTATTGCCGCTGTGGCGAGCATCGCGGTCATAAATGATAAAGGTTTGCTTGTAGCCCACCCAGGCGAATAGCCCTTTCATAAATCGGGTGCGCTCTGGCAGCTGTTTGAGGGCATCCACCACCCGACGGTCCATCAGCCGAAAGTCACCCGTATCCTGGGGGATGGGCACCTGGCTCATACTGCCGATGACACGATAAAATCCATTGGCGGAAAATTTCTTCAGCCAGGTTTCACCAGAGCGGGTACGACGTTTGGCATACACCACGTCATAACCCTCACGCCATTTTTCTAGCAATTGCTGGATGCACTCGGGCGGGTCTTGCAGGTCGGCATCGATCGGCACCACGGCCTGTCCCTGGCTATAGTCAATGCCAGCGGTGAGGGCCAGTTCTTTCCCAAAATTGCGGGCCAGGGCCACTACCTTAATGGCCGGGTTGCGTCTGTGGTGTTTAATCAGCTGCAGCAGCGTCGTATCCTGGCTACCGTCATCGACACAGACGATTTCGTAGGTCACGCCCAAATCACAGGCTACGGTTTCTAAACGCTTAAACAAAGGGTCAACGTTGGACTCTTCGCAGTAGAGCGGGACAATGATCGAGAGTTCAGGCGATGGCTCAGACAGTGGCTCAGGAGATAACTCGTCAGTCATGGACTGTATCGGTACTGATGCACTCTGAATAGGCGTCATGGAAACAGCAGCAGTGGCATAGGAGCCAGTATAGATCTCAGGCCGGGCTCTGCCATCAGCTTGCCCAATGACCGATAAAAATCAATCTATTGCTGTTTCAAAGCACCCAATTTAAAGCGCACTATAGCGCTGCTTAATGGCCGTTAACCCATCATATAGTCCACGGGTATCGGGCCAGCCGACAAAGCCTGCAAAGCGACAGCGGTTTTGCTCGTCAGCTAAAAATACATGGTGAATACTCAGGGGATGACGCCAGGTGCAGATGGTAAACCCATGATCAAGATTGGCCCAGGGAAGTGCTCGATCAAAATCGCGGCGGTGGGCGTCGGTCATACCAGGAATAGACTGTAAAGCGGCGATTATGGTGTCTTCTACCGGATCTTCTAGGGTCTTGGCCAGAGCAGTAGGGGCGGCCCAAAAATCCTGAATGGCCGTGATCACAGCTGGATGGTCTTTGGTGTTGTCGTGGCGGATGCCGCTGAGCTGGGTGTAGCGGGCATGGCGAAACTGGGAGCATTGAATCGGTACGGTGCCATCGCTGCCGCCATCGTAGTCGCTGGCGATGGTTTGTATGGGCATATGTTGGGCCAGCTGCTCAGCTATTTGGCGACGGTCGGTGCCTAAGTCTCGGGCAATGCCGATACCCCAGCGATAGGGGTCAAAGATACGGCCCAGGTCAGCGCCGCCGACGGGGGAGCTGACTAAACTGACTGAGGCGACCTGGGGCCACCAGTCGGGGTGACGCTGCAGTAGCTCCAGCCAAATTAGGCCGCCCATGGAGTGACCGACAATGCGCCAGGGGCGATCGGGATGGCGCTGTTGGGCTGCGATCGCAACCCGCTCCACTTCTGCCACCAAAGGTTCCATCCGCCACCAGGTTTTAATCAACCCCAAATTGGGCGCAATCACCTCTGTCTGAGCATCCGCCAGGGAGTGTCCCAGCCGATGGACGCGTCGATTGGTATCGTGCCAGCCATGCTGCACAAAAAGAATATAGGGAGACTGAGAATTCACCATGGCTCCAGTAACTATCGATCCCCAAGGATATTTCTATCCCTTAAGGCCTAATTCAGACAACACTCAGGTTGAACTTCTATCCCTGCGGTATGCTAAATGCGGAGCATTTCTTAACATCTCTGGACGTGGTTTTTAACCTGTCCAAAACGCAACTCAGCAACGCTCTACTACCTTTGAGGACGTCTACGTGTTACGAACTTTTATTGCCGACTTTAAAGTAGTTTTTGAACGGGACCCTGCTGCCCGCAACGCTTTAGAAGTCCTAGTTTGCTATCCGGGGCTGCATGCGTTATCGCTGTATCGCATAGCCCACTCCCTATGGACCGTGGGGCTACCCTTTTTACCCCGGTTTATTTCCCATGTAGCCCGGCTGATCACGGGGATCGAAATTCACCCAGGTGCCACCATCGGTCAAGGGGTATTTATTGACCATGGGATGGGAGTAGTCATTGGGGAGACCGCTATTGTCGGCGATTTTTCCTTGATTTATCAGGGCGTGACCTTGGGGGGAACTGGCAAAGAAACGGGTAAACGTCACCCCACCGTGGGGACTCAGGTAGTTGTGGGTGCTGGGGCCAAAGTTCTCGGTAATATTCAAATTGGCAACAACGTTCGCATTGGAGCTGGCTCCGTTGTCCTTAGAGACGTTCCCTCCGACTGCACCGTAGTGGGAGTACCCGGTCGTGTGGTACATCGCTCTAGTCGTTCGGGTCCCCTTGAGCATGGCCAACTACCTGACTCCGAGGCTGCTGTTATTCGCACCCTATTAGATCGGATTGAAACCCTAGAGCAGCAGGTTGCCCAGCTGCAGTCTCCTCCTCCTGTTCCTGTTGGGATCTCATCAGCTGTTGTTAAAGACCATGACGAGGGTAGCTGTTGTCGATTGCAAGATCGGGCAATTGAAGAATTTTTAGACGGGTGCTCCTCAATTTCCGACTAAGTCCGACTAAGGATTAACAGCGTTAACCCCCCATTCTCCAGACCTGTACTCATAAATGTATCGATCTTGGGGAGTCCCCTTAAGCATCAGGTGATCTACACGATCAGCCTCTAGCAAGAGTACATAAAAGCTATCGGGTGGTCCCTGCGTTGACAGAACAACTGGCTCAAAGGCGGTTATGTCCGCTTTGGGTTGTCCTGGGTGGGGCCAATAAAATTGTTGGCGGGCATTGGCTGACATTGCCTGCCAGGCATTCATACGAATAGGGTCATTCTCCTGTGCCACCACCGTTAATTTGCCACTAATGCGAAATTGTTCGCGGGTAACAGTGAAGTACCAGCACGCCTCTGCCCAAGGTTGGGCCTGTATGTGCTGAACTTTCTGGCTGCGACCATCGGTGACGATTTGCAGCGCCGTGCCAACAAACCCTCGAAAAACCACGGTACGATTAGAGGGTCTCCCACTGGCATTGATAGTCGCTAGCTGTAGATATCGACAGTAGGCTCGGGCACGGTTACGATGCAGGGCACGAGCTAGGATAGGTCGCCATGGGGCTAACGTCATAAATCAAGCAGAATAAGGAACGTATGAAAGGAGATCGCCTGTAAGGCCATGACTGCCACTGTATTTCTTTTGCTGGGGATAGTTTTCCTGGTCGTTGGAGCCGATTTCCTCGTGCGCGGGGCCTCCAATTTAGCAGCCATGGCACGCATCTCCCCGTTGGTGATCGGTCTAACGGTAGTTGCCTTTGGTACCAGTGCCCCTGAGTTGGCTGTGAGTTTGCATGCTGCATTTAACAATCAGGCAGACCTGGCCGTTGGCAACGTTGTTGGCAGTAACATCTGTAACGTACTGCTGATTTTGGGTGTTTCTGCCTTAGTCGCGCCGTTGGTTGTGGCCCAGCAGCTAGTCCGGTTAGATGTCCCCATTATGATTGGGGTATCTGGGTTGGTTTTTCTCTTTAGCCTGGATGGCCGAATTGATACGTCTGACGGTGTCATCTTATTTCTGGGCGGCCTCAGCTATACCTTCTTTCTGCTGTTCCAAAGTCGCCGCGAGACTAACCCTGAGGTACAAAGCGAATATGCTCAAGAGTATGGTCCTAAGGAATTTTCTTGGTCTCGAGTGAGCGTCGAAGTCCTGGCTTTCCTGGGCGGTATGGCCTGTTTGGTGATTGGCTCACAGCTCTTGGTAGAGGGGGCGGTGACCATTGCTAATGCATTGCAGATCAACCCCTTAATTATTGGTTTAACCGTCGTGGCTTTGGGTACATCCCTGCCTGAATTAGCCACATCCATTGTGGCGAGTTTACGGGGGGAGCGAGATATTGCCGTTGGCAATGTGGTGGGCAGTAATATTTTTAATATTTTGGTCGTGCTGGGGATGACCAGTGCCCTCTCCCCCAGTGGTATTGCGATTGATCCGTCGGTGTTGGCATTTGATATCCCGGTGATGATTGGGGTAGCGATTATGTGTTTACCAATTTGTCTTAACGACAATTTGGTGAGTCGGTGGGAAGGGCTAATGCTGCTGGTGTACTATGCAGCGTACACTTTGTACTTGATTATGAAAACGACCGACCATGACAGTACGGTGATGTACGGGGCTGCTCTCAAGTATGTAATTGTGCCGCTGACAATTTTGGGATTGACGATGATTATGTTGAGATCGCGCCAATCCAAACGCACGTAGGGTGGGCACTGCCCACCATCCGAATTCGCCGCATTTAGATTTAATCTATGGCTTGGCACACTTGTTCAAACAAGCCGCCAACGCCGAATTTAAACAACGGGCCAGCTCCCGTGGATCTACCCCCAGCACCGTCCGTCGCTGGTGGGCATATATCCCCGCTTGGGCATGCCACCAAACTGCTCCTAGAACGGCATCGATCATCGCCTGCTCAGCATCCTGGGCAAGCCGCTGCGCCATCAGTCCCCCCATTAGACCCGTTAGCACATCGCCACTTCCCCCTCGAGCCAAGGCTGGAGTACTTTCAGGATTGAGCCACAGACCCTCAGGCGTGGCCATGGCTACCTTGGCTCCTTTAAGCACCACCGTGGCTCCGGTCAACTGAGCCGCCTTAAGGGCTCCCTCATGCCCCACCGTCAGCTCTGGAAATAATCGTCGGAACTCTCCTGGGTGGGGCGTGATCACCGTTGATCCCTGACGCTCGGTCAGCTGCTGGGCCGTAATACCATTGAGGCCGTCAGCGTCTAGCAGTAGCGGTGCGGCACTCGCTAAGACTTCAGGCAGCCAGTCTACCTGGGCTAATCCTGGACCGCAGGCAATGGCATTGTATCGATCGAGCGGCGGCAGGGCCGCAATGGTCCCTGCTGGTGTTTCTTGAGCGCCGATGACTAAGGCCCCTGGCAGCATGGTCACGATGTGCGATCGCAAACTCTCAGGCACCACCAACGTGACCATACCCACCCCGCTGGCCACGGCTCCATAGCCTGTCAGTAGGGCCGCTCCCACATATTGCCTGGAGCCTGCGATCACCAAAAGCTGTCCCACCGTATATTTGTGAGCCACCGGGGAGCGTTTCAGCGGTAGTGCCTGTAGCGCCCGTTCGTGGGTCAGCCGCTGTACCTTGGGCCGAGCACCCACCACCGCGTCGATATTGGCCAGTGGAATATCAAAGTCAATCAGACGAGCGGCGCCTAAATAAGGCTGAGCTGCTTCCTGTAAACAGGCCCGTTTCCATAGACCTAGACAGAGGGTGGTCTGGGCTCTGATGGCTGTGCCGAGCGGTTCGCCGCTATCGGTGTGGATCCCCGAGGGCAGGTCGATACTGACCACAGGCACCGAACTCTGATTAATGGCGGTGACCGCTGCCGCCACCTCTCCTGTCAGGGGGCGACTTAAACCAAAGCCAAATAAACCATCCACCACCAGCGCACATCGGTCCAAAACAGATTCCAGCTCAGCCCAGCTGCTATACCAGGGAATACCCAAGCTGCGGCAGTAGCGGCCATGGTCGGCTGTCAAAGGCTTACACCGCTCAAAGGGGGCATAGATCACCACGTCGTAGCCCTGGAGATACAGCTCACGGGCGATGACTAAGGCGTCGCCGCCGTTGTGACCTGGACCGACTAACACCCCTACAGGTTGCGATCGCTCCCAGTGTTCCAACCCATAGTCCACAATCCGCCCTGCCACCTTTTCCATCAGAGCCGCGATGGGAAATCCTGAGTCAAAAAGCTGCGTCTCAATGGCCTGCATTTCGGCAGCACTGACACAAAAATTCTGAATGCTAGATCTAGGTCTTCGATTGGCCATGGGATATAGATCCAATATCAAAAGTAGCTATGAGCAATCACGGTTTTGTAGTTGGAGTGTTAGCCTAAGTATTGGCATTTTGATACGTGCAGTTATGGGCAAGGTTGTTGTAGGTCTTTCTGGGGGAGTAGATAGTTCGGTAGCCGCGGCGACCTTACACCAGCAGGGGCATGATGTCATTGGTCTCACACTGTGGCTCATGAAGGGCAAAGGACAATGCTGTTCTGAGGGTATGGTAGATGCCGCCCAGCTATGTGAAGAGCTGAATATTCCGTATCACGTGGTGGATACCCGTGAACTCTTCGAAGAAAAAATAGTTAACTACCTGGTGGAAGGCTACAGCCAAGGTATCACCCCGCTACCCTGCTCCCAGTGCAACCGCAGTGTGAAGTTTGGCCCCATGCTGGAGTATGCCCGTCAGGAATTTGGCGTACAGACCATTGCGACGGGGCACTATGCCCGCATTGCCCACAATCCCCAAACAGGGCGCTATGAGCTGCGCCGCGCCGTTGATCGATCCAAAGATCAGTCCTATTTTCTCTACGATCTTACCCAGGAACAGCTAGGGGTGACTCAGTTTCCGCTGGGTGAGCAAACCAAGGTACAGACGAGAGCCATGGCAGCTCAGCTCGGTCTGCACACCGCCGAAAAGCCCGAAAGTCAGGATCTTTGCCTGATTGAGCAGCATGGTTCTATGCAGGCGTTTTTAGATAAATATTTGGCCTCTAAACCTGGCGACATTGTCAATGCCGACGGTCAGGTATTGGGACAGCATACCGGTATTCATCATTACACCATTGGTCAGCGTAAAGGGTTGGGTATTGCCGCTCCAGCCCCCCTCTACGTCGTGGCTTTAGACGTTGCTCGCAACCAAGTGGTTGTGGGTGAACGGGACAGTGTTCATCAGCCTCAGTGCATCATTGATCGGGTCAATTGGGTGTCCATTGAGGCGCCCAATGCTCCGATTGCGACGACGGTTCAAATTCGTTATCGCTCCCCTGCGGTGGATGCCACGGTGGTTCCCTTACTCGATGGTTCCGTAAAACTTGTTTTTACAGAGCCTCAGTTTAGTGTTTCTCCAGGGCAGGCCGCCGTATGGTACGACAGTGACGATCGGGTGCTCGGCGGCGGTATTATTCGACCGTTCGCTTAACTGATGACTCTTGACGCAGTTTCTATAGAAGAAAAGAGGGACTTTTGACATTAACTATTGATGGGATCGCTGCCCACGGCGGCACGCTTATTAACCGCTTAGCATCCGATGAGCAAAAAGCAGAGTTTTTAAGTAAAGCTGATTTCTTACCTCAGGTCACCCTAGACGACCGGGCCTTGTCAGATTTGGTCATGATTGCCATCGGTGGCTTTAGCCCGCTGAGCGGCTTTATGGGCCAGGCTGATTACGAGCCTGTCGTGACTGATATGCGCCTCGCTAGCGGTCTCCCCTGGTCGGTACCCGTGACGCTATCGGTGACCGAAGAGATTGCGGCTCCTTTAAATGAGGGTATGCTCATTCGCCTGAACGACAGCACCGGGCGCTATGTGGGGGTGCTTGAACTGGCTGAGAAATATACCTACGACAAGCAAAAAGAAGCGGTGAATGTTTATCGTACGGATGAAGATAAACATCCGGGGGTAAAAGTTGTTTATGACCAGGGACCGATCAATCTAGCTGGCCCCGTATGGCTGCTAGAGCGTGACGATCATCCCCTATTTCCTAAGTATCAAATTGATCCTGCCGCTTCTCGCGCTATGTTTCGTGAGCGTGGCTGGAAAACGGTTGTGGGTTTCCAAACCCGTAATCCCATTCATCGCGCCCATGAGTACATCCAGAAGTGTGCCCTAGAGACGGTGGATGGCCTATTTCTGCACCCGCTGGTAGGGGCCACAAAAAAAGATGACATCCCCGCTGATGTGCGCATGCGGTGTTATGAAATCATGATGGATCGCTACTTTCCTCAAGATCGGGTAATTTTGGCGATTAATCCATCGGCTATGCGCTACGCTGGTCCTCGCGAGGCAATTTTCCACGCTCTTATTCGTAAGAACTATGGCTGCACTCACTTTATTGTGGGTCGAGACCATGCCGGTGTGGGTGACTACTATGGCACTTACGATGCCCAGCATATCTTTGATCAGTTTGAACCTGGTGAGCTGGGAATTACCCCGATGAAGTTTGAGCATGCGTTCTACTGCACCCGTACCGGGACCATGGCTACTAGTAAGACTAGTCCCAGCAGTAAAGAAGAGCGGATCCACCTATCGGGTACAAAAGTGCGTGAAATGCTGCGTCGTGGCGAGCTACCTCCACCGGAGTTTTCTCGTCCAGAAGTGGCTGCCGAGCTATCTCGCGCCATGCAGGCCTAAAGCTAATGGAGTAGTTGGGTAGTGAAGCGACGGGAGTTTTTGTCAGCGACAGGGGCTATTGTAGGGGGATTGGGATTGAGCCAGTCCCGGCTGCTAGGCTGGCAGCAGGCCTTGGCAGATCCCTCCCGTCGTAAGCTGGCTCTGCTCATCGGGATTAATCAGTATCCCAATGCGACCCTGGGGCAAGGATTAAAATCGCTCCAGGGCTGTCTGACGGATATTGAACTCCAGCGCCAGTTGCTGCTCCATCGATTTGGGTTTGATGCTAGTAATTTGGTGACTTTAGTGGATGGCCAGGCCACCCAGTCTGCCATTTTAGAGGCGCTCTATCAGCTCACCCAAACGGCGAGCGCCAATGATTGTGTGGTGGTGCACTTTAGTGGTTATGGCGGCCAGGTAGAGATCGCGGGTAAACGGATTAAAACCTGGGTGCCGGTGGATGGCTATTTGCCAACGGCGACTGAGTCGATGTCCAGGGATGTGCCAGTATCGTGGGTCAAACAGATTCTGGCTAGGTTAAAGACAAAGCAGTTATTTACGGTGATAGACGCCGGGTATAGTCGGCCCGATGTGCCGTTATCTAGCGGCTATAATTCTCGGGCTCGCTGGCATATGCCGGTGGTGGAAGCCTTCCATTTTCCTGATGTATCTGATGCTCTAGCTGCAGACGTGAGCAAGGTACAAACGTCGACGGAACCTGCATTTTTCCCAGGTGATTTACTGATGGCGGCCCGTGATGGTCAGCCGGTCATCGAGCGGCAGTGGACTGATTTTGGGGCTGGATTATTTACCTATGGGTTGACCCGCTATCTCTGGGCTGCCCAGTTACCGACTAAGCTATCGGCGGCGATGCGCGGTGCCCAGGAGTCGCTTTTGCCCATAGTTCCCAATCAAACCCCTAGCTGGACGACCCAAACCGCTGATGAACATACGCTCTATGGAGACACTGATTTACCCTGTCTAGATGCGGTACTTACCTCAGTGGAGGGCCGCTCGGCTAATTTGTGGCTAGGGGGACTGCCTGCTGATGTGGTGCAGTATAGTGAGCGATTTAGTTTTGGGCGACAGCCTGACGGTGATGCATCACCTGTGGTGATGCGATCGCAATCGGGGCTAACTGGACGGTTCAAGCTACCCGACGGTGAAACCTGGCCCGTGGGTCAGCCCCTGTATGAGGTGATGCGAGTTTTACCCAAGACCCTGCCCCTGACCGTTTCTATAGACTCAAACCTAGAAAGAATTGAGCGGGTTGATGCCACCAGCGCCCTAGCGGCACTGTCGTTTGTGGAATCGACCGATGATTCGCGCCCAGCTGACTGTATGTTGGGCAAATTCCAGACGGACGAGGCTTCAGATTCAGACACACCAACGGCAACCCAGGTTTACGGTCTGTTTACCCCCACTCGGGCTCTGATTTCCGGCTCCTTAGCCAAACAAGACGAAGCGGTGAAGATGGCGGTCAGCCGTCTATCGCCCAAGCTGGAAACTATACTGGCGATGAAGCTGTTGCGGTTGAGTGAAAACCAAGCCTCGTCCCACTTGGCCATACGTCTCAATCTGCTGGTCGTGGGGGAGACTGAAAAGCTGGCGGTGCAGCAGGAGACTCGACGAGCGACCGGTCAAGCGTCAAAAAGTCGTTTGGCTGATGCGGTTAGCCGTCAAAATTATCCGGTTGAATTTTCAAAAGGTGTCCAGGTGCGCTATCAGGCCCTAAACTTTGGGGCTGATCCTGTATATGTCATGCTGCTGGGGTTTGATGCTCGCGATCGCATGCTGGCCTTTTTCCCCCCCAGCGACGGTCAACCCTATTCTATGGAGTCATTACAGGCTGCGATGACATTAGCCCCTGGCACAGCCCTAAGCCTGCCTAACCAGAATACCTGGGTGGTCGATGACACTGAAGGCCGCGTCGAAACCTATCTGGTTTGCAGCACCAGCCCTCTGCTCAACTGCTGGCAAGAGCTCCTATCGGTTGCAAATTCCGCCAGCAATCAGCGGGTAACCTTAGGGGAAAATGCTCTACCACTGGTACAGGCGCTACTCAAAGACTTGAGCAGCCACGCCGCCGCCGATGACGCCGGTAGCTATACCCTGCATACCGCCCACTGGGCAACCCTGGGATGCCACTATCGGATTGCCTAGGACCGCTATTTTGATAGGCTGACCGCTAGTAGTCCAGGATCGTTAACCTAGCCTGTAGCTTCAGCCTGTTCCACCTCTGGCGCAGCGATTTCCTGGTTTGAAAAGCTAAAGGCACGAAAATGCTTGGCCTGTTCCTCAATGCGGCTGGCAATGCGATCGCACACCAAACTGCATAGCTGAAAACTTAAATCGTCAGCTACCCGATAAAACGAAGATGTGCCCTCGGTACGACGGAGAAGAATACCGGCCTGCAGCATCACTTTAAGGTGCTTGGACACATTGGCTTGACTAGTTTCAGTAACTTCCACCAGCTCCTGCACACATTTCTCACCATTCCCTAAAAGATTCAGAAGTTTGAGCCGCATGGGCTCGCTCAGAACACTGAAATAATCGGCCACTTGCTGAATTACTTCAGCAGAGATAGGTTCCATCGCGGGACCTCCAGAACCCTAAGGAAATGAATACAGCTACTATGAGCAAAACCTGTTGGGTATTCTAACAATATATTCATCAATAGCAATAGAGTGATTTAGTTTTTTCACTAAAAAACTAAGTTCAGCCCCATGACAAGCATCATTGTGAAAGAAATATGGGGTTTCACCCTCAACTTGAAATACCAGGGCTAGGATGATACCACCTTCAATGGCTTAACCCAAATATACTTTTTCTCTCAGAAATTCCTTAGATATTGACGCTTTTAGGGTCACCTATGAAAGCAGCTCATTCTGGTTAATCACAACGGCAACTTACGGCATTCAACTATTTATGAATCGTATAAAAATATAAGATTATTTTTAGTTGCACAGAATGTTTCTTAGCCATGGTAACTAAGAATGTCAGACCAATTCTTTAAAGGCAAATGCTGGTTTTATCGTTAAGGAATTGAGTGGCCTCTCATGCCAATGGTATCTTTCTTATGCTTGCCAAACGTCTGATCTATTAGTGGCTACCTTTGCTTAACGATCATATTTTTTGAGCAAACTAAGCTTACTGTTTTTTGAACATAGGATCCAATGAATAAATAAAATAAATGATTAAACCAAAGACATGACAATAACAGTCAATACTAATACCCCCGTGAGAAACATCATCATGGGTATCCCTATTTCGTCTATTTTGTGGCCAGGTCCAAGTTTTTCATCCCAAAAGATGTCAAATAGAGATATTAAATAGCTATGTCTAGCTTCTCTTCAGCTTTAGAATATCAAAGCGTTCCGCGTCATGTTTTTGAACAGTTGCGCAGAAGTCTCCTAGGCTTGCTGGCAGGAGCGATTTCTCATCTTTCTGAGCAGGAGCTAGACGATGGCCAGCTGTTATCTACAGAAGCCAATATTGAGAAATTTTCGCTGTTATCAACAGGCCAAACGAGCTTGTTGTTACTAGCCCAGCCGGACGGTGTTGGTAGCTATTTGGTTTGCCTCTGCACCAACCCACTGGTCATTATTCAGTTTTTGTCTTCGCCTTGGTTGCGCAAGAGCTTGAGTGCCAGTAGTCGGTCCACCTGGGCTCAGTTACAAAAGCAGATGACCGTTGTTGACTCATTCACTGAAAAATCCTCCCAAGAGGTAGCTTTGGACAACCACAATCTGATCAAACTGATCCAGCAGCTAGTTTTGGAGGCTAACGGTTTAGAGATGTTGGCATCAGTGCCAACATCTCTGCCACCAGCGGCCACTATTTTGCAGCATGTGGTTGCTCGCCTACAGCACTCAGCGCCGCTATCATCTGTCATCCAACCAACATTGGATGAAGTTTGTGAATGGTTGTGTCTTGATCGGTTGTTTATCTATCAGATTGTTAATCCTCCCGCCTTGGTCAGTCAATCGCATGGGGAACAACAACAGTCTGAAGAACAGTCTGGAGATAGGAGATGCCCCCATGTTACCTACGAAGCTAGGGGCCATCCGTCTATTGACTCCATCCTACATCACGCCGATGCCCATTGTTTGAACCACAAGCCTTGGCATCAACGCTATCAGAATTTATCAGCCCCAAGATACTATGCCATTGAAAATATAGCGACTTACTACCAGCAGCATGCTTGCTTAGTCACTCAGCTACAGCAGGCCCATGTCATCTCTCAGCTGGTGGTGCCCATATGGTTGGAAGGAAACGTATGGGGCTTATTAATTGGTCACCACTGCCGCCAGCAGAATACAACCATTAAGCCACGCCAGTGGCAGCCTTGGGAAGGTAATTTTTTGGCTCAAATTGCAGAGCATCTGGCCATTGCGGTGCGCCAATCAGATTTACAGGAACAGCTACAGTATCAAAAGTTATGCCTTAAGACCAAGGTGGAAGATCGCACCCAGAATCTCAAAGATGCGCTGATGGCAGCAGAGGCGGCCAACAAAACTAAAAGTGAGTTTCTGGCGACGATGAGCCATGAGCTGCGAACGCCCTTGACCTATATTATCGGCATGTCAGCAACATTGTTGCGATGGTCGTTTGGCGATTTAAGTCCCCGTCAGCGAGACTATCTCAACACTATTCACAGCAGTGGAGAACAGTTGCTAGACATTATCAATGACATTTTAGAAGTTGCTAAAATTGAAGCGGGACGGACAGTCCTGGAAATCAATGATTTTTCGCTATCAAATCTAGCCCGCAGTAGCTTAGAGAGTTTTCGAGAAGAAGCCCAGGCGAAGGGCGTTGATTTACGAATAAATTTACGATTATCGGATACCGATGATAGCTTTAGAGCCGATCCGCGACGTATCCGTCAAATATTGGCTAATTTATTGAGTAACGCGGTTAAATTTACCGATAAAGATGGACGTATTAGCCTACGGGTTTGGCGCGATCCACAGAATGTCATGTTTCAGGTGGAGGATACTGGTATTGGTATTCCTGAGACTCAGCGAGCTAGTTTATTTGAGACATTCAAACAGTTAGAAACGACTCGTCAACGTCAGTATCCAGGCACGGGCTTAGGGTTGGCCCTCACCAAACAGCTGGTTGAGTTGCACAATGGTTCTATTCAGGTGGTTTCCACACCGGGAAAAGGATCTATGTTTACGGTGCGCATTCCCCTGCAGCACTCAGATAGTGTACCGACGTCATTTCAGAGCGTTGAACCGGTTACCGGTCGGATTATTTTGTTGGAAGACGACGAGAATAGTGCCAGCCTGATTTGTGATTTGCTAACGGCTGCCAACTATCAGGTTATTTGGGTGATTGAGGGGTCGCGTATTGTGCACCAGGTGGAAATCTTACAGCCTGTAGCGATTATTCTTAATCACCATCTTGTCAGTGGCAATAGTCACTATATTGTGGATGATCTAAAACGCTATGTGGCCATATCAGGTATTAAGGTGATTTCCTTGATGGATGCTGAAGATCTAGAAGAATTTGACGATGAATCTGCTATGGAAGGGTTTGATGATTGCCTGGTGAAACCGATTGACCCGCCGACTTTGTTAAATACGATTCAGGTACTGGCTCAAGGCTAGTATGGCGTCAAGCTCAAAGTTTTAGATAAGACGGGGAGTAGGGAATGGGGAGTAGGGATCAGCAGCGCTGGCCAGGTAAACTAAACTAGCAATAACGTGGGTCCCATGGTTCAGAACGGCGAATGCTAGGCCAGGTTCTTAAGGAACGCTATCAATTAATCCGGATGCTGGGGTCGGGAGGCTTTGGGCAGACCTATGTGGCTAGGGATTTGTTTCAGCCTCAAACACCTGAGTGTGTGGTGAAACAGTTAAAACCGGCCAGTACCGATGCGACATTTCTTAAGGTGGCGCGACGGCTATTTGAGACTGAGGTGACCACCCTTAGCCGTTTGGGCACCCATAGCTGTATTCCAAAGCTGCTGGATTCATTTGAGGAGCAAACGGAGTTTTATCTGGTTCAGGAGCTGATTGATGGAGAGTCCCTGGGGGATGAACTGCGTCGCCTAGGGCAATTGAACGAGACTCAGGTGATTGCTCTACTGCGAGAGACTTTACGTATTCTCAAGTTTGTCCATGATAATCGGGTGATCCACCGTGATTTAAAGCCTGATAATTTGATTCGACGGCAGCATGATGGCAAACTTTGTCTGATTGATTTTGGGGCGGTCAAGGAAATCCGGACTCAGCTGGTGGATAGTGAACTGACCAGTTTGACGGTGGGGATTGGCACCCAGGGGTACACCCCCAGTGAACAACTAGCGGGGAAGCCTCGGTTTAGTAGTGATATTTTTGCCCTGGGGATGACGGCCATCCATGGGTTAACGGGGCGAAAACCTACGGATTTACCGGAAGATATGTCGTCGCTGGAGCTGCGCTGGGAGGAGTATGTCAATATCAGTCCTGGGTTACGATATTTGCTCAGAAAGATGGTGCGCCATTATTTCTATCAGCGTTATCAAACGGCGGCTGATGTGCTCCATGATTTAGAGCATTTAGATGAGCTGGCGGACAAAGTGGATCAGCTAACCATGGCTGAAACAGTTTTGCCCCAGGCCACAGTGTGGCAACCAACACGAAAGGAAAGTATGCGGGCGGTTGCGATCGCAACCGCCCTAGCTAGCACCCTGACCCTGGGTGTCCGACAGATTGGCGGATTTATGCCATTAGAACTCAGTGTGTACGATGGCTTAGTGGCCTATCAACGGGATCTAGGTCCCGATCCCCGCATTCTGTTAGTGGGTATTAACGAGCAAGACCTCAACAATCAGCAACGTGAAAGCCCGTCTGACCAGTCCATTGCCGACGCCATTGACATTATCCAAAGCCATAACCCCAGCACTATCGGCCTTGATCTGCACCGCAATATTCCCCAGGGAGAAGGGCGTGCGGCCCTGGCCCGTAGCCTGGCTGCCGATAATATCATTGGCATTACAAAGCTAGGAGACTTGGATGGGGAGAGTATTCCACCGCCTCCGGAGCTAAATCCGGAGCAAGTGGGTTTTAATGATATTCCCCTCGACCCAGACGATAAAATTCGTCGTAATCTCTTTTTTGCCAGTTTAGAGAACGAAGCCGATACGACGGTTTATACCTCCTTTGGGCTGCTGGTGGCGCTGCACTATTTCTATGAACAGCATGGCCTCATATCCTCAGGAAGTGCCCTTGACCCCAACACGATGACGGTCGGTGATGTGCACTTCACGCCGATGGAGAGTACGTTTGGCGGTTATCAATCAGTGGATGCATCTGGATATCAAATTCCGATTACCTATCGCTCCCCCGACAAAATTGCCGAGCAGGTCTCCCTGACTGAAATCTTGACAGATACGGTTGATCCTGAGCTGATTACCGACAAGGTGGTGCTGATTGGCAATATGGCCTATATCAGCACCGATAAATTCTTTACCCCCTATACCCTACGCAGCGATCGC
Organism: Leptolyngbya cf. ectocarpi LEGE 11479; assembly: GCF_015207065.1. Taxonomy (GTDB): domain Bacteria; phylum Cyanobacteriota; class Cyanobacteriia; order Phormidesmidales; family Phormidesmidaceae; genus Leptothoe; species Leptothoe ectocarpi. Next base: position 16,422 of record NZ_JADEXP010000006.1, on the reverse strand, counting down.
TATCAGATGTCGGGTGTGGAGGTCCATCTGCACATGATCAGTCAGTTTCTGGGGGCTGTACTGGACGGCTACCCCCTGCCCTGGGCTTGGCCTGACGGTGTGGAGATTGCCTGGATTGTTGCTTGGGCTGGCGGTGGCAGTCTGATCACCTGGCAGCTACGCCAGCGCCGATATTGGGTCATAGCCTATGGAATCGGTGTAGTTGCGATCGCCAGTACCACTGTAGTGTTCTTCTGGAGCAATGCCTGGATCCCCGTAATTGCTCCTTTAGCCGCCTTTACCCTGGCTAGCGGCAGCTTACTCATGTATCATCGCTACCGACAGCGTCACCGGCAGCGCCTCTGACGTCAGCCCTGATCTGCGCTAGGATCACCCCATAGCTGTAACCGACTTTCTGAACAAAACTATGGTGGAGAAAATTCAAAAAACAGACGCAGAATGGCAAGCACAGCTTACCCCTGAGCAATATCAAGTCACCCGCAAACACGGAACTGAGCGGGCCTTTAGCGGTAAATACCACGACAACAAAGCAGCCGGCATCTACAACTGTATCTGCTGTGGTTCAGAACTCTTTACCTCTGAGACCAAGTATGACTCGGGTACTGGCTGGCCTAGCTTTTGGGCTCCCAGCAAATCTGAGAATGTTGCGACCAAGCGAGATTTTAGTCTCTTTATGGTCCGCACCGAAGTGCTCTGCGCTGTGTGTGATGCCCATTTGGGGCATGTCTTTTCCGATGGTCCTCAGCCCACGGGAGAGCGCTATTGCATGAACTCAGCTGCGCTCGATTTTGTCCCTAAAGAAGACGCCTAGGGTTGGCCCCAATTCCCCATGGAGCTATCCATTGAGCATCAGGGTCAAGGCATGCCCATCCTGTGTCTCCACGGCCACCCAGGCACAGGCCGCTGTATGGCAGTATTCACCGACGCCCTAGCCCCTGATTTTCAAACCCTGGCCCCTGATTTGCGTGGCTATGGCCGCAGCCGGGCAAAGGCTCCTTTTACCATGGAGCAGCATTTAGAAGACTTATCAGGTCTGCTAAGTCAGCTAGACCCGCCCTGTTTAATTTTGGGTTGGTCCCTGGGGGGCATCTTGGCCATGGAACTGGCCCTCAAACATCCCGAACAAATTGCTGGTTTGATTTTAGTGGGTACCGCAGCTAGACCTGCTGGTCGGCACCCGGCCATCACCTGGCAAGATAATATGCTGACGGGCATTGCAGGTGTGATTAACTGGTTAGTTCCCGGCTGGTCCTGGAATATTTCTACGTTTGGCCAGCGGTCATTATTTCGGTATTTGGTTTCTCGGCACAGTGCCCAGGCTTACTGTCGGATTGCCCAGGAGGGGACGCCTGCCTTTGTCCAAACATCAGCTTTAGCAAACCGGGCTCTAAATACCGCCTTGAGGCAAGGCTATAACCGGTTGGAAGAGCTGCATCGTATCCATCAGCCCTGCTTGATGCTAGCGGCGGCTAACGATGTTCACATTACCCCCGAGGCTAGCCGAGAAACGGCGGTTACGCTACCCAATTGTGACTGGGTTCTGTACGACAACGTAGCCCACCTGATGCCTTGGGAAATTGGAGAACAGATATGCAGTGACATTCGTCACTGGCTGCGGAGAAATTGTTTTTTAGACGCTGGCTCTACTGTGGAGCGCAAAGGTGAGTGATAAAGCGCATGCGAGTGATAAAAGGTGTTTGACCCTAGGGTTAAACACCTTTTTCTCAACGTGATTGAGCAACTCTCTATAGAACGTTTGCTGTGGGACGTTGTCAGCCCCTAGACCGTTAGTTGTTATAAACCGGGGTCATTTTATTGCTGGGCTCAGTGTACTCGACGGTGAGCAGAGCTGGCTCAGCACAGCACTTGACCGTAACATCGATCTGTTGAGCCCCTTCCTGTTCTAAATCTTCGATATAGCCCTCTTGATGCTGAATAGCCTCAAGTTCACTATCAAAAGGACCAAAATAGTAAAGGCATCGAGGTTGGGATGTGGAAATCTCAACCCACCAGGGTTTTGAAAATGAGCTGAAAAGATTACTCAAAAAGTTTTTCATAAAATATGTGCCGGTAGTTGTTAAAAGTCTGAACTTATGAGCAGCCTAAAATCGCGCCTATAACATTTATACAGCGTGATTTTGATCCCCGCCAAGCTTAATGGTCGGTAATTTTTCTAACCACCGTTGTCGATAAATTTCATACAACACCATACCGGTTGCAACAGAAGCGTTGAGACTGGGCGTTTTACCCGCTAAGGGAATAGATACTAAGACATCACAAAGATTTTGAATCGATAAACTCAGCCCGGATCCCTCAGCTCCGATCACCAATACGATGGGACGGTCAAACTGAGTAGTATGGACGGTTTGACCAGACTCAGAGGCTGTCCCATAGATCCAAAAGCCATCTTCTTTAAGTTGTTCTAGGGCTCGTCCCAAATTAACCACGCGGGCAACCGATAATGTCTCTAAGGCTCCAGCGGCAACTTTGGCGACAGTAGGAGTGATCCCCACGGCTCTGCGCTGAGGAATAACAACTCCTTGGGCTCCCAATGCTTCGGCGGTGCGGATAATCGCCCCCAAATTATGGGGATCGGTAATGCTGTCGGCGGCAATAATTACGGGCTGACGGCAGGCGGCTTTAGCCGTTGTGACTAAATCAGCTAGTTCCACATAGTCATGGGAGGCGATTTGGGCCACGATCCCCTGATGGTTGGCTCCCTGAGTTAGCTGGTTGAGCCGTTGCGTATTGACTTCATCAATTACGGCTCCATTGGCTTTGGCATCCAATATTAAGGGGCGAAACCGGGCGTCAAACACAAGTCGTGCATTGACCCATAGACGATTAATGGGGCGCTGATTTGCGATCGCAGCCTCCACCGAATGGCGACCATAGACCAGGTCCGGGCGTTCCTCTTGGAGGGCAGCCTCTGGACTGATGGGCTGGGGTTTGATGATATTTTTCTGCGGTCTGCCAGGGCGGCTGGAGTAGGCCGAATCTTTGGCAGGCCAACGTTTTTTGAAAGGCTTTCTGGGCGTCTGTTTGGACGGTGGCTTGGGTTTGCCCTTGCGTTGAGGGTGGGATTTTCCCTTAGCCGGACGTGGCCGATCAGAGGAGGGTTTAACCATGATCAAGAGTAGGAGCGGAGTGGAGTCACATCATACCGCTTAGATGCAAACGCTTTCGGTATGTTTTTAGGATTGTCAGAGTATTGCCAGAATTGTCAGATCGACGGTGAAATGGCCAACCTGTTTAATAATTCCAAGAGGCGGCTTTGATTGGTGATGTAGAGATAGCCCACCAAAGTTTCAAAGGCCGTTGCCTGTCGATATATCTTTGCCGATAAACGTTTTGGAGATTTAGACGTTGCGTTGCGTCCCCGACGCACAATGTCAGCTTCTGCAGGCTCCAAATAGGACATCAGCTGACTTAGATAATCAGCCTGCTGCTCAGCCTTAACCTGACTAACGACCTGCTGATGAAATTGCTGAATCCGCTGGGGAGGCCACAAAAATTTCATGCGGATATAGAGTTCAAACACCGCATCTCCGATATAGGCCAGCGAAATGGGGGAAACAGCCTCTATAGACTGAACCTGCAGATGTCCTAAGGAAAATGCCTGAGATATCTGCTCAGCAGACCATTGGACACCGGTTGCATCACCGCTGTTGATATTATCCACAGCAAAACCCTACGCTTGAGCACCCTGACAAGCAAGCGTACCATTGACCTGCGGGATTCCCCGTCCAGCCCATAGGTGCCTTCAAGAATCCTTTAGATTCTCAAGGGCGGCATCAACGGTGGGCTGGAGTGAAAGAAACTGTTCTAGACGGACTAACTTGACCGTTTGGGTAACCCGAGCGTTAGTGACCACTTGAACACTACCGCTTTCACCCTTTGCTTTTTTAACTAGCTGCACCAGGGCACCTAGCCCCGAGCTATCGACAAAATCGATGGCCGATAAGTCGAGAATAATGTGGGTGGGGCCTTCTTCAATATATCGGTTCAAAACCTTACGGAATGTAGGCTCTGAAAATGCATCCAATAGGCCAGTGAGGCGGAATATTTGACATTTCCCCCTAACATCACGGGTGCCTCTTAAACTTACGGTTAGGGTCAGCGACTCAGCGATAATAACCTCCCGAAGGCAATAGATACGGCAAAAATCAGACGTTTAATTTTAGGTCAGGATCCTTCTGACTGCAAGGGAAATAAGCGAAACGTAAATGCATCTAGCCAGGGCTGATTTGGGTCTCGTTCAAAGTTTATCTGGGGTTTGATTGTCACTTACATAGCCCTTAATCACGTAATGGGAACCATAGACTGCCCACGTTATGTACCTCGATGATCACGCATTAGAGTAACGAACTTCTCAAATAGGTAGTCCGCATCATGGGGACCAGGGCTGGCCTCTGGATGGTACTGCACCGAAAACACGGGTAGTGTTTTATGCTGCAAACCGGCGACTGTGCGATCATTGAGATTGAAATGGGTTACCTCGACGTCCGTAGAGGGAATTGTATCAGCGTCGATGGCAAATCCATGATTTTGGCTGGTAATTTCTACCTCCTGAGTGAGACCGCAGGGATGATTTAGCCCCCGATGCCCAAACTTTAGTTTGAAGGTTTTGGCCCCCATGGATAGGCCCAAAATTTGATGCCCCATGCATATACCAAAGGTGGGAATTTGACTATCCAACAGAGCCTTCACCAACTTTGGGGCGGCTTCGACAGCGGCGGGATCGCCGGGGCCATTAGACAGAAAAATACCATCCGGTTTGTAGCTCAAGATGTCATCAGGGGAGGTATCCACTGGAACGACAATTACCCGGCAGCCATAGCTGACTAACCGACGTAAGATATTCCGTTTAATCCCAAAATCGATCGCAACCACGCTCAGAGATTCCTGAGACTGGCTGTGGAGCGCTGGTGCGAATTCCCAGTGAGTACTGGTCGGCTCTGACCACTCATAGGCATTGGCAGTGGTCACCTCTTTCACCAGATTTAACCCTTCCATACTGGGCATCAGGTCTAATTGCTGACGCAGCTGCTCCGGGTCTAGAATTTCACTGGAGATGGCCCCGTTCATGGCCCCCGTTGTTCGTAGTTTGCGGGTTAATTGGCGGGTATCGATGCCATAGATGCCTGGAATATTGTGCTGTTTGAGGTAGTCCGGTAGTGAGGTGGTGGAGCGCCAGTTACTAGGCTGCTCACAAATGTTCTTTGCGATCGCACCGTTAACCTGGGGCGCACCGGACTCTTCATCTTCGTCATTAACGCCAGTATTGCCCAGTTCAGGGTAGGTAAAGGTGACAATTTGCCCCCGATAGCTGGGGTCGGTTAGTACTTCTTGGTAACCGGTCATACCGGTATTAAAGACAATTTCACCCACGACTGTACCCCTGGCACCAAAGGACCACCCCCGGAACACCGACCCGTCGGCCAAGACCAACAAGGCTGGTTGGGAATTAGTGGAAAAAATAGACATGGGGTACAACAGAGAAGACAGAGAGCATCCCCCGCAAATACCTTTTACTCAAAGACGTTTCAGAGGGACCGGTACTATCCTAGAGGCCATGGGTAACATTTGGACGATATTTGCAAAAAAAAGAGTTAAATTGGTTCAGGTTTTATGCCTGGGAGTACTGTCAGCTTGTCAGGCTGGCCCCATGCAAACTGAGCGTTCAGAGAAGTCTGGGTCAGGAGCCATAGCTGCTGGCACAGAAAGTCTGACAGCCCCCCTATCTAACCTTGACTCCTCTGCACCACAGCCTCCCAGTCAGCCGCCATCAACAGCCTATCGAGACGCCATCAACCTAGCCTCTGGGGCGGTTACCCTGGGACAGCAAGCAACCTCCCTAGATGATTGGGCGTTGATTGTGGGGCGCTGGGAGCAGTCTATTGAAAAGCTTCAGGATGTGCCAGAAGACGACCAGCACTATGCCACCGCCCAGACTAAGCTTCAGGACTATGGGCGTCACTTGGCGCAGGCTCAGCAGCGACTAGAAACGCTAAAGCAGCCCCCACCAGAGATTAATCTGGCGTCCCCAGCAGTGGCTGCTCCGGCTGCTCCGAGGGCTCCAATTACTCCAACCGCCCGTACCGCCCGTACGGTACCCATTATTGGACGCCATGGGGGTACCCCAGTCATTACCGTCACGTTGAATGGCAAACAATACCCCATGATTTTAGATACGGGGGCCAGCCATACCCACATTACGCGTACCATGGCCAATGAGCTAGGCGTTCAGGTGGTAGGGCAAGCGTCGGTTGCCACCGCTAGCAGCAATGCCACCACGGTTGATGTGGCCTATGTGCAATCCATTCGTGTGGGGGATATCAGCCGAACTAATCTCCCCGTTAGCATCGGTGATGCCGTGCCCATTGGCCTTTTAGGCAATGATGTTTATCAGAATCATGATGTGATTTTGCAGGTCAACTCGGTGGAATTTCGGGCTCGCTGATAGATTTAAGATCCGGCCACTGCCAATCTTTAAGAAAAGATCGGGTCTAACGTCTGGTCAGAGCTGAGATACTCTTGAGGTAGATATACGTAATAACTGCCCTATAAGCCCCCTAGTTCTATCGTTGGGTCTCTGCACCCTAGATAAAGTCAGTCAATCAAATAGTTTTTACGTATTTTCCCCGCGCTGCCATGTCCGAGCTTCGCATCGTTTCCCTAATTCCCAGCGCTACAGAAATTGTCATTCAACTTGGGTTTGGCGAGTCCTTGGTGGGCCGTTCCCATTCGTGTGATTTTCCACCAGCGGTGCAAACGTTACCGGTGTGTACCTCCCCTAGCTTTGATCCCGTCGGTCAGAGTAAGGAGATTCATGATCGTGTCAGTGAACTGCTGCACCGTGGTCTTAGTGTCTATGACGTCAATGTGGAGCGATTACAGGAGCTTCGCCCCACCCATATTTTGACCCAGGACCAGTGTGACGTCTGTGCCGCCAGTTTGGCCGATGTGCAAAAGGCGGTGGCTCAGATGATTGATCCCCAGCCTGTCGTGATCTCATTAAAGCCTCAGGTACTAGCCGATCTGTGGGATGATCTGCGCCGGGTAGCTACGGCCCTGGATGATGTGAATGGGGCTGCGATCGCAGATCTGACCATTGCCCAACTCCAGGGTCGACTCCAGAACTGTCTTAGCAAAGTGCCAACCAAACTCCCCCAGCCCACCGTGGCCTGTTTAGAATGGACCGATCCGCTGATGGGGGCCGGTAATTGGATCCCCGAACTGGTTTCCATGGCTGGCGGCCATCCTCTGTTTGGTCATGTGGGGCGTCATTCCCCCTGGTTACCGTGGGAAGACCTGAATGCGGCTGAACCCGATGTGGTGGTGGTGATGCCCTGTGGTTACGATTTACAGCAGGGCCGTGAGTCTATTAATCAACTGACTCAAATGCCCTCCTGGCAACGTCTTAAAGCCGTTAAAGACGGTCGCATTTTTTTAGTTGATGGCAACCAATATTTCAATCGTCCCGGCCCCCGTCTGGTGGATTCCCTAGAGATTTTGGCCGAGATTTTACATCCGGACGAGTGCGAATTTGGGTATGCGATGAAGGCGTGGAAGATCTATTGAAGAACGTCACAAGAGCTGTATAAAAACGCTAGCAAAAATGCTGATATCCCAGCCCTTGGTCTAAGGGGATATCAGCCCCATGGGTGACATCATCAATCAGACGAACGGTGGGTTCCAAGATGGTTTGACCGACAATCTGGCTGCTAGGTAGCTGCTCCACAAATGCCTGTGCCATGGCTGGGGGCAGACTCAAGACCAGTTCAAAATCTTCACCACCGTATAGGGTCCAGTTCTCGGCTGTAGCAACACCGACTGTGTCGACCAGCCCCGGTGGAATCGGTAGCCGGGAGCGCTGGAGGGTGGCCCCCACATGGCTCTGATGACAGATTTGAATCACAGCATCGGCGAGACCGTCGCTGGTGTCCATCACGGCGATGGTCTCAGGAATAGTTTTAGACCGGCCTGGGAGGGCGCGCAACGTAGCGATCGCATCAAATCTGGGGACGGGTCGCTGATGGGCCTGAATCCATAGATGAGTGTGCTCGTCTGGTTGACCGCACTGAAAATCCCTGGGTGGCTCATCTAGGAGTAGGGCTAAACCAGCTCGCGAGGCTCCGTGGATGCCAGTGGCGACCAGGACTTGACCCGCCTGGGCACGGCTGCGATAAAGCGCCTGGTGCAGTGGAACAGCCCCCAGGGCTGTGATCGCCAAGCTGCGTTGGTCCCCTCGACAGAGATCGCCACCGATGATGGCCCCGCCATAGTGTGCCAAGCAGTCGGCCATACCTTGATATAACGCCTCTAGCCACGGCCAGGGAGTGCTAGCTGGCAGTGTAAGCCCCACCGTCAGCCCGATGGATCTAGCCCCCATGGCAGCTAGATCCGATAGGTTGATGGCAGCTGCTCGCCAGCCGAGGTCACGGGGGGGAAGGGTGCGATCGCAAAAATGCACCCCATCTATTAACACATCAGTACTCACCACCAGCTGCTCGCCCGCAGGCAGAGACTGGACTGCCCCATCATCTCCGACGACATCAGCGCAAAACCGGCGCAATCGTCTGAGCACATTATGTTCACCTAGCTCGGCCAGGTTGGGACCAGGGTGACTCACGCTCCCGGCGTTACAAAATTATCCAATCCGTCAATCACCTGGGCTGAGATAATTTTGCCCCCCTGACGGCCCATCTTATCCAGGGCCTCTTTTCCTGAGATCGTGTAGCCAAACACGGCATAACGACCATCCAGCAGGTTTAATCCAGCAGGTGTTAGTTCCGGCTCAAACAAAAAGAAAAAGAACTGAGATGAACCACCATCTGGCTCCGATTCAGGACGGGCCATTGCCAGCGCACCAAAAGAGTTAAACGGAAGCACAGGCTTCTCTAGAAAACGTCCCAGCTCTTCTAATGTGGCCCCATAGGTGGGGGCTTTATCACCCTCTACCAAAATCTCCAGGGGAATAGCCCGATACTTTTTAGTCTTGGGGTCAATAAACCCAGTTTCAGGCCCCGCCGGATCGCCAGTTTGCAGCACATAGTTTTCCTCAGCCCGGTCAAACGTCATACCGTCATAAAAACCTCGCTGCACCAAGTCCACAAAGTTACCGGCTGTAACTGGGGCACTATAGCCATCAACCACAACCGTCACCGGGCCTTCATTCGTTGTCATCTCAATGGTGGCCCGCCCCTTCAACTGAGGTAGATTGTCATAGTCCTCAGGCACTTCATAAGGAAAGCCTTTCACCATTAGATACTCCAGTTCGCCAATGGTGCCCAGGGTGGCACGACGTCCAGTCCAGAGATTTTCTAGCTCCTTGTTTTGCAACGCCGTCTGCATGGCCTCAAGCTGAGTATCAATTTTCTCCAGCAAGGGCTCAGCTAGGGAGCGACGCTCCTCTGGAATCGCCTCTAGGATTGCTGTACGCTTACGACTAATCAGCTTTGCAGATTTGTTGATTTCTCGCTTTGCCCGTCCCCACTGCTTGGTGCGCAGGGCATAGTTAAGGCCTTCTAACTTATCCTGAACATCACGAATTTCCGGACTATCAACGGGTAGGGCATAACGCAACAGGGCTTGGGGGTCAGTAATCGCATCCCCGGGGGGTAAATAAGCCACCGGTAGCGTAAGCATTGGCGCTGCCTGGGCTGATGGCACTAAAAACCAGCCCAGACCGACTATAAGACTAAGACTAACGCTCAAGAAACCCGCAAAGGCGGCTGAAAAGCTGTATTGAAAACGAGCCATAGCTGGAGAATAACGAAAACGGCGTGATAAACCTTCATGATCTTGCCACAGTCTGGCTCGTCTCAGATAGTTCTGTTGACCCGCGATCAATGTCTTGTATCGCTGACGGCATTGGTCGGCATCATGTCACCATCAGGGAAACCATACGGCTAAATGGCCGCTGAGCTGTACAATAAGGGCCGACTGTTAACCGCCGACTATCACTCTACTGTCTGTTAGCACCATGATCTCTAGCAACGATTTTCGTACCGGCACTAGCATTGAAATCGATGGCTCCGTGTGGCGGGTTGTGGAGTTTCTCCATGTCAAACCTGGAAAAGGGGCGGCATTCGTGCGGACTAAGCTAAAAAATGTTCAGTCCGGTAGTGTCGTTGAGCGGACCTTTCGAGCTGGAGAAACGTTGCCCCAAGCGATCCTAGAAAAGAGCGTGATGCAGCACACCTATCGAGATGGTGAGCAGTATGTGTTTATGGACATGGAAACCTATGATGAAGCTCAACTCTCGGCGGAGCAAATTGGGACCCAGGTGAAATACCTCAAAGAGGAAATGGAGGTCACCGTTCTTCGCTGGAATGGTCAAGTTCTAGAAGTTGACTTACCTAACTCAGTTGTTTTAGAAGTGACAGAAACTGACCCTGGAGTTAAGGGAGACACCGCTACTGGTGGCACTAAGCCTGCCAAGGTTGAAACCGGCGCCCAGGTGATGGTGCCCTTATTTATATCCATCGGCGAAAGAATCAAGATCGACACCCGTAACGATTCCTATCTTGGTCGAGAATAGTTTTTGAATACCTTGGCTTAGATAAGATATTTCATTGTTCATTTGGAGTTGTAGACAGTGGATTTGGATTTTAGTGAGCTTCGCCAGTTAGTCGCCGCGCTTGACCAAACGGATATTGCCGAGCTGACGCTTAAAAATCCTCAGTTTGAGCTCACACTGCGCAAAGCTACAGCTCCGAGTCAGGCAGTGGTAGTGGCTTCGGAGAGTGCCACCGCATCCACTGTGATGCAGCCGATGGCGACAGCAGCGGTGCCCGCTCCCCCTGCAGCCGTAGAGGCCGCTCCCCCTCCGGCTGCTAGTACGTCTGATCTCTATGAGATTACTTCTCCGATGGTGGGTACGTTTTATCGTTCACCCGCTCCTGATGAACCTCCATTTGTGGATACAGGTGATCGGATCAAAGTTGGCCAACCTGTGTGTATTATCGAAGCGATGAAGCTCATGAATGAGCTAGAGGCTGAAGTGTCTGGTGAGATTGTAGAGATTTTGGTGCAAAATGCTGAACCTGTAGAGTTTGGTCAGCCATTAATGCGAGTAAAGCAGAGTTAGTTTACCGCTAGCACATTTATATTTATATAAGGTATGGGAACCCATTGCCTAGGTGTCATTACCTACTAGTCTAGGTTGGTATAGTGTAGACTACCTAGAAAGGTGAAGCCTTGGGTGAAGTTGGGCACTCTGTACAGGAGTGTTCATCATGATGGGGTTTGGTTAAACCCCTCAACAAACCGCTAGACTAGCTCTAATTAGTCGATTTCTTATTCGGTCTTTAGTTAAGGAGGTGTCCCTTCGGTAGAGATATGCCAGATGTCCAGCTCTAGAACCGCTTGCTTGGGTAGATTAACAATCGTTGTTAAACAAGCGGCATTGTGTACGACATTGTGTATTCACCAAAAGGAGAGAAGCATGCAAAATACCCCTCGACCGCTCATTCAGCATGAATCCGAGTCCCCCGCCTGCAAAGCTCCAAGACGAACACGACTCTACAAACGCTTAGAAGAAGCTCTCCATACCGGTAGTGAAGTTTGGTTTCGTATGCCAGGAACAAGGCTAGTTGGTATTCCTATTTATTTGGATAACGACTATGTGGAAGTAGTTGATGTAGATGTGGCCGAAGGTTACGAAGATGATGAACTACCGGATGATCCATACCAGCGCACAGTGTGGCTAATTCGATTGGCTGAGATCAGTGCCATCTCCTATGCAACAGATCGTTGGTCCAAGGATCGGTTTGAGCGCTTATTGGATCAAAGCGATTCGGATAGCAACTCTAGAAGTGCTTAGGGTCCTATTTTCAAGCCAGTCCTGAACAACACTTGTTAGAGTAGTCGCCTAATTTGATCAAGCTGATGTAGAAACAGCTTGATCGTTTTTGTCTTTTTGGGGTTGGTTAAGGCTGCGGAAATAACGATTGCCAATGACTAACCAAAACAGGCCATAGGCTAGAATTTGTACCAGATAGATGCGATCGCGATACCCCAGCAATATCTTCAAAATCACTCCTGGAAACTGTTTGTCTGGCATAAAGCGGCTGGCATCCCAGATCATAGGACCGAGTACACAAGACTGACCAAACCCGAGGCATAGGTCCAGGCTATTGAATTTGCTGAAGGCTGCAAATGTAATATCCATGTTGCGACAAACCGAAATCACTAACCCTGAAATGATCAGCAGCAGTAACACCCCCATCACTTGAAAAAATAATTTCAAGTTAATGCGAATTCCCCATTTGAACAGACCAAACCCGATCAGTACGGCTCCCAACAGACCGATAACAACCCCGCCCAGGCTAACCGCTAACGTTTGCGTCTGAGTGAAGAGAAATAAAACAGTTTCAAACCCCTCTCGCAGAACTGCAATACAGACCAAACTAAAGATACTCATGCCAGCTGCCTCGCTGGTAATCGCCGTATTGACGGTCTGTCCGATGTCTGTTTTAAGGGACCTCGCCTGATGGGTCATCCACAGGAGCATCCAGCTCAGCATGATAATGGCAATGCTGCCAAACAAAATACCTAATATCGGCTTGAAAAGAGCTTGGGCATTGGGCATGACATGCTGCAGCTGCTGCAGGCCCAGACCTAAAAATGACCCAATTAAAATGCTGCCCAGCACACCAGCGGCCACCCCACCTAGAGCCCACTGATTTAGCTCCGTTTTCTCTGCTTTATTTAAGCAGGCTAAGACGATGCCCACCACCAGCGCTGCTTCCACCCCCTCTCGCAGGGTGACAATGGCCATAGGTAAAGCAGGTGCAATATTCATGGAAGTGAGTTGAGTGGTGCTGTCTATTATGCCGTGTTACTGCCCCAACGCATGTAAATCCCAACGCCCCTTTACGCTAATCCAATCTCCTGAAGCCGTTGCTGTAGATATTGTCCGGCAGTTTGAGATGGAAACTTAAGTTGCCCACCTGTGCGCTCTACACAGTTGGGCAGCGGGGTGAGATCAAAGTCTGGTCGAGGATGCATAAAGAACGGCAAGGAAAATCTGCGCGTATTCTGGAGATCGCCATTGACCACTCGATGGGTGGTGCTTTTAAATACACCGTTACTGAGAGCCTGCAGCATATCTCCTGTATCAACAATAATCTGACCGGGCAACGATTCGATAGCTAGCCAACTGCCGTCTGTTTGCTGCAGCTCCAGACCAGGGCCTGTGGATTCGCACAGCAAGGTAATTAGATTAATATCCTCGTGGGGAGCCGCCCTGAGTCCTCCGCCTTGTTCAGACTCCAGTAAAGGGGGGTAGTGCAGTACTCGCAGAATACTTTTGCCCTGGGTAGCTTCCTCGTCAAACGTATTCTCTGGTAGATCTAGATATAGGGCACAGGCTCTGAGTAATTGAGCAGCGCACGTTTCCAGCTGTGTGTACAGTTGCGACATTGCCCACTGAAACTGGGGAACTTCTCTAGGCCAGGGATTAATCAACTCCTTTTCTCGACCGACATGCCAAAACTCTTTTAGGTCAGGGGCCTGATTATCTTTGGCATGCTCTTGACCAAAGCGGGTAAAGCCACGCTGCCGATGAATTTCTGGCCGTTCGTAGGTCTGTTTAGTAGCTGCTGGTAGGGTAAAAAAATCGGCAGCAGCCCCATAGGCTAACTGAATGAGATCGGCGTCAATGTCGTGATGTTCTAGAGCGAAGAATCCGACTGTTTCTAGGGCTTCTCCTAGGGTGCGGACAAAGTGTTGTTGTTGAATAGGGGACCCGTGGAGAAAGGTTTGAAGATTTAGAATAGGAAGGGCAGCGATAGGCATGGCAAGGTTAGCGGGATTGATATCAATAACATTAACGACAACCTAACATTAGGTAAAATAATTTATTTTCTACAGGAGAAAATCGCTGACCTAACAACAATTTTTAACTCAACAACAAGATACGCTAGATACCTGTCTAGAGGCATGAGATCCATGGTGACACCAGGGTAGAAGTATGAAGGAAAATTCGCAAAATCGCATTAAGCTGTCCCAACTAAAAATATTAGTGGCGGTGGCGGAACAGCAGAGTTTTAGCGAGGCTGCGTTAGATCTGGGTATTTCGCAGTCAGCGGTTAGTCATGCGATCGCATCCCTAGAAGAGTATTTAGGCGTGATCATCTTCTTTAGAGGTCGCTATGGCGCTAGACTCACCCCTGTCGGTAGTCGTATCATCAGCCATGCCCAAATCATCGGTGAGCACACCGGATACATCCTACGAGAAGCCACATTTGCCAAGGGCCTAGAAAAAGGAGAGGTGCACATCACCACCTTTCGTAGCATTGCCACCCATATTCTGCCAAAGGCAATCATGCAGTTCCAGAAGCGATTTCCGGGCATCAAAGTAAAACTCACCGAACACGACGACTACTTGCAAGTTGAACAGGCTATTAGAGCAGGCCGTGCCGATATCGGCATCACCTTTATGCCCACAGGCAAGGGGCTGACTACTTGGGAGTTCCTCAAAGATGAATTTATAGTCCTATTACCGCCCAACGTGCAGCCAAACCAAAAGCAGCTCACATGGCAGTGGCTATCAACCCAGCCCTTAATTATGCCCCCGGTTGATTCCATCATGATGCGCCCCCTCTATGACCACATCAATGGTTTGGGCTATCGTCTCAACATCCTGAATGAAGTCAAAACCGATGCCGCTATCGTCAGCCTTGTGGCCCAAGGTTTGGGAGGCACGATTTTGCCACGTCTGGCTGCAGAACCGATTCCCCACACTGTCAATGTTTATTCATTACCCGTTCCCCTAGAACGCCAAGTAGGAATTGCCATTCTGGCCAATGCTCTCCAGCCGCCCACGGTATACGCTTTACTTGAGATATTAATCGGCCCACTTGGAACAGTCGCAACATCCCACGCCCCGAGCGAATAGCCCACAACAAGCATTTCAGTCATCGGGGTGATCAACGTTTCACTGTACTATTAGCTCAAGACTATTAGCTCGAGCCGAAAAGCGATAGACTAATATCTATGAAAAATGTTTTCAAATAGAATTTGCTCTATAGCCAGCCATTCAGCATTGGTTGAATAGTGCTACTGAAATCGTTAGAGCTGATCAACTTCTACAACCTTTGTTTATCCCGTAGTTAACTGTGCAAATTACCAATCAAATTCACTTTCGAAATTTGCGGGGTGATCTCTTCGGTGGTGCTACCGCCGCTGTTATTGCCCTACCCATGGCTCTTGCCTTTGGTGTTGCTTCCGGAGCCGGTCCGGTCGCGGGTCTTTGGGGTGCTGTTTTAGTTGGATTTTTCGCCGCTCTATTTGGGGGAACACCCACCCTCATTTCTGAACCTACCGGTCCGATGACGGTGGTAATGACGGCTGTAATTGCCAACCTGACAGCAGCTGATCCTGATAATGGAATGGCGATGGCCTTCACGGTGGTGATGATGGCCGGTCTGTTTCAAATCATTTTTGGGACTTTGCGGCTGGGCAAATATGTGACGATGATGCCCTATACCGTGATTTCAGGCTTTATGTCTGGCATCGGTATCATTCTTGTCATCCTGCAGTTAGCACCATTTTTAGGGCAGGCCAGTCCTGCCGGTGGTGTGGTCGGTACACTGCAATCTATCCCCGAATTGTTGAGCAATATTCAGCTCCCTGAAACCATTCTGGCGGCGGTAACCGTGGCTATCATTTGGTTTATGCCAGCACGGTTTAGCAAGGTGGTTCCACCCCAGCTGATTGCGCTGATTGCGGGTACTGTTTTGTCTTTAGTGGTATTCTCTGGCGTGGATATCCGACGAATCGGTGAAATTCCCATGGGTTTGCCGAGTATGCAGGTGCCCACCTTCAGTCCCGATCAGTTGCAGCTCATGGTTGTTGACGCGGCTGTCCTCGGCATGTTGGGCTGTATTGATGCCCTGTTGACTTCGGTAGTAGCCGACAGTTTGACCCGAACGGAGCATAACTCTAACAAAGAACTTATCGGCCAGGGTATTGGTAACATCGTTTCTGGCCTGTTTGGTGGCATCGCTGGTGCGGGTGCAACCATGGGTACCGTGGTCAATATTCAATCCGGTGCCCGCACCGCATTGTCAGGCTTGACTCGAGCTGGTGTTCTACTCGTAGTTATTCTGGGAGCAGCTAACCTGGCTGCCGTTATTCCCCTAGCGGTTCTAGCGGGTATCGCCCTCAAGGTTGGTATCGACATTATCGACTGGAGCTTTCTGAAAAGAGCGCATCAGGTGTCCCGCAAGGGGGCACTGATCATGTATCTCGTGATTGTGTTGACCGTTTTGGTAGACCTGATTGTTGCGGTGGGTGTCGGTGTCTTTATCGCCAATATTTTAACCATTGAGCGTATGAGTCAGATGCAGGCAAAATCTGTCATGACCATCAGCGACTCGGACGACAGGATTATTTTGAACACCAATGAAA
>NZ_JADEXP010000389.1 GCF_015207065.1 Leptolyngbya cf. ectocarpi LEGE 11479 | reverse complement strand
ATATTTTATCGTTTTCTAAAAAACGCTATGCGAAGTTATATCTTATATTAAAAATTAAGATGTCAGAAACCTAAAGTACAAATGAATGAGTCAGCCCCTAATTTGCTCACATACTAACCTATGATATAGAGGTGACAGGCGCAAGGATAGCGTTCCTCACTCAAATGAGGAACATTAGAATCTTCTATTGAAGCCTTTCCAGGCTCAAGCATGCATCTCCTCGCATAGAGAAGCGTCATAAGCAAGATTTAGGTTTAACTATAGTAATTAATCTCAGAGATAACGACTGTTACTCTTGACACTGATAGAAACAATAAACATCCATCAGCTTGCTTTTAAGATAATCTACAGATGAATCATCCGTATATTCGAAATCGAGATAGTCGAATATACTATCGCAAGCACTATTGGCCTCTTCTATCGACTCGTTACTGAGTTGTTCAATGTAGTACAAATGGTCGGGCAAATAAAATTTGAGTTCTGATTCTTCGAATTCAACGTTATGTCTCTGCGTGATGCCCCAACGAGAGAAACAGTCTACTTCAGGATGAAATCTTCTCCCGCTATATCCGCCATCTGGAGGACGATTCTGACGTCCCCCATACATATTATTCATAATCTACCATCCAAGCTCTTCATTCACTAACTTTGAAAAGGCGGCAAGAGGGTTACTGATTACAGCTTGCTCAGTAACTCTGTGCTGGTACTTATCTAGCATATGTATACAACTTGAAATACGCAATAAACGCTTATCAGACCGCGCATCATCCTCGTGGCGCTTAAATAACGCCTGGTGCATCTGCTCTCGGCTTAGAGAGAACTGAA
Source organism: Leptolyngbya cf. ectocarpi LEGE 11479 (assembly GCF_015207065.1). Classification (GTDB taxonomy): domain Bacteria; phylum Cyanobacteriota; class Cyanobacteriia; order Phormidesmidales; family Phormidesmidaceae; genus Leptothoe; species Leptothoe ectocarpi. Next base: position 5,167 of record NZ_JADEXP010000389.1, on the reverse strand, counting down.
TCTGCTCATTATTATTCTCTACGATACCCATATCCACATCAGTTGCCTTCATCATAGCGGCCACGACAGCTGGGGCTCCATACTCAGGCGGGAAATATCCCTGAATTCTTTGAAAAAGTTCATAACCCTCTCGATATCTGGATTCATATGATGTGGGGAATGCCTGAAAATACTTACTTTCTTTTCTTCGTATTGAAAAATATTTATCTTTATTGAAGAGATGATCGCGGCGGCGATAGGTTGCTTGTCCCAAACTTGTGGAAAGCAACGGCAAAATAGTCAGTTCAACCCATGTTGCAAATCCCTCGTTCACGACTATGCTGCTGTCCCATAAAGCCTCAATCACCTCCCTGTATTCTTCATAAAGATTGCGGGGATACGGTGCAGATATCTTTCGTGGATCGGTATTAGGAACAAACCCGTGTTTGTCAAGTATTGTGAGCTGCTTACCTAGTCTAGTCTGATGAAAAAAAGAACCATGACCATACTGTTCATGGAGCAAGAGTGCAGCTAAGTTTTGCTCTAGGCTGATCCGAGCGAATGAGTCTAGACGATCAGTATCATATTCCCAAGGTAGAAGAAGACTGTTACTAACAGTATTTACAGCGTCAGTATCCTGATTTTCAACCAAACGAGCTGCCAACTTTGGTTCGTAGGGGATGTAGCAGCCTTGGGTTGGAGAAAAGATGGGAGTAATCTTTTCTAAAAACTTGTGGTGTACGTATGGCTCTCTGATATCATCTGCGAGAAGACTTTGGATGCTTTCCTTGATTTCTTCAGCCACATCATCTGAATAAATATTGTCAGCTAAAAAATCAGGAGTGCAAATTTGAACAGGAATCTTTCGAATTTTCTCAAAGTCTAGACAGGTATTGAGATGGATAAGTGTTCGCCCAATCTTATCTTGCAAAGGGGCTAGGATATCAAAGCTCAGCGATTCGATTTGATTCTGAATTGAAGGTAAAACTTGAATAAGCCTCGTTTTTTTATATTCGATACCTTCTACAAGTAAATATAATGCTCCTTCTCCTGCTTTTTGAGGCACTACCTTCCATGACTGATTTATGTCACTCAATGTGTTGATGGGATCAATCTTTAGAGAAGGCAAAGATGTTTCTAATCGTAGCCTTACACTTGGAAGATTAGCTGATTTTTGGTTATGAAATACCGCTTTTACTTCTACGGGTTTGTTAACTTCTAACCTTTCAGGAATGGAGTTATAGCTGTTATGAATAACGATATCAGTTTCAATGTTTGGAATGCATTGAAACTGACTCGCAACATCAAAAAATAATGATGGCCATTTTGAATTTTTTAAGAAGTCAATTGAGAGTTTTAGTTGATGATCACCAATTTCATTAGCTTGAATTTTCCATTGAATAGTTTGTGATTTATAGGGGGCTAATGAGCGAATAACTTGCTCCTGTGATTCTAATATTTTTACACCTGGGTCGCTTTCAAGTAAGCAATTTATAAACTCTAATCGTTTGCCATGAGGATTGCTAAGCGTAATTGAAAAGGCTTCAATATCCCCAAGCTTTATTTCTTCTTTGACAGAGAATTTATGACATTCTAATGGATTTTTGTTGGCTAACCAGCGAAAAATGTTGAGAACTAATTCTTGATTGTTGCCAAATCTTAAATAATTGTCCTGCAAAGGAATGTAGTCGCTTTCGCTCTGAGACTACGATGCAAGCTTCTTTTCTTCCAGGAAGCTGTGCAACTGCATAAGGGGGAGATAAAAGTTGGGGAGGTGTATCTTTAAGAATTTCTATATAAGTCGAATCTGAAAAAAACAACTGTTGATTTCAGAGCTTAAATAGTGAGGTTGAAAGTCTACTATTTCGTTTGAAGATGGCCCAAGTAAGTATCTAAACCTTAGGCCAAAACGGGCCATTAATTGCTCTATAGTATCATCATTATTGCGTGAATACTTATCAAGAGATGTTCTACTAACGGTTATTAAGAGAGAGCCACCTTCTTCGACAAATTTTACAAGTATTCCTATTTCCCGCAGCTTAAAAGGTTCGGTTGGAGCGGCAAGAACTAAAATGTCGGGGGCATTCTCTGAATCAAGTAAAAGCTCTGACCAAGATTGCCGATTAGACGTATTATCAGATTCCTCTAACAGAGGTGCTGGATAGCAGTTTATATCCTGCTTCTTAGATGATGTAATTATTTTGTTTTCGCGTAGTAAAGTCTGTATTGTTTTTAGATATGCGCTTTTCTGATTTTCTGAACTCTGGGAAGTACCCAAAAGGGAACCATGGGATTCATCAAATACGACCTTAGTCACGGGCATCTCGGGGGGTTTGATGGGCTGAAGTGGACCTTCAGGTTTGACGTCATAGTAATCTAGACTGTCTTTATTGAGACTGCAATTATTTTTTGTATCAAGTTGCATGACGGTATGACTCCAAAAATGCTGCGATAGGGAATGAAACAAAAGTGTTAATAGTACATTTGAACTTAATTATACTATCAAAATAGTTCTTTTGTACTAAATAAAGATTTGTTTCAGCATAATTTATGGGTATGCAATCCATGACGTTTTCTGGAGTGCAATAGTGTTGATAAGGATGTTGCTTATACTGGTTGTTACTCAGTGGCAAAATGCCGAAAAGCGAATAAAGTGCTTTTGGTGTAAACCTCGTTAAGGTTATGTCTGAAGCTGCTGTACTTGTTTCTCGGACAGTGCCAGTAGCTTAATGACCTGCTCTAAAGGCATACCTGTTGCCAATAAATTGTGAGCTGCTTGCAATAGTTGAGTTTGCGACTGTTCTTTAGCTTGGCGCGCTTGCTCTTTCTCCTGGCGTTCCTGTTCCGTATCCGTTAGTAGCCAGGTCCCATCCTGGTCGCACCACCGTAGCCAGTGTCCAGGGATATCCTCAAACTCCCCTTGCCAAATGCCTAAGCCAATTTCTAAATCTGTGAGCCAGATAGCACAGTTACCCGACTGCAGCTCACGCTCTTCATAAACACCGCCCGTTAGTTGAAAATATCTCAACTGCTGGCTGTGACGGCTGTAGACAAGGTAGTGGGGCACCCGTAGATAGCGCGCTCATAAATTTCTAGCTTGCCAGGCGGTTGCTTATCTGTGGTCTGCGAATTGTCCGATTCGGGCATCTGAGACTGATAAAAACGACCCAAATCATCCCGTTCTGTACCGGGTGATAAAAACTCAACCACGATATAAGTTGAGGCACCCTCTTGCCAGGTAACATAGCTGCGGCGAAGTGTCTTGCCTTCATATAGCCGTGATACACCGACGGACAAAAACCAATCGGGTCGCTTATGCCAAAGCGCATGGTTAACGTCGTAATACACATTCAAATCTGACGCACTAAACCAGTTTTCACGGCCATAGTGTGGCAGATACAGCGTGCGGCTCAGTAGCTGGGGTTGCAGATCATGAAATTCGTCCTAATCAGATTTTAAGCTGTTCATTCCCACATTGCTATTGAATTATGAGATAATTATGAAAAATGAAACCATTATGAAATGGTGGCCCAAAAAATGCTCAAACACGTCCAACAGGGAATATTGCTATCTGCTATGGCATTGCTGATGGGTCTGGCGGGTTGTGGGCAAAGTGCTCCCACGACTGGGGACTCGGCTGAGGGTGATCAGAAGGTTGTATTGACAACGTTCACAATTTTGGCAGATATGGCTCAGAACGTGGCGGGGGATGAGCTACAGGTGGCGTCCATTACCCGCATCGGTGCAGAAATCCATGGTTATGAGCCCACACCTAGCGATTTGGTTAAGGCTCAAGAAGCGGAGCTGATTCTCTATAACGGGATGAATTTAGAGCGCTGGTTTGAGCAGTTTCTAGGTAATGTGCAGGATGTGCCGTCGGTGATCTTGACAGAAGGGATTGAACCGATTGCCATTGCGGAGGGTCCCTATGTCGATAAGCCTAACCCCCACGCTTGGATGTCCCCTAAAAACGCGCTGATTTATGTGGAGAACATTCGCCAAGCCTTTGTGGATCTCGACCCTGCAAACGAAGCGACCTATAACGCTAATGCTGCTGCCTATAGTAAACAGCTGCAAGCGATTGATCAACAGCTACAGGCGAATCTAGCCCAGGTCCCTGAAGACCAGCGTTATCTGGTGAGTTGCGAAGGGGCGTTTTCCTATCTTGCTCGTGACTACGATCTCCAAGAAGTCTATCTCTGGCCGATCAATGCTGAGCAACAGTCCACTCCTAAGCAGATTCAAGGAGTGATTGAAGACGTTAAAGCTAACAATATTTCCACGGTTTTTTGCGAAAGCACCGTTAGTGATGAGGGGCAGCAGGAAGTTGCTCGTGCTACCGGAGCTGAGTTTGGCGGTAATTTATACGTTGATTCGCTGTCTACAGAAGATGGGCCAGTGCCTACGTTTTTGGAGCTGCTGGAATACGATGCTCAGGTCATTAGTGAAGGCTTATTATCGCCCTGATTTGCGGTGGGTGAGGTTTGCTCGCCTGGCCAGTTCGACATTTATTTTTTGCCCTTTTAACTCCTAACCTACGATGCGATCAGAGACCTTTGGCATCACTATCGAGAACATTAGTGTTACCTACAGTAACGCTCACCTTGCCCTCTATGACACCAGTTGTTACGTACAGCCCGGGACCATCACGGGTCTAGTCGGTCCCAACGGTGGTGGTAAATCCACGCTGTTCAAAACCATTATGGGATTTGTCAGTCCTAACCAAGGGCGAGTTCATGTGGATGGTCTCTCGGTCAAAATGGCGCAAAAACGACAGCTGATGTCCTATGTACCCCAGGCGGATGATGTGGATTGGAACTTTCCTGTCAGCGTAGCGGATGTGGTGATGATGGGGCGCTATGGCTATATGAATATGCTGCGCATTCCTCGCCGTGAGGATCGTCGTCAGGTGGCAGAAAGTTTAGAGCGGGTGGGCATGACGGACTTTTGCCATCGGCAAATCGGCGAACTATCGGGCGGTCAGAAAAAACGAGCGTTTTTGGCCCGTGCTATGGCCCAAAATAGTCGAGTGATCTTGCTGGATGAACCGTTTACTGGGGTGGATGTGAAAACGGAAAAACGGATTGTGAATTTGCTGCTACAGTTGCGGGATGAGGGCCATACGATTTTGGTGTCGACCCATGACTTGGCATCGATTTCGACATTTTGCGATCGCACCATCCTCCTC
>NZ_JADEXP010000388.1 GCF_015207065.1 Leptolyngbya cf. ectocarpi LEGE 11479 | reverse complement strand
TGTCTATACCCTCTACGATCGCACGCCTTAGCTGTGCCTGGCTTACCCTAATGGCCCTCAGTGCAGCTGTGTGCGATCGCGCCACTGCCCAAGCACTACCCCAGATCGTCCCTGACGGCACCCTAGGATTAGAGTCTTCCGAGCTGATCGACGAATCCCCCACAGAGCAACTGATTCGTGGGGGAGCCCAGCAGCAGGGCAACCTATTTCATAGTTTTAAGCAGTTCAGCATCGATGCAGGCCATCAGGTCTATTTCACGAACCCCACGGATGTGGTGCGAATTTTTGGCCGGGTCACAGGATCGCAACCGTCCGATATCCTGGGCACCCTGGGTGTCCGTGGGGATGCAGATCTATTTTTGCTGAACCCCAATGGCATTCTGTTTGGTCCCGATGCCCAGCTTGATGTGGCCGGGTCATTTACTGCGAGTACGGCAAACAGCGTTGTATTTTCTAATGGTAACGAGTTCAGTGCGGTTACACCGACAGCACCGTTGCTAAACCTGGATGTACCACCAGGGGTGCAGTTTAATACTCAGTCTCAGCCGAACGGAAATTTGACTAACGAAGCTGATTTAGCAGTTGGTGAGGGGCAAACACTAACGCTGTTTGGCAATTCTGTGTCGAGCACTGTGAGCTTAGCCGCTCCCAATGGCAATGCACAGATTGTGGGCAACCAAGTTGAGCTAATCGACAGTATCGCATCAAGTATATCAGAACCATCCGGCAATACAAATCTCTTAGTCCAAGCGGCAGACAACATTACTGTAGCCGACATCACGGATAATACACTGTTGTTTGCAAATGGAACCGGCCAGATTACTTTAGAAGCCAATGCCAATGGAGATAGTACAGGCAATGTAATAATGTTGGACTTGCAGGATACTCTGCAAACCAATGGACGGGATTTAACCATATCAGGTATGGACTTTGTATTGGGAAAAATTGATACGTCAGTGCAACCCGAAACTCACATCTTCGATGTTGATGCAGGTGGTCGAATACCCCCGTCTGGCACTCGTGGGAGATCGACGTTTACGTTTACTGTACCTGTTGAAGTTGGTCCAATCACCGATTTGGACGTTCGGTTTTCTGCAGCACATACTCACGCTGGTGCTTTAAGTGCATGGCTCTCCTCACCCAATGGACCGTTGCAATTACTGTTTAGTCAAGTAAGAAGGGGTGGCGAAAACTTTCAAGATACTGTGTTTGATGACGAAGCCTCAAGAGATATCGGGTCTTGGGGTAGCTCTGCACCATTTGAGGGGAGCTTTCACATTAATGGAGTCGGTGGTCTCGCTGTTTTTGATGGTCAGACATCAGAAGGGATATGGACTCTCAGGGTTCTAGATAATGGGGCTGGTGGCGGTTCTGGAACATTATTTCAGGCGGGGGATGCTGCACCTTGGGGAACGGCTCAAGGCACCCAGCTAATAGTTAATTCGACAGTATTGGCAGCAGGCGAAGGCAACGGCGGTGCGGTAAGCTTAGAGGCTCTGGGTGACATCATTGTTGCTGAAGTCGTTACCGCTGGCATAGGAGTAGGAGAGGACGGTGGCTCAGGGGGGAATGTTTCTCTGGTGGCAGGAGGAGATATCCAAGTGGGTATTCCTGCCAGTGACAGTCTAATCAACGCTGGTAGTGAGGAAATTCCTGGTTTGATTAATGCTGCGGGGAGCAAAGACGGTGGTAACGGCGGTCGAATTCAGATCAATGCTGGGGGAAATGTGACGTCGACTGGAGATATTGATGCCTCCTCGTCCTCGTTCGCGAACTTGTCTTCGGACTCGAACTCGAACTCTCAGAGTGGAAACGGGGGAGATATCTCAATTTCGGCGGCGAGGGATGTGATAATTGCAGGTAGCCTGTCCTCGTTCTCGAACTCGGACGTGGACGTGGCTTCGAGCTTAGTCTCGGACTTGGACTTGGACTCTGAAAGTAGGAATGGGGGAGATATCTCAATTTCGGCGGTGGGGGATGTGACAATTGCAGGTGACCTGTTTTCCTACTCGAACTCAATCTCGAGCTCGGGCTCGGACTTGGAGTCGAATTCTAAGAGTGGGAATGGGGGAGATATCTCAATTTCGGCTACGAGGGATGTGGCAATTGCAGGTAGCCTATCCTCCTACTCAGACTCGAACTCGTCCACGGCATCGTTCTCAGAGCCGTCCTCGTCCTTGCCCACGGTTTCTGAGAGTGGGAATGGGGGAGATATCTCAATCTCTGATGCGAGGGACGTGATGATTGCAGGTAGCCTATTTTCGTTCTCGGACTCGTCCTCGTTCTCGGACTCAGTCTCGAGATCGGACTCGTTCTCTAAGAGTGGGAACGGGGGAGGCATTTCAATCTCTAATACGAGGGATGTGATCATTGAAGGTAGGCTATCTTCATATTCAGACTCGGTCTCGGACTCGTTCTCACCCTCTGAGGGGGGGAACGGGGGAGATATTTCAATTTCTGATGCGAGGGATGTGATCATTGAAGGTGGCCTATTTTCGTACTCAAGATCGTTCTCGAGTACGATCTCGGACTTGGACTTAGACTTGGACTCTAAAAGTGGGAACGGGGGAGATATTTCAATTTCTGATGTGAGGGATGTGATCATTGAAGATAAGCTATTCTCTTACTCGAGTTCAAGTTCGAACTCGAACTCAAGCTCTGAGAGCGGTAACGGGGGAGATATCTCAATCTCGACTACGAGGGACGTGACAATTAAAGATAGGCTACTCTCGGACTCGTCCTCATTATCGAGATCAGACTCGTTCTCTCAGAGTGGGAACGGCGGAGATCTCCGTCTTTTCTCTAATCTCGGGGATATCCTTACACATTCAATTCAAACAAATTCATATTCATCTAACACTGCGGGTAGTGGTGGAATGATTTCCCTCAAAGCTGCTGACGGTTTAATTCAGGGTAATGATGCAGAAATATTGACGTTTGCAGTTACTGAAACCGGGGGGAGCACAGGTGTAGGAGGAGACATCTACCTCGAGGCAGCATCTACGATTTCAGGGCTCGAGATCATAACTCTCGCAAGTGGAAATAACTCTGGGAGCGTTAACATCCAGGGCATTGACAACAACTTAACTATTAAAGATCTAAGCTTGATCATCAGTGGCCAAGTCCAAATTCCTGATCCTTCAAACACTGACAGAGTCATTACCTTAGACCTGAATAATTTAGGTCAGTCAGGTAACACGCACATTGATAGTACCGGAGACATTAGTCTAAACAACGTGAACATTGACGCCAGTGCAAATAGCAACCAGACCGCAGGCGGCGTTACCATCCAAACCCCTGGTCAGCTTACTTTTACCAATAGCCAAATCACTAGCAACGCCAACAGCATAGGCGATGCTGGTACTATTCGTCTCGACGTTGGGCAGCTCAATATCGGCAACGGCGGACGCATCTTTGCGGCTACTTCAGGTGCTGGCAACGGCGGTAATGTCATTATTGATGCTACTGACTCAGTCTTCCTTGGCGAGGGTGTGCAAGACTTTGAGCCAGTTATCTCGGTTGCGGCTAGCGATGCGGGTCGCCCTGGCAATATTGTCATCAATACGCCTAATTTTGTTCTCTCAGAAACGGCTAGCATTACTGCGACAGCAACTGAAACCGCAACAAACCTGGAAGAGGGTGGCAGCATTAGTCTAAATGCAGACGAGATGGATTTGTCAGGGATCGTCCGTATCTTGGCCGAAACCCAGGGACAATCACCGGGAGGGGTACTCACCCTACAGCCCTACCAGAGCAATCCTAATTTAGACCTAACCCTGGCATCGGGAGCCGTCGTTTCGGCCTCTACCACCAGCAGTGGCAATGGAGGTGGTCTAGAAATTCTTGCGCCTGAATCGATTAGTATCAGTGGGCCAGGACGTCTCACGGTTGAAACCAGCGGCACTGGTCGCGGCGGCGACATTGACGTCACTTCACAGCAGCTGCGGCTGGCCGACGGGGTAACACTCTCAGCCTCCACCACGGAGGCTGGGCAGGCAGGCGATATCACCCTATCCCTGACCGACAGTCTTGAGATTAACAACAGTACGGTCACCTCCAGCACCGAAGCCAACTCCACTGGACACGGGGGCAACATTTCTGTGACGGCACCCAACAGTGCCCTACGTAACGGCGGCACCATCGCAGTCAGCTCCCAGGGAACTGGTCAGGGGGGGCAGGTAACTGTAACGGGCGACCAGCTGATTCTGGCAGACGGCAGTCGCATCAGCGCCACCACCCTCAGCAGTGACGGCGGCGACTTGACCTTTGACCTGCAAGATTTACTGTTGCTACGGGGCGGCAGTGAGATTTCTACCACCGCTGGCACTGCTGGTGCAGGCGGTGACGGGGGCGACATCACCATTGATTCTCGATTTATTGTGGCCACCCCTAACGAAAACAGCGATATTGCAGCCAATGCCTTTGATGGTAACGGCGGTAACGTTGATATCACGGCCACAGGTGGCCTCTTTGGCATTGAGCCGCGTCCCGAACGGACACCCCAAAACGACATCACCGCTAGCTCTCGCAACGGCGTCTCAGGCACCGTAACCGTCCAAACCCCAAACATTGACCCCAGCCAGGATGCGGTCAATCTTCCCACCAGTCCAATCACCTCAGAAGTGGCCCGCAGCTGTCGTGAGACCTATGTGCAGACCGGTAGTGAGTTTGTCGTGACAGGTCGAGGCGGTCTACCCCAAGGCCCTCTAGATTCAGCTGCAACAACCCTCTGGCAGGACGTGCTGCCAATCGCAGGCGGTGAATTTGAGAGCAATGAACAGATCACCTCTGAGTCCGAGGATAATGCTGCGATAGATGCTGGAACAATCTCTGCTCCGATTGTTGAGGTGCAGGGCTGGACTAGAAACGAACGAGGTCAGGTTGTTTTGGTAGCAGAAAACCCGCAACAGGTCGCTGTGGGACAGCCGTTGGCCTGTCAGGGGTAGAGGATTGCAACCTGTCTTAATATGGTGAAAAGTGTGTTGGAAAGATTTCAGTCGTCTGAGATTGTAGTGATTGGGAGAGCGATCGCAACCGTCGCGCAGTCGAGATCAATGTTGCAGTCAAATTAGTCCGAGCAGTTTTGAACTAAACATTCAAGGTTAAGAAGTATTGAAGAACCCTAATTCTGCCCGTAAGATTACGGAAGTGCTACAAACCTTGTTTGCCTATGCCCTCCACGATTGCACGTCTGAGCTGTGCCTGGTTTACCTTGATTGCCCTGAGTGCGGGTATGTGCGATCGCGCCACTGCCCAAGCACTGCCTCAGATCGTCCCCGACGGCACCCTAGGATTAGAGTCTTCCGAGCTGATTGACGAATCACCTACAGAGCAGCTGATTCGCGGTGGCGCACAGCGGTAGGGAAACCTGTTCCATAGCTTTGAGCGGTTTAACATCGACGCAGGGCATCAAGTTTATTTCGCGAACCCTACGGACGTCGTGCGAATTTTTAGTCGGGTCACAGGGGCACAACCGTCCGATATCCTCGGCACCCTGGGGGTAAATGGGAGTGCAGACCTATTTTTGCTAAACCCCAATGGCATTATGTTTGGCCCCAATGCGCAGCTCGATGTGGCCGGGTCCTTTACTGCTAGTACGGCAGACAGCGTTGTATTTGCCAACGGTAGTGAGTTCAGTGCTGTTGCACTGGAAGCGCCGTTGCTTAACCTCAATGTGCCACCAGGGGTACAATTCAATACTCAGAATCAGCCGAACGGAAATCTGATTAATAAGGCTAATTTAGCGGTAGGTGAAAGGCAAACCCTAACGCTATTGGGTAACTCTGTGTCGAGCACTGTGCGCTTAGCTGCCCCCAATGGAAATGCGCAGGTTTTAGGCAACCAGGTCGAGCTGATTGACAATGCAACATCAGGTTTATCAAGACCCCACGGTACATCTGTGACAGGTTAAACAAATGACGTAAACGTCAAGTCATCTCTTGGAAAAGGCCTCAAATCAAGTTTAGCTAAGGGTTTACGAAGTTTTTTGACCA
>NZ_JADEXP010000387.1 GCF_015207065.1 Leptolyngbya cf. ectocarpi LEGE 11479 | reverse complement strand
CAGCGCATTCTGCAGTTGTTGAAGGCTTCGGATGATATCTACCTCTCACTCACCGGATAATTTAGGCAACCCTTCCTAAATTTAAGCGAACCGTGAGTATAATGGCCACTAAAACGACTATGAGGATTTTTCCCATAGCAAATCATTAAGAAAATCTATCATCGGTAATAGTTCTGATGCCTACCCAGACAAAGTACCAAACCATCAACAACACACTTTATGTTCGCAAAAGTAAATTTGGGTTAATCGTACAAACTGGGTATCGGTATAACAACTACTGTAGATGTCTGAGGTACCGGTACCCTACCAAGCCACTTTTCATGAATTGCGGCTAAAGTACCTTTTTTAAGGGTGGTAATGACAGTAAAGTTAGCTTCAATAGGAGAGGTTGTTCTGTAGAAGGTAAATCTATGTCAGACTTCAACTTCCCTACACCGCCTACATTGGACACTCTAGAAGATGAACGTCGTCATCGCCAACAGCGATTGGCGGCTGCATTTCGGCTGTTTGCCCACTATGGATTTGATGAAGGTGTAGCCGGGCACATCACCGTGCGTGACCCTGAATGGCCAGATTGCTTTTGGGTGAATCCGTTTGGCATGTATTTTGGCCACATTCGGGTATCTGACCTGCTGCTGGTGAATCACAAGGGTGAGGTGGTTAAAGGGGACAAGCCTGTAAATGCGGCGGCTTTTGCGATACATTCCCAAATTCACCAAGCTCGACCGGATGCTAATGCGGCCGCCCACGCCCACTCACTCTATGGCAAAGCCTGGTCTACCCTCGGACGCCAGCTGGATCCACTAACCCAGGATGCCTGTGCATTTTACGAAGACCATGCCTTATTTGATGACTATACCGGTGTGGTTTTAGACCCTGATGAAGGCAAGCGTATCGCCGCTACCCTAGGAGAGAGAAAAGCTGTTATCTTGCGTAACCATGGCTTACTCACTGTTGGTGATACGGTGGACGAAGCAGCCTGGTGGTTTATCACGATGGATCGCTCTTGCCAGACTCAGCTGGCAGCGGAGGCAGCGGGAAACCCAGTCCTAATTGGACCAGAAACGGCGAGTTTAACCTATAGCCAGATCGGATCTCATCAGATCGGATGGTTTAGCTTTCAGTCTCTATATGACAAGATCGTGCGTCAAGAACCGGACTTGTTGGAATAGGGTTGTGTGAAAGCGAGAACAAAATTGTGGCAAAAAAAACTTGGGCAAAAAAGGGGCGCTAACAAGCGCCTCCTTTTCACATGACTCGAAGAACAGCAACAACTTAAACCGCTGCTGCTTCTTTGGTCCATTCGGTATGAAATGTACCTTCTTTGTCCACACGCTTGTAGGTGTGAGCGCCAAAGTAATCCCGCTGAGCCTGGGTAAGGTTCTGGGGAAGCTGAGCCCGACGGTAGCTGTCAAAGTAATCCAGTGAGGCACTAAAGGCAGGTACTGGCACACCATACTGGGCTGCCATTGCCACCACATCACGCCAGGCTGACTGTCGATCTAGAATCGTTTGCTTAAATTCAGGCGCTAACAACAGGTTAGGCAGCTCAGGATTTTCGGTAAATGCGTGTTTGATTTTATTTAGGAATCTGGCTCGAATAATGCAGCCACCTTTCCAAATCCGGGCACATTCGCCCAGATCAAGGTCATAGCCAAAATTGTCCGATGCTTTACGCAACAGAGCCATGCCCTGGGCATAGGAACAAATCTTGGAGCAATATAGGGCATCTCGAATCTTGTTGATCCAGAGGGTGGTGTTGTCAGTGATCTTGCCATCAGGACCGCTGATCTGTGCCGCTGCTGCTACCCGCTCATCTTTGATCGATGACATAATCCGAGCATTGACGGCAGCGGTAATGGTGGGGATGCCGACGCCCATTTCCAAAGCATTCATGACGGTCCAACGACCGGTACCTTTTTGGCCAGCTGCGTCTAGGATTTTCTCTACCAGGGCTGTATCGCCTTCGGTATTCGTAAAAATGTCAGCTGTAATTTCAATTAGGAAGGAGTCCAGCTCTTCGGTCGTATTCCACTGGGCAAAGACTTCGTGCAGCTGCTCATGACTCAGACCTAAAACATTTTTCATCAGGTCATAGGCTTCGGCAATCAGCTGCATATCGCCATACTCAATGCCGTTATGCACCATTTTGACGTAGTGACCTGCTCCACCAGAGCCGATATAGGTTACGCAGGGGCCATCATCAACCTGGGCAGCAATTTTTTTAACAATGGGCTCAATGGACTCATAAGCCGCGCGAGTCCCGCCGGGCATGAGGCTGGGGCCATTAAGGGCACCTTCTTCACCGCCGCTGACACCCATGCCAATAAAGCGAAAGCCTGCACCTTCCAGGGTCTTTACTCGGCGCTCAGTATCCTCATATAGAGAGTTGCCACCGTCAATGATCATGTCTTCGGGATCAAGCAGCGACATGAGCTGGTCGATGACTGCATCTACTGGCTTACCCGCTTTGACCATGAGTAAAATCCGGCGAGGTCGCTCTAACGAAGCGACAAACTCCTCTAAGGAGTAGGCCGCTACAACATTCTTGCCAGTGGCTCTATCAGCCATAAAGGCCTTGGTTTTTTCAGGGGATCGATTGTAAACAGAAATCGGAAAACCGTTACGTTCGACGTTGAGGGCCAAATTTTCCCCCATTACCGCCAGACCAATTACTCCAAAACTTTGTGCCATAACCTGTTTCCTAGTGTCTACTTTGTGGCCACATCTAGAACTTGAATCTTTCGTAGAGGAAAATTTCGAAGTTCAACTTATATGTGATCAGGCGCTGTCTTGGATACCAGCCTAGACACTATTTTCTAAAACATGGACGGACTCATAGGTTTTCTTCAAACTCCACCTGTTTGGAGGTAGGTTCGAGGTTTTATTTGCTACCTAAATATCTAACTTTATGTGGAGTTATTTAATCCGATGGCATCGCTATAGTACAATTGAACCATCAAGTCGAGTTTGGATATTTTGAGTATTTCTTAATTATTTTGCCGTTGCTGATCCCCGGTGTGCCTTTGTTCGCAGAGTTATTCCCAGACTATAGGAATAGAGTACTTCCGACGGATTGGTTCAGTCTCTCAATCAGCAACGACATTATCTTTAATGGTGACTTTGTCACGAAGGCGACTCAGGATTATCCAGGGTTACGGCATGATGTATCCGAACTAGGGCTGTTGTTTTTCTGTGGGGCTCATACCTAAGGGGCATTTCACAAATTGTATCGGTTCTGGTTACTTATTCGTTTTTAAGGTTTTTTAACTCCTAATTCGCGTTATGCCTACTTCTAAAATGAAGCTCCTCAGTATTGATCTGGGTCGTACAGCGACTAAAACCTGTGTTAAGCGTAATCAGAATGATGTTGTGTTGGTGCCGTCAAATGTCGCCCATCTGACGGTGGAACAGGCTCGCCGGGGTGTATTTGAGTCACAGCCGAGCGATCCACTCCTGGATATGTGGCTGGAATATCAGGGTAAGGGCTATGCCGTGGGGCATTTGGCCGCTGACTTTGGTGCTGATTTGGGGGTGGGACGCTCAAAGGTGGATGATGCTTTGGTAAAAACGTTGGCCTGTGTGGGCTACTTTGGTCTTAAGGGCAACCTGGGCATTGTGCTGGGTCTGCCGTATCATTCCCAGGAGCAGTTTGATAGCGAAAAGTCAGAAATTATTAGCTTGCTGACATCCCCCCATGTCATGGTTTATCGGGGAAAGTCCATGGCAATCAATGTAGAGAAGGTGTGGGTGATGCCAGAGGGCTACGGCAGTCTGATCTGGAGTGAAGCCCAGAGTAAGAAAGCGACTAGCCCTGACTTTCCCAACCTCTCGGTGGCGATTGTGGATATTGGTCATCAAACGACGGATTTTCTGGCTATTGATCGATTTCGGTTTGCCCGTGGGGCCTCCCAGAGTGAGTCTTTTGGGATGGCTCAATTTTATGAGCGGGTGGCGGCGCAGATCGATGGGGCAGATAGTCAGTCCCTGTCTCTGATTGCGGCGGTTCATAAGGCTGAAGGGGAGCGTTTTTATCGTCCTAGGGGAGCATCGCGACCCACCGATCTAGATGAAATTTTGCCCAGTCTGCGTAAGAGTTTTGCCCGTGAACTTTCCCAGCGTTTTTTGAGCTGGCTGCCAGAGCGAGCCACTGATGTGATTGTGACCGGTGGCGGCGGTGAATTTTTCTGGAGTGAACTACGTCCTTTATTGAAAGAGGCCAGACTCAAGGGACATTTGGCTAAACCATCACGACAGGCAAATGCGCTGGGTCAGTATATATATGGTGAGGCCCAGCTTGCTAATCTCAAGGTGGCGGTAGCCACGCGCTAGATTGACGGGCCACCCCTAGCTATGCGTTATTGGGAGCAGTGTCATTTCGTGCTCCTGACTTACCATGGCTGCTAAATCCATTCGTAAGAGCGTTTCCTTCGATGATAGCGATGGAGATCGAGCTTTGCTGGATGCGATCGCACAAGCATTGACTAGTCAGTCAGCTACCGAGCTGCAAAGCTTTAGCGACCTGTGTAAGCAGGCGCTGCGGCAGTATTTGCTGAGTCGGGAGCCCACCCCGTCTGTCATGCTGTTCATGGAGCTACAGCAGCAAATTGCCCAGTTGCAGGTTCGAGTCGCCACCCTTGAGGAGGCCAGCGCTGCTCTTAACCCTTCACAAACCTCCCCATCTGTTCCCCAGACCCATGGGCGCTCAGAACAAATACTCCCCCAGGCCGCTGACGAAACAGAGGAGTCAAACGACCCCGTTCTTAACCGTTTGGGTCCCCTGCTGGATGACTTTTAAGGATAGATGATGAAAGAGAGGTGATTAAAGCAGCTGGTCAAAGTAGTTGATTCCACTGCCCTCCAATCCAATCTTCAAACAAAAACCGTGAACTTGTCTCCACACTTCATCAAATCTTGCCCACCTTTGCAAATAACACCGGTAGCATAAATTTAAGGGTGTATCGAGAACTTTACATATTCGGGGGTTTCAATGATCTCATTGTTTCCATAGCTAAAACGCCGAACCTAATCGGGGTCAAGATTTTAGCGATGGGATCACCGTCCTTTATCAGCGAATTTAGTTGGTTAAAGCCGAGGTCATTGATTAGTTAGTCCTTAATGTTTAGCTGGTTCACGATCCGACGGTAATGGAAAAATTGAAAATAGTGGCGACCGGTCGCTGGCTGTCCTTGATGTGCGCATCCCTGGGGATGCTGTTGTCGGTACCCGGGGCTGCCCTGGCCCAGTCTACCCTCACCTGGGCCAGGGTGGAGCTTACCCGCAATGAAGTAAATCTATTCACCAATGGTCAATCTCGCAGAGCACGGGTATCTGATGTTCTGGGGATTAATGATGCTCTCAGCACGGCCAGCAGAGCCCGAGCCGAGCTGCGGTTTAACGATGGTTCATTAGCGCGCATTGGCGAAAGTGCTGTTTTTCGATTTACCCCCAATACTCGTAATTTCCGGCTCTCTAACGGCACGGTTCTGTTACTGATTCCGCCAGGACAGGGTCGGACCACCATCCAAACCCCCAATGCGGTGACAGGTATCCATGGCTCAGCGTTGTTTGTTCGCTTTGTTCCTGAAACCGATACCACCATTATTGGTGCCCTCACTAACAATCCAGACGGTCCCATGATGGCTTTCAACCATGATGGCTCTGAACAACAACCTCTTTTTGCCGGTGAAATGGCTGTGCTACGCGGAGAGCAGCCCATCAAAAAATTCTTATTTGATATGGAGCTGTTCTATGACACCAACAGTTTAGGAGAGGATCTGTATCTAGATGATCCAGAGGCATCCACAGGGGATGAAGCGATTGATGCGGTAAAGCAAGAAATCTTGGATGCGCTAGCTCAGCAGACTGAATTTGATGACGTTAACGGCCCTGTTGTTGAAAATCCAGCCTTTCTTTCAGCTAGCCCAGTTGCACCCACGACGCCAGTAGCCACCGTTCCCGACTTTAATGTGTCACCAGCGTCAACGTTTTTACAACAGAGTGTGACAGCAGAAGGGTTTGAAACGATTGTTGCCCCCAC